>CAZKNH010000038.1:0-30179 GCA_964553875.1 uncultured Gammaproteobacteria bacterium | reverse complement strand
GGTCGGCCCGCCGCGCTGCTTCGTCTCCTCGAGCAGCGCCTCGTAGTGCTCCTGCGCCGTCTTGAACGGATACGGGCTCACGATCGCTTCGCGGGGATAATCCCGATCGCAGTGTCCCCACGCGGCCGTCGCGGGCGGGTCGTCGCCGATCACGCCGCTGCCCGGATTGGCGCCCCACTGCTCCTCGATCGCGACCGGGCTGTTACAGCGGAAGTAGCGCGGATCGCTCCAAAGGTGCCGATCCTGGTAGAAGTCCTTCGTCGTGAAGAGATCGACGGGCAACGGCTCGATGCCTTCGGGCACTTCGCCGTTCCGCGCAGACCCGATGAACCGGCCGCCTCCCGGGCCGCGCTCGATGGTCGCGCCGACGACCTCGTACTCGCGAAGGTCGGCGACCATCGGCGCACCGCGGCCGACGCTGACGAAATCGATCTGCGCTGTCTGTTGGGCTCCCGCTGCTCCCCCGAGCACGGACGCCACGGCCAAGGCCGTTGCCTTCCCAGCGGTTGTCCTCATCCTTCCTCCTGCCCCCTTCTTGTATCACCGGCACGAGGGTCCTCGTGCCCCGGGCTCATGCGAGGGGTTATATCGCCGCCGGCGTCCGGCGTGCGTCAATTTTACTTGATCATGGCCGAATCGGCCGAATCTTGATGCTCCGGAACCACACCGGATCCCCGTGATCCTGGAGCCCGATATGCCCCCTGCGCGCTCGGCCGTACGCGGGCCATTCGGCGAACTTGCTCGCGGCGACGCGTTCTTCCCACTCCCGGCTGCCGAGCTCGTACTCGACGATCTTGACACCGTTCAGCCAGTGCTCGACGCGGTGGCCGACCGCGACGATCCGCGCTTCGTTCCACTCCCCGGCGGCGCGGACGACGCCGCGCGGCGCGGGATAGAGGCCGTAGCTCGCACCGGCGCTCGTCAGCGGATCCCGGCCGTCAGGGTGCCCCGCGTCGTCGAGCACCTGCATCTCCGGGGCACTCTGGTAGATCCATTCGTGTCCCTCCTCGGCGCGGTAGAAGATGCCGCTGTTACCGCCGGGGCCGACCTTCCACTCGAGCGCGAGCTCGAAGTCGCCGTACTGCGACTCCGTGATGATGTCGCCGCCCGGACCGACACGTGCGAGCGCGCCGTCCCGGACGGCCCAGCCTTCGGGGAGCTCGGCGCGGTTATACCCGCGCCAGCCGTCGAGCGTCCGGCCGTCGAAAAGCAGGATCCAGCCCGCCCGGCGCTCGGCGTCCGTCAGCGCGTTCGGCTCCGCGCCGTGTGCGGCGAGACCCGCCGTCCACCCGACGAGCAAGAGAGCGAGAGACAGCGGCGCCGAAGCTTCCGAATCGGTTGCCGGACGCATCGGGGCACCCCGTGGAACCGTGTCACACGTGAGCCCCGACCGTACCGTGCCGCGGGTCCCGTTGCCAAGCTCCGGGCCGATCGTCGCCGCGAGCCGGGCCGCCGGTGCCCGATGACGGACCCTGCCTCTTCAGCTGATCAGCCGTAGCGTGAACGGATAGCGATACCTCTCGCCGTTGTTCGCCTTGACCGCTCCGATGAGCGTCAGGATGAGCGCGGCGAGCCCGACGAGAGGCAGCAGCAGCATTCCGATCAACACGACGAAGAGGACGATGCTCACGACGATCGCGATGCATACGGTGATCTGAAAGTTCAACGCCTCCTTCGCCTGATCCGCGACGAACGGCATCGTGTCCTTCTTGATTTGCCAGATGATCAGTGGGCCGAGCAGGTTGCCGAACGGGATGACGATGCCGGCAAGCGCGGACAGATGGGCGAAGAATGCCCACTGACGCTGCTCGGCGTCCGGCGCGCCGGCTTCGGATACGGTCGAGGCAATATCGTTCTGCTGCGTCATTCCCGTTCTCTCCTCAGGGACTCGTGGTGGATCGGAACGGCGACCACGATCTGCGTCGCGCAACCCGGTGTCAAGGTCGTGATCGACGAGACGCGATGACGGCGCCCGGTTGGAGCTCGTCTCGCGCTGCTCCCGGGCACGGAAACGACTCCCCTCCGCCGCCGTCAGCATGCTTCCGGGTCGGCCGCAACGAGGTAGCTGCGATACGCGGGCGACTCGGGATTCGTGCAGCCCTTGAGATTCAAGAGCTCGACACGGCGAAACTGGATCGGGTGGCCCTCGCTTTGCAGCGCGATGTGACCCTGCTCGAGCGGCTCGCCGTCCCGTTTCATCTCCGCGCGATGGCCCGACACGACGCCGCCGCCGAAGACGACGCCGCCGTACTCGAGCACCGGCTCGCCGTCGATGTAATGCACGATCCGCTCGCCGCCGAGCACGAGCGCCTCGGCGATGACCCAGCGGTCGCCGTCGATCGTCGGCGCGGACGAGCGGATGCAATGCGTCTCGTCGAGCCGCCCGCGATAGACCACGTGCGTGCCCGGCGAGCACACGCTACCCGTCGGCCGCGGCACCCCGTCGCCGAGCCCGCCGAGGAATTGAAACTCGACCGAAATCGGGAAATCCTGCTCGCGCGGCATCGTCTCGGGCGGCTGCGCATGCAGCATCACGCCGCTGTTTCGGTGCGCCCATGCCTCGACGTTGGGTCCGGGCTCGCCGACGAAGCGGTACTCGACCCGCAGTCGATAGTGCGAGAACGGCGTGCGATAGAAGAGATGTCCGAACCGGCCGGCGAAGTCGCGGTAGCCGTCGTACGAGACCGTCAGGAGACCGTCCACGACGCGGAAGGTCTGCGCGAAGTTGTCGCCGAGCTCGTGGCCGCGAATCTTCACGACCCAGCCGTCGAGGTCGCGGCCGTTGAAGAGCGGAAACCAATCCTCGGCCGGCGCATCCTGCGCGGCACCGATCGTCGCCGCGGCGACCGCAACGAGCGCAAGCCCGACGGCGGCGCACCCGGCAACTCGACGCGCGCGCGCCGCGCTGGCCTCGGGCACGCCTGCGTCCGCGGCCGTCTGCTCGACCGGAACGTCGGCCGGCTGCCGCTCGAGCGCGTCTCGTCCGCTCACGCGTGGGGTGCCCAGATCTTGTCGCCCGGCGCGTACGGCACGCACGGGTCGAAGCGTCCCGGGGTCTCGACGTAGCGCATCGCCCGGGTGTAGCCGATCTCCGAAGTGAAGTAGCCGAGGAGCGTCAGCTCCTTGAGCATTCGGAAGTAGTGCGCCGGCTCGCCGTCCGGCCTGTGGCGCATGTACTCGAGCTGCTCGGCGTCGAGCCGCTCGAGGAGCGCGACGCGCTCGGCCGGGCTCGCCGCGGCGAAGCCGACGCCGTAACGGACGCGAGCCTCGTCGTCGAGCGCACGCAGGCCCGCCTTGAACACGCGCTGGTCCCGCTCCGTGTACGTGTCCGCGACCATCAGCGCGATGAACGGGCCGACGCCCGCGGCCTTTGCGCCGGGCGTATCCGTCTCGGGCAGGATCGTGTCTGCGATCTCGTCGAGCAGCGCGATGTCGTCGTCGGTGAAAAGCACTGCGACGCCGTCGGTCGCCGCGTCGTCGACGGCACGCGGCGTCGCGCATCCGGCGAGCATCGCGCTGTGGCCGACGAGCGCCGTGCCGCCGAGCAGCATGACGACGCGCTCGATCGCTTCCCGGCGCGTCCACAGCCGGACGGCGGGCGCCTGCGGCTTCGACTCCGTCTGCATGGATACTCCTTCGTTCCGCGATCACATGCCGTCACAGGTTGCGCCGGCGCAGCTCCTCGACGGCATGATTGGCCGCTCGCGCCGTCAGCGCCATGTAGGTCAACGACGGATTCTGGCAACCGGACGACGGCATGCATGCGCCGTCCGTGACGAACACGTTCGGCGCGTCCCAGACCTGGTTCCATTCGTTCAGCACGGACGTGCGCGGGTCGCGGCCCATGCGCGCCGTGCCCATCTCGTGGATGCCCATGCCCGGCGCGTAATCCGACTCGTAGGTCCGCACGTTCTTGACGCCGGCCGCCTCGAGCATCTCGGCCATGTCGTTCATCATGTCGCGGCGCATCAGCCGCTCGTTCTCGCCGAGCTCACAGTCGATCGCGAGCACCGGCAGGCCCCACTTGTCGCGCCGCGACTCGTCGATCCACACGCGATTCGCGTGATTCGGCAGCATCTCGCCGAACGCCGTCGCCCCGATCCGCCAGCCGCCCGGCTCGGCGATCCGATCCTTGAACGCGGCGCCGATGCCGAGCTCGCCGACGGCGCGATCCCAGCCTCGCCGGCTCGCGCTGCCCTGGTAACCGAAGCCTCGCAGATACTCGCGTCGGTCGCCGAACAGGTTCCGGTAGCGCGGAATATAGAAACCGGTCGGCCGGCGCCCGTAGTAGTAACGGTCGTCGAGCCCTTCGAGATCGCCGTCGGCACCGACCCGGAAGTGGTGATCCATCAGATTGTGGCCGAGCTCGCCGGAGCTCGACCCGAGCCCGCCGGGCCATACGTCCGTCGCCGAGCGCATCAGGATCCACGTCGTGTTCAGCGTCGACGCGCAGAGGAAAATGATCCGCGCACGGTACTCCGTCACGCGCTCGGTCACGGCGTCGAGCACCTGCACGCCCATTGCACGGCGGCGGTCGCGGTCGTAGAGCACCTCGGTCACGATCGAGAAGGGCTCGAGCGTCAGGCGGCCCGTCGCCATCGCGGCCGGCAGCGTCGACGATTGAGTGCTGAAGTAACCGCCGTACGGGCAGCCGAGCGAGCATGCGTCGCGATACTGGCACGGCGAGCGTCCAGGCAGCGGTCGCGTCAGGTTCGCGACGCGTCCGGGGATGATCCTGCGACGCCCGTCGAACAGGTTCTCGAGGCGGCGCGCGACGAGCGCCTCCCCGCAGTTGAGCGGCATCGGCGGCTGGAACTCGCCATCCGGAAGCTGCGGCAGCCCTTCGCGCGAGCCGGCGATGCCCGCGAAGCGCTCGACGTGGTCGTACCACGGTGCGAGATCCGCGTAGCGAATCGGCCAGTCCGTGCCGACGCCGTCGCGCGCGTTCGCCTCGAAATCGAAGTCGCTCAGGCGATAGCTTTGCCTGCCCCAGAGCAGCGAGCGGCCGCCGACCTGGTACGCGCGGAACCAGTCGAAGCGCTTGATCTCGGTGTACGGCGAATCCTGGTCCGATGCCCACCAGTCGAGGTTCTTCTCGTTGAGAGGATAGTCCCGGCGCAGCACCGGGTACGCCTCTTCCATCGCCCGCGTGCGACGCCCCCGGTGCGGATACTCCCACGGCCCCTTGAACGCGTTCACGTAGTCTTTGACGTGCTCGACGTTCTTGCCCCGCTCGAGCAGCAGCACCGTGAGCCCGTTCTCGGTCAGCTCCTTCGCTGCCCAGCCGCCCGATATCCCGGAACCGACGACGATCGCGTCGTATTCGTTCGTTGACGTCGACATCGAAGCACGGCCCCTCCCCGAGCCGCCGTCATGTTCACGGGAGGGCTTCCGCCGTGTCAAGGCGATGCGTCGTGCGACGTCAATACGTCAGATCGCGCTGGACCTTGCCGCGAAAGACGTAATACGAATAGGTCGTATAGAAGAAAATCGCCGGCAGCGTGATGATCGCGCCGACCAGCACGAAGAGCTGCGAGTCCCGATGCGCCGCGGCCTCCCAGTACGGGATCTCGTGCGGGACGATGTTCGGCCACAGGCTGATCGCGAGGCCGAGATAGCCGAGCGTGAACAGGACCATCGTCAGCACGAACGGGGCGAGCCGATATCCTTTCGTCGCGGTATACCACAGCAGGAAACCGGTCACGGCCGTCGCGAGCGGCACCTGCGACAGCACATAGAAGTTCGGCAGCGAGAACCAGCGTGCCTGGATCGTCTCGTTCAGGAACGCGACCCAGACGCTGATCAGCGCGATCGCCGCGAGCACCGCGAAGAGGAGCCTGACCGAGATTCTGCGCGCCCAGTCCTCGAGATCGCCCGGCGCCTTGATGATCAGCCACGTGCTGCCCAGGAGCGCGTAGCCGAGCACGAGCGCCACGCCGACGAGCAGGCTGAACGGCGCGAGCCAGTCGAGCGCACCGCCGACGAACGTGCCCCCTTCAATGGCGAAGCCGCGCACGAACGAGCCGAGCACGACGCCCTGGAAGAAGGTCGCAACGATCGAGCCGATCTGGAAGGAGCGGTCCCAGATCGGTTTGCTCTTGTCGGCCTTGAAGCGGAACTCGAACGCGATGCCGCGAAAGATCAGCCCGAGCAGCATGAAGATGAACGGCAGGTAGAGCGCGGGCAGCACGATCGCGTACGCGACCGGAAACACGGCGAGGAGCCCGCCGACGCCGAGGACGAGCCACGTCTCGTTACCGTCCCAGATCGGCGCGACCGACATCATCATCGCGTCGCGGTCGGCGTCGGACCGTGCGAACGGAAACAGGATGCCTACACCCAGCACGAACCCGTCGAGCAGCACGTACATGAAAATCGCGAACGCGATCAGGAGCAGCCAGACGAGCGGCAGCCAGTCCCCTTCCATCAGGTCGGATCCTCGATCGTGTCCGCCGGGACCGACAGCGGCCTGCGCACCGTCGCCTCCCCTTCCCGAGCCGGGCGCTCGACCTCGACGGGTCCGTGCCGGATCAGCTTCAGCACGTAGTACAGGCCGGCGCCGAAGACGACGCCGTAGACGAGGACGAAGAGCGCGAGCGACGTGCCGACGCTCGCGCCGGGCACGGGCGAGACGCCCTCGGACGTGCGCATCATCCCGTAGACCAGGTACGGCTGCCGGCCGATCTCGGTCACGAACCAGCCGGCGAGAACCGCGATCAGACCCGATGGCGTCATCCAGCGAAAGAGCGTGAGGAGCCAGCGCGTCGTTTCGAGCGTGCCCCGCCACAGGTGATAGAGGCCGGCCCACGCGGCGAACAGCATCAAGAGCCCGATCCCGACCATGACCCGGAACGAATAGAACACCCATCCGACCGGGGGACGCTCGTCCGGCGGGACATCCGTGAGGCCCGCGATCCGGCCGTCGAAGTCGTGCTGCAGGATCAGGCTCGCGAGACCCGGGATGGCGATCTCGAAGCGATTGCGCTCGGCGTCCTCGTCCGGAATCGCGAAGAGGAGCAGCGGAGCGTTCGTTCGCGACTCCCAGTTGCCCTCCATCGCGGCGACCTTGATCGGCTGATGCTCCTGAGTGTTGAGCCCGTGCAGGTCGCCGATCACGATCTGCAGCGGCACGACGATGCTCGCGAAGATCACGGCGAGCCTGAGCGTCAGGCCGGCGCGGCGCGGGAAGCGGCCGCGCAGCAGATACGTCGCGGCAACGCCGGCGACGATGAAGCACGTCGACAGGTACGCCGCGGCGACCATGTGCAGGAAGCGGTACGGGAACGACGGGTTGAAGATGATCGCGAGCCAGCTGTCAGGATAGAACACGCCGTCCTCGTAAACGTACCCGGCAGGCGTCTGCATCCAGCTGTTCGCGGCAAGGATCCAGAACGCCGACAGCAACGTGCCGAACGCGACCATCAGCGTCGCGAAGAAATGCACGCCGCGGGGCACGCGCCCGAGACCGAACAGCATGATCCCGAGGAACGTCGCCTCGAGGAAGAACGCCGTCAGCACCTCGTAGCCGAGCAGCGGCCCGATCACGTTCGCGGAGGCTTCGGTGAAGACGCTCCAGTTCGTGCCGAACTGGAAGCTCATCACGATCCCGGAGACGACGCCCAGCCCGAACGATACGGCGAAGACCTTGACCCAGAACCGGTACAGGCTCTCGTAGGCGGGCTTCCCGGTGCGCAACCACAGAAACTCGAGCATCGCGAGCCAGCTCGCGAGCCCGATCGTGAAGGCAGGGAAGAGGATATGGAACGTGACGGTGAACGCGAACTGGAGTCTCGCGAGCAGCACCGCATCGATCATGGCGTCGACTCCGCGCGACGAGGCGACTCGGGCGAGTCAAGCACGCCGCCGTCGCGGCCGCCATAGGTACGCTCCGCAGGCGCTCTCCGCGACGAGGGCGGCGACCAGTCGGGATCTTAAGGGCGGAGGCCCGCTCGTGTCTGCAGCCTTCCCGACGAAGCAACCGTTCAGCGGGACGACCGACGGGCAGGCAGACGTTCGAAGAAGACGATGCGGCCGGCGTCCGAAGACGCCGGCCGCACGAGCGACGACGCGGTCAGCGGGCGAGCGGATCCGGGCGGATCTGCATCTTGACGAGCTTGCCCTTCGTGCCCAGGCCGCCCTCGATGTGCCAGACGAGGTGCGTGCCGTAGTTCGCGTAGAGCGCCCGTCCCTTCCAGCCGAGCGTCGGGTCGTCGATGCGCCCGTCCATGCCGCGCTGATAGAAGCCGAGCGGATACGGCACACGGAACGTGTACCACTCACCCGTCTCCGGATTCAGCGCGAGCAGCGCATCGGAATTCGAGCCCGTCGCAAACGGCGTGTTCTCGCCGAGACCCGAGATGTTGTGCTGGTCGACCCAGTTGTAATAGTGGAAGTCGGTCGGGATGTCGGCGTTGCTGTACGTCGGGCCGGGCGTCTTGTAGAGCGTCCAGCCCTCCGGGCAATGCGTGCCGTCGACCGTCTCCGGACCGTTCAGCACCTTGCACTTCCTGCGGTCGAAGCTCGCGAGGTGGCTGCTCGCCGCGAGCGCGGTCCACACGACACCGTTCGTGTCGATGTCGATGCCGCGCGGATCGATGCCGCCCTCGGGGACGCGATAGAGCTCCGCGATGCACGTCTCGGGCGGGTTGTCGCCGCGGTCGACGCGGACGATATAGCCCGGATACTCCTCCGACGCACCCCAGACCGAGCCGTCGACCGGGCTCGGGATGATCGAGTACAGGTTGTAGCGCACCTCGGTGTCACGGCTCGGATCGAACTCGCCGCCGGCCGGGTTCCACGGCCGCGTGATCTTCCCGTCGCCGTTCGTGTCGAGGATCTGCGGGCACCAGCCCTGCGACGCCTGCTCGTCGCGCGTCAGGTCGAACTGACGCGTGTTGATCCAGCCGACGATCGGACCGAGCAGCTCGTTGAAGTAGAGCGTGTGGTCCGGGTCGTTGTCGAACTGCAGGTGATGCGTCGCGAAGCACGTGTCGATCAGCACGAACTCGCCCGTCGCGGGGTCGTAGTACGACGCCTGCCGGTTGCTGAAGTTGAGCGGATAGTACTCCGCGAACTTGTTACCGGAGCCGCGACGGCACCACGCGGGCTGCTCGTTGCGGATCTTCGACGTCATCCACACCCTGCCCTTGTGGTCCATCATCGGGTTGTGCGGATCGGCCGGGTTCTCGAGGCCCCAGATGTGCTGGTTGCCCCAGAAGTTCGACGGCATGCCCGGCGGCGGGAAGCGCGACGTGACGACGCGCGGATCCTCACGCGTCGGGATCGTCAGCTCGTACGTGAGATGCTCGATCGGGTCGAGCACGGTGAGCTTACCGTGCCCCGACGACACCGCGTAGATCGGTCCCCACGCGTTCACGGTCGGATCGCGCTTGTCGGTCGCAATCTCGTCGTGCATGAACGAGTGATCGACGCCCCAGTCCCACAACGTGATCACGACGTTGCGCTCGATGCCCTGCGGGCGCGGCGGCGCCGGCGGAACCTCGCCGGCCTCGATGCGGCGCGTCCAGTCCGCGAAGAACTTCGCGGCACGCTCCTGGCCGAACGCCGCGAATCCGCCCGCCATCTGACCGCCGCGCACGCCGAGCTGCGTGCGATAGATCCACGCCTCCTCGTGCGACTGGAACCCCAAGTGATCCATGTGGTCCAGCCTGCGCGTGATCTCGTTGCCGAGCTGGTGGCAGAAGTTGCAGGTGCTCTTCAGGTTGTGGATCCACTGACCGCGTTCCTGCATCGACGGGGAGATGCCGTTACCGCTCGGCCCGGTGCCGGGGAACTCGTCCTCTTCCGGCAGCTCGAGCAGCGACAGCCAGTAGTCGCCGGGATAGACCTTGGCCGCCTCCTGCGGCGTCGGCGCGACGACCGCTCGGAGCGCGAGATCGTGATCGCCGGGCCGCCCTTCTACCGGCTCCGAGTCGACGAGCCCGTACCCGCGGACCCACACGCGATACGTCGCGTCCGGCATCTCGGGCAGCACGTAGCGGCCTTCGTCGTCGGTCACGACGATCTTGATGTACGGCGTCTTGAGCTCGGTGGTCTCCGCGATGACCCAGACGCCGGCCTCGGGTCCGTTCTCGCTCTCGACGACGCCTGCGATGTAGCCGTCGGGTATGCGCGGAGGTTGAGCCATGGTCGTCGCCGAGACGGCGGCGGCCGCGGCAAACAATGCGAAACGGAAGATTTCTCGCGGAGTCCGCGAGCGCACGGGCTCGGTCATGCAATAGATCCTCTCGTGAAGATGCCCGACGGGCATCATGATATCGACCGCGTCAGCGTTGCCGCGGAGCGGGTCGTTTTCTTATTCCCCTCGCGATTGTAGCGGCGACCGCTGCCGCCGGGTCAAGGACGATCCGCGGCGGCCCCGGAAACGACCGCCGCCGGGCCGCCGCGTCAGTCGCCCTGGAGCTGGCTCGTGCCTGTACCGAGCGTTTCGCCGGTCGCCGTGATCGTGATGCTGCGCGCGTTCATCCGGGGCGTGCCGTTCCGCGCGAGGAAGCCGTCGACGGCAATGGCCGTGCCGATCTCGAGCGTATTACGCCGCCAGCCGCGCCGCTGCAGCTGATGGGGAGGTCCGAGCTCGGCCCCCCAGTTCGTGACCTGGCCCGTCTCGGCGTCGCGAACGTTGAAGTAGATCCAGACGTGCGGATTCGTCCACTCGACCTTCGTCACGACGCCCTCGAGCGCAATCGGCTTGTCCGCATCGAACTCCGCGGCGAACGAGTGGTGGGCGAAAGCGTCGCCCGACAGGACAAGCACGGGCGCGAGCAGACCCGGTATCACCCATCGTCGCATGCGATTCCCTCCTGTTTCCGATCGCGTGGCGAAAGCACCACGCGTCCCCCGAACCATCGTCGCGCCTCGGGTGGCAAGGCGCGTGCGTTTCTGCTTCTTTTACCACAGCGTCGCCGGCCCGGCACTAAAGCCGCAGGCTGATCAGCGCGAGCTCGGGATCGTCCGGATGCGGCCGCTGCTCGAAGCCCAGGTCCCGCGCGAGCGCGAGCATGTTCGCGTTCTCGCGCAGCACGACGCCGTTCATCCGCTCGAGCCGCCGGTCGCGCGCCGCCGCGATCAGCTCGCGTAGCAGACGGGTCGCGACGCCGCGGCCCTGCCAGCGGTCCGCGACGACCACGGCGAACTCGCACTCCTTGCCGTCCACGTCGACGACGTAGCGGGCGACGCCGACCTGCTCCGCGTCGGCACCGTCCTCGGCATGGTCCGTCGCGGCGTCCGACGCACGCGGATCGCCGGCCGGCTGGGCTTCGCCCTCATGCGGGACGACGACCGCGATCAGCGCCATTTCGCGGTCGTAGTCGATCTGCGTGAAGCGCGAAAGCATCTCGGGCGTGAGCTGTTTCAGCACGTACATGAACCTGAGATAACGCGAGCGCTCCGACAGCCCCGCGACGAAACGGGCCTCGAGCGGCGCATCCTCCGGTCGGATCGGCCGGATCAAGAGCGGCGTGCCGTCGCGCAGCACGCATCGCCGCTCGAGCGCGCTCGGATACGGATGGATCGCCATATGCGCGTACGGCCGCTCGTCCGCGGGCGGATCGCGCAGCACGACGCGCGCGTCGATCGCGACCGCCCCGCTCGCGTCGACGATCAGCGGGTTGATGTCGAGCTCGCTGATCCACGGCAACTCCGCGACCATCTCCGATACGCGCAGCACGGCGTCGACGAGCGCGTCGCGGTTAGCGGGCGGCGCGCCACGGAAGGGACCTAGCGCCTTCGCCGCGCGCGTCCGTTCGATCATTCGCTCGACGAGCAGGCGGTTGAGCGGCGGCAGGCCCACGGCCCGATCCGCGATGACCTCGACGAGCGTCCCGCCGAGGCCCACGCTGATGACCGGCCCGAACACGGCGTCGGTCGACACGCCGAGCATCAGCTCGCGACCGCGGTGCGGCGCATGCATCGGCTCGAGCAGCACACCGTCGATGCGGGCATCCGGGCGAGCGGCCGACGCCGACGCGACGATCGCTTCGAACGCAGCGCGGGCAGCGGTTTCCGAATCGATGCCGAGGCGCACGCCGCCGACGTCGGTCTTGTGCGTGATGTCGGGCGACAGGAGCTTCATCGCGACGGGGAAACCGATCTCGCTCGCGCGCTCCGCCGCCTCGTCCGCGGTCGCGGCCTGCGCGGTCGGCAGCACGGGAATATGGAACGCCGCGAGGAGGCGCTTCGACTCGATCGGATCGAGCACGCGGCGTCCGTCCTCGCGTGCGCGCTCGATGACACGCCGAGCGGCCTCCGTGTCCGGCGGGTCCTTGAGGCGCTGCGGCGGAGGCACCTGCAAGAGCTCCTCCTGGTTGCGCCTGTGCGCGGCGATCGCCGCAAAGGCCTCGATCGCGTCTTCCGGCGTCTTGAATACCGGAATTCGCGCGGCCCGGAACGCCGCCCACGCCGCACGCATCGATGCGTCGCCGACCCAGCATGCGAGCACCGGTTTCGTCGTGCGCCGCGCCTCGTCGATGACGGCCTCGGCGACCGCGGAAGGATCCGTCAGCGCGGTCGGAATCAGGATCGCGAGCACGCCGTGGACCGCGGGGTCCCGAGCTGCGACGCGCACCGCAGCGGCGTATCGCGCGGGGTCCGCGTCGCCGAGGACATCGATCGGATTGCCGCGGGACCACGCGGACGGCAGCTGCCGATCGAGCTCCGCGATGCTCGCGTCGCCGAGCATCGCGAGCACGAGTCCCTTGTCGGCGGCGGAGTCCGCGGCCATCACGGCCGGACCCCCGCCGTTCGTCACGATCGCGAGCGCGGGTCCGTCGGTCACGAGACCGACGTGGAGCGTCTCGGCGATCGCGAAGAAATCGGCGTACTCGCGCACGCGCACGACGCCGGCTCGATCGAGCGCCGCCTCGAAAACGTCGTCGGCGCCGACGAGCGCGCCGGTATGCGACACGGCCGCGCGCCCGCCCGCGGCGTGGCGTCCGACCTTCATCACGACGATCGGCTTCGCGCGCGACGCGGCGCGAAGCGCGCTCAGGAAGCGGCGCGCGTCGTGCACGCCTTCGACGTACAGCATGATCGCGCGCGTCTCGGGATCGAGCAGCAGGTAGTCGAGAATCTCGCCGAAATCGACGTCCGCGCCGATGCCGGTCGAGATCACGTTTGAGAAGCCGATGTCGCGCGCGCTCGCCCAATCGAGGAGCGCCGTGCAGACGGCGCCCGACTGCGAGACGAGCGCGACGCGTCCGCGCTTCGCCATCGCCTGGCTGAAGCTCGCGTTGAGCTTCGCGGCCGGGCGCAGCACGCCGAGGCAGTTCGGTCCGATGAACCGGATGCCGTGCGCCCGCGCGACGCGAAGCGTCTCGTCCTCGAGCGCGCGGCCGCTCGCGCCGGTCTCGCGGAAGCCGCCGGACAGGATCACGGCCGCGCGAATCCCGGCCTCGCCGCATTCGCGGAGCACGTCGGGCACGACGCGGGCCGGCGCGACGATCAGCGCGAGGTCCGCCGCGCAGCCGATGTCGCCGACCCGCGCGTAGCAGCGCAGGCCCTGCACGCTGTCGTACTTCGGGTTCACCGGGTAGACGTCGCCCGGGAAGCCGGCTTCGAGGAGATTGCGCAGCACGACCGTGCCGAGCGAGCCCGGCCGCCCGCTCGCACCGATCAGCGCGATCGATCCGGGCTCGAGGATCGGCGCAATTTCCGGCCGGCGGGCCCGCGCGCGGAGCCCGCCCGGCAGACGCCCGTCGTCATGCATTTCGTGCCTCCTGATCCGCGTTCGTCGAAGGCGCGCGAGCGAAGCCGGCGCCGACGGCGATTTCACGTTACGCTGGCAGCATGGCCGTTGCCACTGCGGAACGTCCGAAGGCACGTTCCTTGAAACCGCTGCGCGCACTGCCGCAGCTCCTCGCCCCGCACCTCCCGATGCTCGCGGCCGCCATCGCGGCGCTGCTCGTCGCCGCGGCCGCGCAGCTCGCGCTGCCGATCGCGCTGCGCTTCCTGATCGACGAGGGACTCGTCGTCCGCGACACTGCGACGATCGACCGTTACTTCGTCGCGTTCATCGCGGCCGCGGCGGCCTTCGGCACGGCCGCGGCGCTCCGCTACTACCTGATCACGCGGCTCGGCGAGCGCGTCGTCGCGGACCTGCGCACGCAAGTCTTCGCACGCGTGATCAGGATGGATCCCGCGTTCTTCGAGGTCACGCGCACGGGCGAGGTGCTGTCGAGGCTCACGGCGGACACGACGCTCGTGCAGTCGATCGCGGGTGCCGGCATCTCGATCACGCTCCGCTCCGCGCTGACGCTCGTGGGCTCGCTCGCGATGCTCGTCCTGACGAGCCCGTTGCTGACGGCGATGATCGTGCTGTTGCTGCCGGTCGTCGTCGTGCCGCTGATCGTGCTCGGCCGCCGGGTCCGGAGGCTCTCGCGGGATTCGCAGGATCGAATCGCCGATGCGAGCGCGCTCGCAGGCGAGACGATCAACGCGATGCAGACGGTCCAGGCCTTCACGCTCGAGGCGCTCGCGACGCGCCGCTTCTCGGAAGCCGTCGAGCATTCGTTCGGCGTCGCCGTGCGGCGCGTGCGCGTCCGCGCGATCTTGACCGCGATCGCGACGATGCTCGTGTTCGGCGCGATCACGCTCGTGCTCTGGGTCGGTGCGTATCAGGTCGTCCGCGGCGCGATCACGTTCGGCGAGCTCTCCCAGTTCCTCCTCTACGCCGGCTTCCTCGGCATCTCCGCGGCATCACTCAGCGAGATGTGGAGCGAGGTGCAGCGGGCTGCGGGTGCGCTCGAGCGGCTCATCGAGCTCAAGGACGCAATGCCTTCGATCCGCGCGCCGGAGCGGCCGCTGACGCTGCCCGAGCCGGGGCAAGGCCGCATCGCGTTCGAGCACGTGACCTTTCGCTATCCGTCGCGGCAAGAGGTCGCGGCCCTCGATGACTTCACGCTCGAGATCGCGCCCGGCGAGACGGTCGCGTTCGTCGGGCCATCCGGCGCAGGCAAGAGCACGACGTTCCAGCTGCTCCTTCGTTTCTACGATCCGAGCGCGGGGCGCATCCTGATCGACGGCGTTGACATCGTGCAGGTCGATCCTACCGACGTACGGCGCCGCATCGGGCTCGTGCCGCAGGACACCGTGCTCTTCGGCGCGACCGTGCGCGAGAACATTCGCTACGGACGTCCGGGCGCGAGCGACGAGGAGATCGAGGCGGCCGCGCGCGCGGCGGCCGCCGACGAGTTCATTCGCGCGCTGCCCGAGGGCTACGACACGTTCCTCGGCGAGCGCGGCATGCGGCTCTCGGGCGGCCAGCGCCAGCGCATCGCGATCGCCCGCGCGCTCCTCAAGGACCCGCCGATCCTGCTGCTCGACGAGGCGACGAGCTCGCTCGATGCGGAAAGCGAGCGCGCCGTGCAGCAGGCGCTCGAGCGGCTGATGGAGCACCGCACGACGATCGTCATCGCGCACCGCCTGGCGACCGTCCGCAAGGCCGACCGGATCGTCGTCATGGAACGTGGCCGCGTCGCCGCGATCGGCACACATGCGGAGCTCCTCGAGAAGAGCCCGCTCTACGCGCGCCTCGCGGCGCTGCAATTCGCGCACGAGGGAACCGACACCGACGCTGACGTTCCTGGGACTCCTGGGGTCAGAGCCCTTTGACTCGGTCCAGGCGAGCAGAGGCAAAACCCGACTGCGGTACGCCGGCTCGCCTGGACCGAGTCAAAGGGCTCTGACGCCGGCCGTCCGCGTCAGAGGCAAGCGGCGATCGCCGCGTAATCGACCGGCTTCGTGAGGTGGTGATCGATGCCGGCATCGCGCGAGCGCCGGCGGTCCGCCTTCTGTCCGTAGCCGCTGATCGCGATGAGCTTGAGATCGGGTCTTGCGATCTGCGCACGGAGCTTACGCGCGAGCTCCCAGCCGTCCATATCCGGCAGGCCGATGTCGAGGAGCACGGCGTCCGGCTTGAACGTGCGGACCGAGTCGAGCGCGGAACGCGCGTCGCGCACCGCGCGGACGTCGTGACCCGCGTGCGACAAGAGCAGTGCGAGGCTCTGCGCCGCGTCGTCGTTGTCGTCGACGATCAGGATTCGCCGGCTCGGCGGCATGTCGGTACGCGGCGCGGGAGGTGGAGCCATCACGTCCGCCGCGGCCTCGCCGGCCGCGGGCAGGCAGATCACGAAGGTCGCGCCGCGGCTCAAGCCCTCGCTCATCGCCTCGACGGTGCCGCCGTGGAGCTCGACGAGCCGCTTCACGAGCGACAGCCCGAGACCGAGCCCCGCGTCCTCGTGCGGCTCGTCGATGCGCTTCTTGCGATCGAAGAGGTGCGGCAGCGATTCCGATGCGATGCCGACGCCGGTATCCCGCACGACGATCACCGCGTCCGCGTCTCGCCTCTCGATTCGCAGCTCGATGCGGCCGCCGGGCGGCGTGAACTTCGCCGCATTGTTCAGCAGATTCGTCACGACCTGCGCGAGCCGCACGGCATCGGCATCGACGAAGACCGGTTCCTCGGGCTCCGCGCAGTCGACCTCATGCCCGCGCGATTCGATCAGCGCCCGGCTCGTCTCGAGCGAGTGACGGACGATCTCCCGCAGGTCGACGCGGCGCCGGCGCAGGACGATTCGCCCCGTCGTGATCCGCGAGGTATCGAGCAGATCGTCGACGAGCCGCGTCAGATGCTTCAGCTGCCGCTCGATCATCCTGCGGAGCTCGTCGAGCTTCTGGTCGGAAGGCAGACGGCCGAGCAGCTCCGTCGCGGTCATCAGCGGTGCGAGCGGGTTGCGCAGCTCGTGCGCGAGCAGCGCGAGGAACTCGTCCTTGCGCCGATCCGCGCTCTCGAGCTCCTGCTCGGCGAGCTTCCGTTCCGTGATGTCGATGATCGAGCCGATATAGCCCTTGAACTTGCTGCCGGGACTGAAACGCGGAGCCGCCGCCTGCAGCACCCAGCGGTACTCGCCGTCGTGGCGGCGCATCCGGAACTCGAGCCGGAACGGCTCGAGCCGATCCTGCGCATCGCGAAGCGTTCTTTCGAAATGCGGCCGATCGTCGGGATGCACGGCTTCGAGCCAGCCTGCGCCGAGACCTTCCGCCGGCGGGATGCCGGTGAACTCGTACCAGGATCGCGACAGGAAGATGCACGCGCCCTCGGGCGCGGTGACCCAGACCATGAACGGCGCGTTGTCGGCGAGCTGCCGGAAGCGCGCCTCGCTCTCGCGGAGCTGCGCCTCGGCGAGCCGCCGCTCGGTGATCTCCTGCACGACGGCCGCGACGCCGACGATCTCGCCATGCACGCGCACCGGGAAGAAATCCTCCTTCCACGTGCGTTGCTGGCCGGGCCGCGCAGGCGTCTCGCCGCGCACCTCGACACCGAGCCACGGTTCGCCGGTCGCGAGCACCTCGCGCCACTTGAGGTACAGCTCCTCCGGCGCCTCGATGTTCGGCAAGAGCTCGTCGAGGCGCTTGCCCTCGTGCTCGGCCGCCGAAATGCCGTGCATCTCGGCCAAGCGCTCGTTGATCCTGCGGAAGCGAAGATCCCGATCCCAGAACCCGAGGCCGATCGGCGCGGCGGCGAAGATCGCATCGAGCAGCGCGTTCGCCTCCCGCTCCCGCTCGCTCGCGCGCGCCGCCGCCAGCTCCGCGCGCTTCCTGTCCGTGATGTCCTCGCCTACGCCGGCCCAGCCGCGGACCGTGTCGTCGTCGTTCACGAGCGGGAGCGCGCGAATGCGCATGTGCCGCGTTTCGCCGGAAGCGTCGATCACGCGCCACTCGCCGTTGTAGCTCGTGCGCCGGGTCACCGCTTCGCGCCACGCCGCCGCCGCTTCGCGGCGCTCGTCGGAATGCACCGCGCCGATCCAGCCCGTGCGCCGCCACACGTACTCCGACTGACCGGTGAGCGCGCGCCACGCGGGCGAGTCCTCGAACTGGCGCCCGTCCGCGTCGCAGGCCCACGCGCGGTGCGACGACACGTCGATCAGCGCCTTGAGCCGATCCTCCTCGGCCTTCTTGCGTGCGGTGACGTCCCACGCGATGCCGACCGCACGCACGGGCCGGCGCTCGGCGCCTTCGCCGTCGAACAGTGTCCGGCCGCGCACGAGCAGCCAGCGCACGGCGCCGTCGGTCCGGATGATCCGGTGCTCGGTTTCGAAGAAGCCGTCGCCGGTCGGATCTTGAGAGCGCCGGATCGCCGCCATCACGCGAGCCCGGTCATCGGGATGAACGTGGTCCGGCGCATCGTTACGTGCGAAGAATCGGGCCGACTCGGGGGGCCGGCCGAGCAACGCGTGCAGCTCGGGCGACCAGTATGCGCGGTGGGCGACGAGATCGACGTCGAAGATGCCGGTGACGGTCGCTTCCGCCCATACGGCGAGCGCCGAGAGCGTCGGATCGTCCGCGGGCGGTCCGCTCGGCGCGTCGTCGCGCGGAGCGGCGGCCGGCAGGGCAGCCACCGCGGCGATCGCTATCGGCGAATCGTCGTCTCCGCGCAGCAGCGACAGCGACAGCGACACCTCGAACGATGCGCCGTCGCGACCCACGCGCAGGCCGCGCGTCCTGCGCGGCCGACCGCCCGCTGCGCAACGGCGACGCAGTGTCGCTTCTTCCGCGCAGAGCTCGCGTGGCACGAGCACCGTGTAGGGCCTTCCGATCAGCTCTTCGCGCGGCCAGCCGAACGCTTCGACGGCCGCGTCGTTGACGTCGAGGATCCGCCCGTCGAGATCCTCGATGACGATCGGATCGATCGAGTCGTGAAAGAGCCTTTCGTGCAGCGCGCCGAGCCTGTTCGACGTTGTCAGTGTGCTCAGCACTCGGTATCGCCTCTGCTTCGACGCTCCAGCGCGATCGCCTGGACGGTCATGGCGCGCTCGTGGAGAGAAATGTAGGGCTTCAAGCGGCGCATTCGGCAGAAGGCGATCGGCGGCCATCGGCGCAACGGCGTCGCCCGATGCCGAGCGCATATCCGGGCAATGCGCTCCCCTGTTGCGTCGCTCGTCAAGGGTCAACGGCGAGTATAGCTCGCCGCCCGTCGGAGACAACTTGGGCTCTTGCGCGCCCGGAGACGTTCCGATCTACTGGGGAGCGACCCGCGACCGAGGAGACCCGATGACGACTGCGGTAGCTCTGCACCGTCGTGCGAGACGACGGAAAGCGCGCCTGGCCGCGGCCTGCGCCGCGATTCTCGCCTCGATCGGCTCGACCGCCCGTGCCCAGACGAGCGCGGACGTCGACATCGACGACGACGACATCGGCGGCGTCGTCATGAGCCGCAACGGGCCGGAGGCGGGCGTCTGGGTCATCGCGGAGACCTCCGATTTCGGCACCCGCTTCATCCGGATCGTCGTCACCGACGATCAGGGCCGCTTCGTCGTTCCGGATCTCCCGGAGGCGGCCTACAGCGTCTGGGTACGCGGCTACGGTCTCGTCGACTCGCAGCGAGTCGCGGCCCGGCCCGGCGAGCGGATCGCGCTCACCGCGGTTCCGGCAACCGATCCGGCCGTGGCCGCCGAGACGTATCCCGCCGCCTACTGGTACTCGATGATGAAGCTGCCGGAGGCGGCGGAGCTCGAAGCGATTCCCGGCGGGCTCAATCGCTATCTCGCGACGATGAAGAACCTGGGCTGCATCGGCTGCCATCAGCTCGGTCAGAAATCGACGCGGACGATTCCGGCGTCGCTCGGCGAATTCGAGAGCTCGATCGACGCGTGGACACGGCGCCTGCGATCGGGACAGGCCGGCGCACAGATGATCGCGATCGCCGGCGGTCAGCTCGCTGGAGTGCCGCTGCGCTATCTCGCCGATTGGACGGACCGCATCGCGCAAGGCGAGCTGCCGAAAGCACGCCCGCCGCGCCCGAGCGGCCTCGAGCGCAACGTCGTCGTCACGGTCAGGGACTGGGCGAACGAAAAGGTCTACATGCACGACCTCGTGTCGACGGATCGCAGGAACCCTACCGTCAACGCCTACGGGAAGCTTTACGGGGCGCCGGAGCTTTCGACCGACGAGTTCCCGATCCTCGATCCGGTCGAGAACGTCGCGACGACGTTCCACGCGCCGGTACGTGACCCCGACACGCCTTCGACCGCGGAAACGCCGCCGACCGCGCCGTCGCCCTATTGGGGCGACGAGATCATCTGGGACAGCCGCGCGAACGCGCACAACCCGATGTTCGACCATCTCGGCCGCGTGTGGTACACGGCGCGGATCCGGGCCCCCGAGAATCCCGACTTCTGCCGCGAAGGCTCCGATCATCCGTCCGCGAAGCTCTTCCCGCTGGAAAGGTCCGGCAGGCACCTCGCCGTGTACGAGCCCGACAGCGGGAAGTACACGTTCGTCGACACGTGCTACTCCACCCATCACCTCCAGTTCGCCGAGGACGAGGACCATACCCTCTGGACGAGCGGCGGCGGACAGGTCGTCGGCTGGCTGAACACGCGCGTATTCGACGAAACGGGAGACGCGGCCCTCGCGCAGGGCTGGACCGCGCTCGTGCTCGACACGAACGGCAACGGCCGGCGCGACGACTACGTCGAGCCGGACGAGCCCATCGACCCGACGAAGGACAAACGCATCGCCGCGGGCTTCTATGCCGTGATGCCGAGCCCCGTGGACGACTCGGTGTGGGGCTCGAGCCTGGGCTACCCGGGCGCGATCATCCGTCTCGACCCGGGCCCGAATCCGCCCGAGACCGCGCTCGCCGAGATCTACACGCCGCCGTTGCCCGGCTTCGGCGTCCGCGGTGCCGACATCGACCGAAACGGCGTCGTCTGGGTCTCGCTCGGCAGCGGACACCTGGGATCGTTCGACCGGCGCAAGTGCAAAGGTCCGCTGAACGGGCCGGAAGCGACCGGCAACCATTGCCCCGAGGGCTGGAGCTTCTACCGATTCCCCGGCCCCGGCTTCGAGGGCTTGCCCGAGCAGAGCGTCGAGTCGAGCTACTACACCTGGGTCGATCAGCACAACACGCTCGGCCTCGGCGAAAACGTGCCGATCGCGACCGGGAATCTCTTCGACGGCGTGCACGCGCTCGTCGACGGCGAGTTCGTGACGCTGCGCGTGCCCTATCCGCTCGGCTTCTACACGAAGGGCTTCGACGGCCGCATCGACGATCCGGACGCCGGATGGAAAGGCCGCGGCCTCTGGGTCCCGAGCGGCGACCGCACGCCGTGGCTGATGGAAGGCGGCAAGGGCACGAAGCCCCTCGTCGTCCACTTCCAGATGCGCCCGAACCCGCTCGCGAAGTGATGACGCGCTGAGATTGCAGCAAAGTCGCGCGGCGAAGCTCAAACACGGGCGCGACGCTCGAAGTACGCGCGCCGCTCGCCGCATGGTTCATGCACGGCACGCCGCCAGGAAGGGCGCTGCGTGATATGCGCGTCTTGGGGAGCGTGCGAGCCAGGGATGGCGAGCCCGCAGCCGCCATGGATGGCCTTGCGGCGGTCCCCAAGACGCGCATATCACGCAGCGCCCGCCCACCACGTACGCCGATCGTGCATGAACCATGCGGCGAGCGGCCCCAACGACGGAGGCCGATGCTCGAACGGATGAGCGGCTCGAAGACCGCCGTCAACGCGGCGTGATGACCTTCTGGCCGCCCATGTACGGCTGCAGCACCTCGGGAATGCGGACCGATCCGTCCGCCTGCTGATAGTTCTCGAGCACCGCGACGAGCGCGCGTCCGACCGCGACACCCGAGCCGTTCAGCGTATGCACGAGCTCGGGCTTACCCGTCTCCGGATTGCGCCAGCGCGCCTGCATCCGCCGCGCCTGGAACGCCTCGCAATTGCTGCACGACGAAATTTCGCGATACCGGTTCTGCCCCGGCAACCAGACCTCGAGGTCGTAAGTCTTCGCCGAGGAGAATCCCAGGTCGCCCGCGCAAAGCGCGACGACCCGGTACGCGAGCCCGAGCCGCTCGAGCACCGCCTCCGCATGCGACGTGAGCGCCTCGAGCGCGTCGTACGACTCCTCGGGACGCACGATGTGCACGAGCTCGACCTTGTCGAACTGGTGCTGCCGGATCATGCCGCGCGTATCCTGCCCGTGCGATCCCGCCTCCGAGCGGAAGCACGGCGTATGCGCCATCACGCGCATCGGCAAGGCCGACGCATCGACGATCTCCTCGCGCACGAGGTTCGTCAGCGGCACCTCGGCCGTCGGGATCAGGCGATAACCGCCGTCGACCGCGAAGAGATCCTCGGCGAACTTCGGCAGCTGGCCGGTGCCGTAGAGCGCGGCGTCGCGGACGAGATACGGCACGTAAATTTCGGTGTAGCCGTGCTCGCGCGCGTGCAGGTCGAGCATGAACTGCGCGAGCGCGCGGTGCAGGCGCGCGACGTCCCCGCGCAGCACGACGAAGCGGCTGCCCGAAAGCTTCGCGGCGGCGTCGAAATCGATCAGCCCGAGCCGTTGCCCGATCGCGACGTGGTCCAGCGGCTCGAAGTCGAACCGAGGCGGCTCGCCGCGACGGCGGACCTCGACGTTCGACGTGTCGTCCGCGCCGTCCGGCACGCTCTCGTGAGGGAGGTTCGGCAAGCCCGCGGCAAACGCGTCGAGCTCGGCGCTGACGGCGTCGAACGCCCGCTCGGCCTCCGCGAGCAACCGGCCCAGCTCGGCGACCTCGGCCTTGAGCGGCTCGACGTCCTGCCCGGCCGCCTTCGCGCGCCCGATCTCCTTCGAGCGCTCGTTGCGCTTCTGGCGCAGCGACTCGACCTCGACCTGCACGCGCTTGCGCTCGTTTTCGAGCTCGGTGAAACGCCCGCGATCGAGCACGAACCCGCGGCGCGCGAGGGCGCGCGCGACGGCGTCGAGGTCCGTACGGAGAAGCTTCGGATCCAGCATCGAGAAATCTTATCGCGTCTCGTCGATTGCGCGCATCACGACGGCACGAGCCATCGCTCCATGCGCTGACACCAGCCTTCGAGCAGCCGATACGACAGCACGAACGCCGCGACGATGCCGCCGATGTTCGCTGCGACGTCGCGCGGATCGAACGTGCGGCTCGTCGTCATGCCTTGCAGCACGTCGAGCGCGAGCCCGAGCGCGATCAGGCCGAGGGCGATCCACGCGTGACGGCTGCGCCGATAGAGCCCGGCGAACCAGATCATCAGCAGGAAGTAAACGCTCGCGTGCAGCAGCTTGTCGCTCGCGACGAGCCTCGGCAGCATCTGGCCAGGCATCAGGCTGCCGACGACGACCGCGCCGATCATCAACCAGCCGGCGAGCCTCCAGAACCAGGGATAACGCAGGGGGACCATCGCTCAACGGGCCGGAGTGCCGATCAAATCCACCCCGCGCGGTCGAACGAAGCGGAACAGGCCGTCGTCGAGCTTGGCGTTCAGCTCCACGTCGGAGAGCGTGATCGTCGTCACGTGTCCGAGGCCGTTCGCGAACTCGAGCCGCCGCGGCACGACCCCGTCGAAACCGAGCAGCACCGATTCGAAGTCCGTGCCCTCGATCCGCGGCTCGAGGAGCAGCCACGTCAGCCCGTCCTCGTCGAACTCCTCGACGACCGTGAAACCCTCTCGCACGGCGCGATCGCCGCCGAGCAGCATCGCGGGCGTCGATGCGACACTGTCGTCGAGCGGCGTGACCGTAGCCTGCTCGAGCTCGACGTCGAGCGTCCAGAGGTTCTTGCCATCGGCCACGATCAGCTGCTCGAACGGTTGCTCGTAATGCCAGCGGAACCGGCTCGGCCGCTCGAGCGCGAGACGGCCCGTTTGCGTCTCTACGTCGGCGCCAGTCTGGACCGTCTGCACGAAATCCGCGGTGAGCGTCGTCACCTCGTCGAGGAAGCGATCGAGCAGCGCGCTGCCTTTTGCGGAATCCGATTCCTGCTGCGGGAACGCGGGGGCGGCGATGAAAGCGAAAGCGGCCAGCGCGCACGCGGCATGGAGGCGCCGGTCAGTCCTCCGGCGGCGGCGGAGCAAGGACCTCCCTGAAGCCATTGGGCTGCAACTCTCCAACGATGCCGGCCTCTTCCATGGTTTCGACCAACCTGGCCGCCCGGTTGTATCCGATCTTCAGGCGTCTTTGAATGTACGAGATCGACGCCTTGCGCGTCTCGGTCACGATCCGCACGGCCTGATCGTAAAGGGGATCCTGCTCCCCGTCCAATGACATGCCGCCATCGCCGCCCGATGCGGCCCCGCCCTCGCTCGCCGGACCGTCGAGGATCTCGTCGATGTATACCGGCTCCCCCGATGCCCTGAGCGCACGCACGACGGAATGCACCTCGTTGTCCGAGACGAACGCGCCGTGGACGCGCGTCGGGATCGACGTGCCGCCCGGCAGATACAGCATGTCGCCGTGGCCGAGCAGATGCTCGGCGCCGATCTGGTCGAGGATCGTCCGCGAGTCGACTTTCGCCGACACCTGGAACGCGATGCGCGCCGGAATGTTCGCCTTGATCAGGCCCGTGATCACGTCGACCGACGGACGCTGCGTCGCGATGATCATGTGGATACCCGACGCGCGTGCCTTCTGCGCGAGCCGAGCGATCAGCTCCTCGACCTTCTTGCCGACGGTCATCATCATGTCGGCAAGCTCGTCGATGATCACGACGATGTACGGCAGCGGCTCGAGCATGCGGGGCTCGTCGTCCTCGTTCACCTTCTTGAACGTCGGATCGGGCAGCGGCTGGCCCTTCGCGGCGGCCTCCTGCACCTTCTTGTTGTAGCCCGCGATGTTGCGCACGCCGAGCCCGGCCATCACGGCGTAGCGGCGCTCCATCTCGGCGACGCACCAGCGGAGCGCGTTCGCCGCCTGCTTCATGTCGGTCACGACCGGCGCGAGCAGATGCGGGATGCCCTCGTAGACCGAAAGCTCGAGCATCTTCGGGTCGATCATGATCAGCCGGACATGCTCGGGCGTCGCCTTGTACAGAAGGCTCAGCACCATCGCGTTGATCGCGACGGACTTGCCCGAGCCCGTCGTGCCCGCGATCAGCAGGTGCGGCATGCGTTGCAGGTCCGCGACGACGGGCTGGCCGGCGATGTCCTTGCCGAGCGCGAGCGTGAGCGGGCTCTTCAGCTCGTCGTAGGCCTGCGACTTGATGATCTCGCCTAGCGACACGAGCTCGCGCACCTCGTTCGGAATCTCGAGACCGACGTACGGCTTGCCGGGGATCACCTCGACGACGCGCACGCTGACGGTCGCGAGCGAGCGGGCGAGATCCTTCGACAGGTTCGTGATCTGGCTGACCTTGACGCCCGGCGCGGGCTGCAGCTCGAAGCGCGTGACGACCGGGCCCGGCTGCACCGCAACGACCTCGACCTGGATGCCGAAATCGGCGAGCTTCAGCTCGACGAGGCGCGACATTTTCTCGAGGTCCTCGGCCGAGTAGCCGCCTTCACGCGGCGGCGGCTCGTCGAGGAGCGAAAGCGGAGGCAGCTCGCCCGCCGCGATCGGCTCGAACAGCGGAACCTGCCGCTCGCGCTCGACGCGGGCGCTCTTCTCCACCTTGCCGATCGTCGGCTCGATGCGCGGCACGATCTTCGGCTTCGGCTTTGGCTTCGCGCGCGCCTTCGTGACGAGCTCTTGCCGCTCGTGCCGTTGCTGCTTCGCGCGGCGGCCCTCCAGGAAGATCCTGACGCGGCCGAGCCCCTCCTGAATCGCGCCGAGCCCGGCGTAGACCGCTCGGCCGATGCCGTCCATCACGGCGAGCCACGATACGCCGGTCGCAAGGGACACCGCGCCGAGCCACAGCACGAGCAGCAGCACCGTCGAGCCGAGCACGCCGAACGCGTTCACGAGACCGATGCCGACCAGCTGCCCGAGGACGCCGCCCGCGGTGTGCTGGAGGTTCGGGGCGGCGAAATGCAGCGTCGCGAGCCCGGAGCTCGTCGCGATCGTTACCAGCACCCCGGCGAGCTTGAGCCACGCCGAGCCGCGCGGTGAGGACGAATCGCCGCTGCGAAACAACCTGACGCCCGCGAGCACGACGAGGATCGGGAACAGATACGCGGATACGCCGAACAGCAGAAACGCGACGTCCGCAAAGTACGCGCCCCACGGCCCCATTCGGTTCGAGACGGTGCCGTTCCCGGAATACGTGAACGCGGGATCGGACGGATCGTAGGACAAGAGCGCCCACAGCAGGATCAAGCCGACGCCGGTCAGGACCCAGAACGCCGACTCCTTCAAACCCTTGATTCGAGGCACGAAGAGACCCTGCACCGCCGCGCTCGCCCAGGCTTTAATCAAGTTCTACCGCAAATTCCGATGTTAAGAGCCTGATTATACGGATAGGCGTTGTCGATCAAAGGCAAGTTTGGAATACGCGCCGAAGGCCCGGTAACCGAAACCTATCCGGGTGGGGAAACGGGCTACACTCACGCAAGAGGCGGCAGCGGGACGTACACCGCGAATTCGCGGGCGCCGAGCGTAAGGGCAAGCAAGCGCAGATGGATCTCGAGCTCCAACGCGTCGATTCCCTCGAGGGCATCGCGCCGAGCGATTGGAATGCGTTATCGGACGGGAACCCTTTCCTCCGTCACGAGTTCCTCGTCGCGCTCGAGCGGACGGGGTGCGTTGGGCCGGGCTCGGGCTGGGAACCGGCGTACGTGACGGCGCGCTCGGCGGGACGGCTCGTCGGCGCCATGCCGCTCTACGTGAAGTACGACTCGCGCGGCGAGTTCGTCTTCGACTGGAGCTGGGCCGACGCATACGAGCATGCCGGCAGGCGCTACTACCCGAAGCTCGTCGCGTCGATTCCGTTCACGCCGGCGACCGGCCGGCGACTGCTCGTCGCACCGGACCAGCCGATGCGCGAGATCGAAGCGGCGCTGCTTTGCGCGGCGGAAGACATCCGCCGCGAGCTCGATGCGTCGTCGTTGCACGGGCTCTTCCCGACCGAAGCCGAAGGCGAGGCCTTCGCGGCCGCCGGCTATCTGCCCCGGAAGAGCTGCCAGTTCCACTGGCACAACCGCGGCTACGCCGACTTCGACGCATTCCTCGCGACGTTCAGCTCCGAGAAACGCAAGAAGGCGCGCCGCGAGCGGCGCCGGGTCGCCGAGGCCGGCATCCGCTTCGAGCACGCGCAGGGCGACGAGCTTTCGACCGAGGACTGGGATGCCGTCTACGAGTTCCACGCGCGCACGTTCCTGCTTCGCGGCCGGGCGCCGTATCTGAACCGCGAGTTCTTTGCCGAGGTCGCGCGCACGATGCCGGAGAACCTGGTCGTCATCGTCGCGCGTCACGAGCGCATGCCGATCGCAGCCGCAATCTGCTTTCGCGGCGGCGGCGCGCTGTACGGCCGCTACTGGGGCAGCCTCGCGGACTTTCACAGCCTGCATTTCGAGACCTGCTACTACCAAGGCATCGAGTACTGCATCCGGGAGGGGCTCGAGAAGTTCGAGCCCGGCACGCAGGGCGAGCACAAGATCAGCCGGGGCTTCTCGCCGACCGCAACGTGGTCATGGCACCACCTCGCCGATCCGGCCTTCCGGCGGGCCGTCCAGCACTTCTTGACTCGTGAGACGATGCAAGTAGATGCTTACATGGACTATCTTGCGGATCATGTGCCGTACCGGCGGGAAGCCCGCTAGGGAGCGATGAGCGCCATCCGGTGGCTGTCGTCCGGTGCCGATCCGGACGTCTTCCCGGCGCCGCACGAAGCGCTGAAAGAACCCAATGGTCTGCTCGCCGCGGGCGGCGACCTCCGACCGGAGCGCCTGCTTTCCGCGTACCGCCGCGGCATCTTTCCCTGGTACGAGCGCGGTCAGCCGATCCTCTGGTGGTGCCCGGACCCGCGCGCCGTGCTCTTCCCGTCCGACCTCAGAGTCTCGCGCAGCCTCCGCAAAACCGTCCGCCGACGCACGTTCTCGATCACCGCCGACGTCGCGTTCGGCGACGTGCTCGAAGGCTGCGCGGCGCCGCGTACGTACGGATCCGAAACCTGGATCACCGACGAGATGGCGATCGCGTATCGGAGGCTCCACCAGCTCGGATGGGCGCACTCGTTCGAGGCGTGGCGGGACGGTGCGCTCGTCGGCGGGCTCTACGGCGTCGCGATCGGACGCGTCTTCTTCGGAGAATCGATGTTCGCCCGCGTGAGCGACGCATCCAAAGCGGCGTTCGTCTCCGCGGTCAAATATCTCTCGGCGCGCGGCTTCGAGCTGATCGACTGCCAGATCGCCTCCGACCATCTGCGCCGCTTCGGCGCGACCGATATCCCGCGCGAGCGCTTCCTCCGTCTGCTCACCGATTGGTGCGGCGCCCCGGAGCGGCCGCTCACGTGGACCCGCGACTTTGCGGAGTGGATCGAGGCGGCCACGGACGAAGCGCCCGCATAGGGCCCGTCCGCGGTTTGCCGCTTGCGCCGTGGTTGTGCAACAATTCTGCGCCCTGCTCCGGCCGAAATTCGTTGATTTGTGGCAAAAGAAGACGCAATTCAGATGGAAGGCACGGTAATGGAGACATTACCGAACACGACCTTCAGGGTCGAGCTCGACAACGGGCACATCGTCACGGCGCACATCTCGGGCAAGATGCGCAAGAACTATATCCGCATCTTGAAAGGCGACCGTGTGACCGTCGAGCTGACGCCTTACGACCTCACGAAGGGCCGGATCGTCTACCGGTCACGATAAAGAGAATGGTGTCAGACACCTTTCCTCGACGGCCCGGCGCGCGCTCCCGACGGTGGCCGAGAAAAGGTGTCTGACACCATTTTCTCGGCCACCCGCTCGCGTCATTCCGGCAAGTGCTCGAGCTCGCGCGTCGCGGGCTCCGTGATCAGCTCGAGCGTCTCGCCGCCCGGCGCGACGTCCACCCGGACATGCCCGCCGTCGACGAGCTTGCCGAACAGGAGCTCTTCCGCGAGCGGCCGCTTGATGTGCTGCTGGATCACGCGGGCCATCGGCCGCGCGCCCATCTTTTCGTCGTAGCCGCGCTCCGCGATCCACGTCCGCGCCGCGGGCTCGAGCTCGATCGTCACGTTGTTCTTGTCGAGCTGCGCCTCGAGCTCGAGGATCAGCTTGTCGACGACCCGCGCGATCGACTTCTTATCGAGCGGCCGGAACTGGATGATCGCGTCGAGCCGGTTGCGGAACTCCGGCGTGAACAGCCGCTTGATCGCCTCCATCGCATCGGAGGTGTGGTCCTGCTGCGTGAAGCCGACCGACGCGCGGCTCATCTCGTGAGCGCCCGCGTTCGTCGTCATCACGATCGTCACGTTGCGGAAATCCGCCTTGCGGCCGTTGTTGTCCGTGAGCGTGCCGTGGTCCATGACCTGCAGCAGCAGGTTGAAGACCTCCGGGTGCGCCTTCTCGATCTCGTCGAGCAGCAGCACGCAGTGCGGGTTCTTCGTGATCGCCTCGGTCAGCAGCCCGCCCTGGTCGAAGCCGACGTACCCCGGCGGCGCGCCGATGAGCCGCGATACCGTATGCCGCTCCATGTACTCGGACATGTCGAAGCGTACGAGCTCGACGCCCATCGTCAGCGCGAGCTGGCGCGTGACCTCGGTCTTGCCGACGCCGGTCGGCCCCGAGAACAGGAAGCAACCGACCGGCCGACGCTCGTCGCCGAGCCCCGAGCGCGACATCTTGATCGCCGACGCGAGGGCCTCGATCGCCTCGTCCTGACCGAAGATCACGAGCTTCAGGTCCCGCTCGAGATTACGCAGCACGTCGCGATCCGATGCCGACACGGTCTTCGGCGGGATCCGGGCCATCTTCGCAACGATGCTCTGGATCGTCTCGACGTCGACGACCATCTTGCGCGACTCGGGCGGCTGCAGCCGGCAATTCGCGCCCGCCTCGTCGATCACGTCGATCGCCTTGTCCGGCAAATGCCTATCGTTGATGTGCTTCGCCGACAGCTCCGCGGCGGCGCGCAACGCTTCGTCCTCGTAGACGACGCCGTGATGCTCCTCGAAGCGGCTCTTCAGGCCGCGCAGGATCTCCACAGTCTCCTCGACCGACGGCTCCGGCACGTCGATCTTCTGGAAGCGGCGCGCGAGCGCGTGATCCTTCTCGAAGATGTTGCGGAACTCGGTGTACGTCGTCGACCCGATGCAACGCAGCTCGCCGTTCGCGAGCACGGGCTTGATCAGGTTCGACGCGTCCATCACGCCGCCGGATGCCGCGCCGGCGCCGATCAGCGTGTGGATCTCGTCTATGAAAAGAATCGCGCCGGGCTGCTTCTTGAGCTCCGCGACGACGCTCTTCAGCCGCTTCTCGAAATCGCCGCGATACTTCGTGCCCGCGATCAGCGAGCCC
>CAZKNH010000037.1:19850-30384 GCA_964553875.1 uncultured Gammaproteobacteria bacterium | reverse complement strand
CGTTGATCAGCTCCGACGAGAGCTCGCGCGGGTGCTCGATCGCCTCGCGGATCGCGCGCTTCGTGACCTCGTGGAACACGACCCGGTGGACGGGCTTAGAGTCGAGGACGTTCCGTTCCTTCAGGACCTCGTAGACGTGCCACGAGATGGCCTCGCCTTCGCGGTCCGGGTCCGTCGCGAGGTAGACCCGGTCGGCCTTCGCGACGGCCTTCGCGATCCGGTCGACGTGCTTCTCGTTCTTGTCGATCAGCTGGTACTTCATCGCGAAGCCGTTCTCCGGGTCCACCGCGCCTTCCTTCGGCACGAGGTCCCGGACGTGGCCGTACGACGCGAGCACCTCGAAGTCCTTGCCGAGGTACTTCTCGATCGTGCGGGCCTTGGCCGGCGATTCGACGATGACGACGTTCTTGGCCATGTGCGTCCGATGCGCTTTCCCTGGGGTCCGCGTTAAAGATAGAGATGAACCGCCGGGCGGATCGGTTCCGCGGCGACGGACGAGGGTGAGGGGAGCGGCGAGACGCTGGGTGGGCGGGTCAGTGAATCCAGCCCGGACCGTCGGCGAAGACGAGATCCTCCATTTGCGCGTAGGCCTGCTCGTAGCCCGGCTGGCTGAACAGCACCATCATTACGACCCATTTGATCTGCTCGATGTCGATTTCGTCCGTGTCGAGCGCCAGCAACCGGTCGATCGCAAGCTCCCGTTGCGCCGGCGTCAGGATTCCGACCTGCTCCAGATGCAGCAGATAGCCTCTCGCGGCTGTGTCCAGCCGGTCAAGCTCGATCGGGTCGTAGACGCGGATCGCGGCGGAGCGCGGGGAGTCGCTCCCGGCCGCTTCGGCCGCATTCAGGCCGTCGAGCCAGTCGAGCGCGCGCTCGATCTCGCGGTTGCCGAAGCCGGCCTGCTCGAGCTCGAGCTTGAGCTCGCTACGGTTCGGCTCCGACGCCCCGTCGCTCTCGGCGAAGGACTCGAACAGATACATCAGCACGTCGAGAACGCTTTCCTTCATCGGCTCCTCGTCTGAACACGACAATATCGGCCGCCGGGCAGCGCCTCAACGAGCCCATCCAGTTCAAGCAGGAGCAGCATGGAGGAAAGCTCCGCCGGCGTCAATCCGGAGCGGTTTGCGAGCTCGGCGAACGGGGTGGGCTCGAAATCCATATCGTTCAATAGCTTACGATAGGCCTCGTCGTCGAGCAGCCGGCTTCGGCCCTGCGCGTCTGCTGCGGGCGGCGGAGGCTCGAGCGCGAAATCGAGCTGCGGCGCGAGCTCGACCAGCACGTCGGCGCCGTCCTCGACGAGCTTCGCGCCCTGACGGATCAGCGCGTGGCAGCCGCGCGCGACCGGGTTGTGGATCGATCCGGGCACCGCGAACACCTCGCGGCCGTAATCGGCAGCGCGCCGTGCGGTGATCAGCGCGCCGCTGCGGCGGCCAGCCTCGACGACGACGGTCCCGAGCGCGAGCCCGGCGATGATCCGGTTGCGCTCGGGGAACTGATGCGCGAGCGGCGGCACGCCGGGCGGGTACTCCGATACGAGCGCGCCGTCGGCGCGAATCCGCTCGGCCAACCGGGCATTGTGACGGGGATAGACCACGTCGATGCCGCAGCCGAGCACGGCGATCGTCCCGGAGCTGCCCGAGAGCGCGCCCTCGTGGCTCGCCGTGTCGATGCCGACCGCGAGGCCGCTCGTGATCGTGAGGCCCGAGCGGCTCAGGTACTCGGCGAGGCGAAGGGCGGTCTCGCGGCCGGACCGGGTCGCGTTGCGGCTGCCGACGATCGCGACCTGCGGCCCGTCGAGCAGATCCGGGCGGACGCCGTCGACCCAGAGCGCGAGCGGCGCGTCGTCGGTGTCGGTGAGGCGCTTGGGGTATCCGGGCGAGCCGCGGAGGAGGAGCGCGTGGCCCGGCGAGTCGAGCCAGCGGCGCATCGCGTCGAGCGCGGCCGGGTCGGGCCTTCTGAGCCGCTGAATTCCGGCGTCATCGATGCCGGCCGCCGCGAGCCGCGCGGCGTCGAGGCCGAGAAGCGCGTCGATGGAGCCGGCAGCGGCGGCGGCGCGGCGCCATGCCGGCCCGCGCGCCGCATAGAGCAGCGCGAGCTCGGCGTCGCCGATCACGCCCGCGGCTCCGGCGGGCGACGGGAGAGCTTTGCCGGCGGCGATCGCCGCCGGCTCGAATCAGGGGTTGCGGACCGCGTCGAGCACGCGGATTTCGTTGGTCGCCTCCATGATGAGCGCATAGCTGACGCGGTCGAACGTGCGGAAGACCATCATCACGCCCGCCGGCTCGTCCGGCAACTGCACTTTCTGGCCGAAACTGCCGCGTCTGACGCGGTCGCGAATGACGTCGCCGGTCTGCCACGCGCGCAGCACGTGGCCCGGCTCGAGGCCGTGCAGTGCGCCGCGGTTGATGACGACGACCTGGTGCTGGCCGATCAGGCGCACGCCGTCCACGACCGAGATGATCCGGCCGTCGATCGGCTGCTCCGGCGCCCGCGGCACGAAGTCGACCGGCGCCGGCGTCTCCTCCTCGACGAGGAGGTCGCCGACGAGCGTCTCGCGCGCCGAATCGGTCAGGTACAGCGTGGCGGGGTCGCCGCTTCGGCGGAGCCGCCCCTGGCCGACATAGATCGCCTCGTAGCCGATCACGTCGCCGTCGTCGGGGTCGATCAGCGGGTCGCCGACGTGGACGACGTTGAACACGTCGTCGACCGAGGCCGTCTCGGCGCGGCGGACGTAGACGTCACGGCCGGCGCTGCCCATCAGGCCATCCCGGTGCGCGACGACATACGGCAACGTTTCGAGCTGATCGGGGTCCAATACGACCGGCCGCGTCAGGAAGGCGCGGATCGCCTCGTACGGGATCGTCGGGATCGCCTGCTCGATCGGCTCGGACCGCACGCGCGGCGAGAGCCGCTCGGTGTTGGAGGCGGATGCGCGCTCGAGCTGCACCACGGGCCGTCCGTCGATGTACGCGAGCGACAGGATGTCGCCGGGGTAGATAAGGTGCGGATTCTCGATCTGGGGGTTGATCTGCCAGATCTCCGGCCAATACCACGGGTCGCGAAGAAACAGCGCCGCGATGTCCCACAGTGTGTCACCGCGTTGCACGACGTACCGCTCGGGATGCCGCGGGTTCAGCACTGGCCCGGACTCGGTTTGCGCGGCAGGCGCGGAACGCTGCGCGACCTGGGCAATGCCGTTCGATGCGGCGACACCCAGCGCTGCGGCCAGGATCAGGCAGGCACGGCGGGCGAACGGCGACTTACTGTAAGACATGCTCGAGCTCCCTAGTCGAGACGAAGGCGCGGAATGACCAGCTGCTATACTCACGGGCCATCGGGACGCCTCGAAAGGCGCCCGTAAGCCCCACGCGCGGCCGCGAGTATTCCTTTAAAGTCAGAGGCTTAACTCCGATTCCGCTGCGTTATACACGAAACTGAGGGCCGACCACAATGGCGAAACTCCCAATTCTCGAGTATCCCGACCCGCGGCTGCGAATACGCGCCGAACGCGTCACAGTTGTCGACGACGACGTGAGGCGCCTGGTCGAGGACATGTTCGAGACCATGTATAGCGCACCCGGGATCGGCCTCGCCGCGACGCAGGTCGACGTTCACAAGCGGATCATCGTCATCGACGTGTCCGAGTCGCGCGACCAGCCTTATTGCTTCATCAACCCGGAAATCCTGTCCGCGGAAGGGCGCGGGACCTACGAGGAGGGGTGCCTGTCGGTGCCCGGGGTCTACGAGATCGTGGAGCGGGCCGAGCGGATCAAGGTTCGGGCGCTCGACAAGAACGGCGAGCCGTTCGAGCTCGAAGCCGACGGGCTGCTCGCACAGTGCATCCAGCATGAGATGGATCACCTCGAAGGCAAGCTTTTCGTCGACTATCTGTCGTCGCTGAAGCGCGAGCGGCTGAAGAAGCGGTACCTGAAGAAGGCGAGGCGGGAGGCGGTGCCCGCCGGCGCGCATTCCTTCTGACCCTCGGGGATCGGTCGTGCAGGGCCGGCGCATTGCGTTCGCCGGGACGCCGGAATTCGCGGTGCCGACGCTCGAGGCGATCGTCGCGGCCGGCGCCGACGTCCCGCTCGTGCTGACGCAGCCGGACCGGCCGGCCGGGCGCGGGCGGCGCCTGACCCCCCCGCCGGTGAAACGGGCAGCCGAGGCGCACGGTCTCAAAGTCGAGCAGCCTGAGCACTTGAGGGACCCGAAGCTCCCGGCCGCGTGGGGCCTCGATGCGCCGCCCGATCTCCTCGTCGTCGTCGCCTACGGGCTGCTGCTGCCCGATTGGCTCCTCGCGTGGCCGCGCCGGGGCTGCGTGAACGTCCACGCGTCGCTCCTCCCGCGCTGGCGCGGCGCGGCACCGATCCAGCACGCGATCCTCGCGGGCGATCCGGTCACCGGCGTGAGCCTCATGAGAATGGAGCGGGGCCTCGACACGGGGCCGGTCTACGCGACCCGGAGCACGCCGATCGGGCCGACCGATACCGCCGGCGACCTGCACGACCGGCTCGCACGGCTCGGCGCGGAGCTTGCGGCCGAGACGCTGCCGGCCGTGCTCGACGGCTCGCTCGAGCCGGTCCCGCAGGACGAGGCTGCGGCCACGTATGCGCCGAAGATCGACAAAGCGGACGCGCGGCTCGACTTCGGGCTTGCCGCGGACGAGCTTGCGCGCCGCGTCCGGGCTTACCACCCGTGGCCGGTCGCGTTCGCCGAGCTTTCCGACGGCCGGGTGCTGCGTGTGCACGCGGCATGCGCGCTGCCCGACCCGGTACCGGCCGGCGCCTCGCCCGGCCGAATCCTCGCGGCCGCGAAGACGGGCATCGACGTCGCGACGGGACGCGGCGTGCTGCGCCTGACGCGCGTGCAGCCGCCGTCTTCGCGTCCGATGGACGTCGCGGCGTACCTCGCCGCGCATCGCCTCGAGGGCTGCGAGTTTGTCTGACGCGTCGACGCGGCGTCGCTCGGATCCAGGTGCGGCCGTGCGTGCGGCCGCGGCGCGTGCGGTCGCCGCCGTCGCGCGCGGCGCAACGCTCGAAGATGCGCTCGAAGCCGTGCCTGCGGCGAGCGGTCGAGACGCGGCGCTGCTGCGCTCGCTCGCTTACGGCGCATGCCGCTGGCATCACCGCCTCGAGTGGCTCTCGGCGGAGCTGCTCGATCGGCCCGTCGAGTCGCTCGGCGTCGAGCTTGCCGCGCTCTTGAGGATCGGCCTGCTGCAGCTTTCGGCGATGCGGATCCCGGACCACGCGGCCGTGTCCGCGACCGTCGACGCCGCGCGCGCGATCGGTGCGCCGCGCGCGAAGGGGCTCGTCAACGCGGTGCTCCGGCGCTACCTCCGCGAGCGGGAGCGGCTCGACCGCGCAATGGCCGACGTGCCCCGGGCGCGCTACAGCCATCCGGACTGGCTGATCGACACGGTGCGCACGGAGCACCCCGAACGGTGGATCGAGATCCTCGACGCGAACAACGCGCCGCCGCCGATGTGGCTCCGCGTGAACGCGCGCCGCGGAAGCCGCGACGCGTACCTCGAGCGGCTCGCGGACGCCGGCATCGCGGCCGCGGAGCACGGGCGCGAGACGTGGCCGGAGGACGCGATCCTGCTCGCGGAGCCCGTGCCGATGGCGCGCCTGCCGGGTTACGCGGAAGGGGATGTGTCCGTGCAGGACGCGGGCGCGCAGCACGTGCTCGCGAGACTCGCGCTCGAGCCGGGGCAGCGCGTGCTCGACGCGTGCGCGGCGCCCGGCGGCAAGGCCGCCCACATGCTCGAGCGCTGCGATCTCGGCGAGCTCGTCGCGGTCGACCGCGATCCCGCGAGGCTCGACGCGGCCCGCGCGATGCTCGCGCGGCTCGGGCTCGAGGCGACGTTCGTGCACGGCGACGCCGCAACGCCCGGCGAATGGTGGGACGGGAAATCGTTCGACCGCGTGCTGCTCGACGCGCCGTGCAGCGCGCTCGGCGTGATCCGCCGCCATCCGGACATCAAGATGCTGCGGACGCGGGAAGACGTCGAGCGCGCCGCCGCGCTCCAGGAGAGCCTGCTCGACGCGTTGTGGCCGCTCGTCGCGCCCGGCGGCCGGCTCGTCTACGTGACGTGCACGATCGTGCACTGCGAGAACGGCGCGCAGATCGACCGGTTCCTCGCGCGGCATCCGGATGCCGTCGTCGCGGCGGACTTTCCGCCCGAGCAGACCCTGCCCGGTGAAGCGAACCGGGATGGCTTCTATTATGCTTGCATCGACAAGCAGCAGGCGTCCCGTTGGCGTGTTCCGGGCTCGAAGCATTAGTCTAGGCGCGGCGAGCCGATTCGCCCGCGCCGTGGACCTTCTCGTCGTCGCCGTGCTGCTGCTCGGCGCCGCGTCGCACGCGGTCGCCCAGGAGGTCGATCCCGGCCGCTTCGAGGTGCGCTCGGCCGAGACGACCCTCGAGAACGGCGTTTACTATCTGAATGCATGGCTCGAGCTCCGTCTGCCGCCGGAGGCGCGGGAGGCGCTGCACTCGGGCGTGCCTTTGACGATCCGCCTCGACGTCGAGCTCGAGCAGAGCCGCAGGTGGTGGTTCAACGCCGGCGTGGCGGAGCTCACATGGCGGTACGAGCTCGACTACCACGCGTTGACCGAGCGCTACGTCGTCACGAATCTCAACACACGTGATCGACGCTCGTTCTCGACGCTGTTCGCCGCGTTGAACGAGCTCGGCCGTATCCAGCGGCTCGCGCTGATCGACGCCGTTCTCCTCGAGCCCGGCCGCCGCTACGACGTGCGGCTACGCGTCGTCCTGGATATGGAGCGGCTTCCGGGGCCGCTCAGCCTCGTGGCGTTCTGGCGCCGCGACTTCAGCATCGCGAGCGAGTGGTACCAATGGCGTTTGGACGAAAGCTGAAGCGGGCGGTATACACGCTGCTCCTCGCGTTCGGCGTGCTGCTGTGGCTCGCTGCGCTCTTGCTCTTCTCGCGCGTCGCCGAGGACTCGGACGACTTCGCGCGTCTGCAGCTGTGGATCCTGATCGTGAACTCGATCGGCGTCGCGGTGCTCGTCACGCTGATCGGCATGAATCTCACGCGCCTGATCAAGGATCTGCGCAGGCACGTGCCGGGCTCGCGGCTGAAGCTCCGGATGATCACGCTGCTCGTGTCGCTCGCCGTCACGCCGCTCGTGATCGTGTATCTGTTCTCGGTCCAGTTCGTCAATCGCGGCATCGACAACTGGTTCGACGTCGACGTGAAGCGCGGCCTCGAGGACGCGCTCGCGTTGAGCCAGATCGCGCTCGACTTCGAGAAGCAGCGCAGGCTCGATGAGCTCCAACGGTTGGCGGGCCGCCTCGAGAACGTGCCGCCCGCGAGCGTCAGGAGCGAGCTCGATGCGTTCCGGCAAGCGAGCGGCGCGGAGGAGCTCGTGCTGTTCGGCTCGGGCGCGCGGCCCGTCGCGACGAGCTCGGGGCGGCCGGGGGGCGACACCGCTCATCCGTCCGACGAGGTCGTGCTGGAGCTCGAAAACGGCCGCCCGTACGTGAGCCTCGAGCCGCTGACCGGCGGAGCGTTCCAGATCATCGCGGCGGTGAACGTCAGCGGGCGTTCGGGCGAGCGCTCGATCCTCGAGGCCCGCTTCCCGGTCGAAGCCGAAATCTCGAGTCTCGCGAACTCGGTCCAGCAGACGGCCGACCAGTACTCGAGGCTCGACTACCTGCGCGGGGGCTTGAAGGCGAGCTTCACGCTGACGCTGAGCCTCGTGCTGTTCATCTCGGTGCTCGCATCGGTCTACGGCGCGTTCACGTCCGCGCGGCGGCTCGTTCGCCCGATCCAGCAGCTGATGCAAGGCACACGGGCGGTCGCGCGAGGCGATTTCGACACGCGGCTGCCGGTGCCGGCCCGCGACGAGATCGGCTTCCTGATCAACTCGTTCAACGACATGACGCAACGGCTCGCCGAGGCGCGCCAGCAGGCGCGCTCGAGCGAGCAGAAGGTCGAAAGCGAGCGCCGGCGGCTCGAGGTGATCCTGTCGAGCCTTTCGACCGGCGTCGTCGCGCTCGAGCCGGACATGCGGATCCGTACTGCGAACGCGGCCGCCGGCCTGATCTTGGGGCTGGACCTCGAGGCGCACATCGGCGAATCGCTCGGCGAGCTCGCGGAGTCGCGGCCGTTGCTGGCCCAGTTCCTGACCGTCGCCGCGGGTAAGCTCGCGGAGGGCAAGAGCGAATGGCGCGAGCAGATCGTGCTGCGCGGGGACGTCGGACGGCGCGTGCTGATGTGCTCGTGCACGAGCCTGCCCGGGGAGGACGATACGCCGAGCGGCTACGTCGTCGTATTCGATGACATCACGACGCTGGTGCAGGCGCAGCGCGACGCCGCGTGGGGCGAGGTCGCGCGCCGGCTCGCGCACGAGATCAAGAATCCGCTGACGCCGATCCAGCTGTCGGCGGAGCGGCTTCGCCGCCGCTACCTGACGGACCCGGATCCGAACCTCGACCTGCTCGACCGTGCGACCCATACCATCATTCAGCAGGTCGAAGCGATGAAACAGATGGTCAACGCGTTCAGCCAGTACGCGCGGCCGCCGAACATCGAGCTGTCACGCTTCGACCTGAACGAGCTGATCTCCGAGGTCACGGAGCTTTACCGCTCGCCGGAGAACCCCGTCACGATAAAGTTGTCTTTCGACGCGAATCTGCCGAAGATCGAGGCAGACGCCGGGCGCATGCGGCAGGTGTTCCACAATCTGATGCGCAACGCGCTCGAGGCGATGGAGAAGCAGGCGGACGCGCGGGTCGATATCTCGACGCGCTACGTCCGGCGGGGCGATACCGAGGCCGTCGAGATCAAGGTCGCGGACAACGGCCCCGGTTTCCACGAGGACATCATCCATCAGGCGTTCGACCCGTACGTGACCGGCAAGGTGAAGGGCACTGGTCTCGGTCTTGCGATAGTCAAGAAGCTGATCGAGGAGCACGGCGGGCAGATCAGCGCCTCGAACCGCGAGCAGCGGGGGGCCGAGATCAGTATACTTCTGCCGTTGTCCAGCGAAATCAGCGGCACAACCGGCCTTCACGGCGGCGAGAATAGGAGGGAGCGCGCATGAAAAGTGCGCGGATCTTGGTTGTCGACGATGAAGCGAACATCCGCACGCTGCTGGACGAGATCCTGAGCGAAGAAGGCTACGAGGTCACGACGGCCGCCGACGCGGAGGAAGCTCGTCAGGCAAAGAAGCGGGGCGAATTCGATCTCATCCTCCTCGACATCTGGATGCCGGACACGGACGGCATCTCGCTGCTGAAGGAGTGGGCAGAGAGCGATAACCTCGGCCCGGTCGTGATGATGTCCGGGCACGGCACGGTGGATGCCGCGGTCGAAGCGACCCGTCTCGGCGCGGTCGACTTCATCGAGAAGCCCGTGTCCCTCGGCAAGCTGCTGCGTGTCGTGCAGTCGGCGCTCGCCGATCGGCGTTCCGTGATGCGGCGCCGCAGCCTCGTCCCGCCGATCGTCGCGCCCGTCGGCCGCAGTCAGACGATGCGCCGGCTGCGCGAGCAGGTCACGCGCGTCGCGCATCACAACGCACACGTTCTCTTCACCGGCGAGCTCGGCAGCGGGCGCGAGATGTTCGCCCGCTATCTCGCGAGCCGCAGCGATCGGGCGCAGGCGCCGTTCGTGATGGTCGTCGGCAGCACGCTGTCGCCGTCCGATTATGCTGCGCAGCTCTTCGGCGAGCCGGGCCGGCCCGGTGCGCTGAAGCGTGCCGCCGGCGGGTTCCTGTTCATCAGCGAGATTCAGAACATGTCGCCGGAGGCGCAACAGGCGCTTCTCGCCGTTCTCGAGCAGCGCGAGTACCGCTGCGCGCACGAGAACGTGATCGAGCCGTTCGACGTGAGGATTCTCGCGAGCGCGGCCCCAGGCTTCGAGCGGAGCGAGGAGTTCAGCAAGGAGCTCCTCTCGCACCTGTCGATCATCGTGATCCGCGTGCCGCCGCTGCGCGAGTACTCCGAGGACGTGCCGGAGCTTCTGCGTTATCACGTCGACGCGCTCGTCGACTCGGAGGGCCTGCCGCTGCGCCGCTTCAGCGTCGCAGCGCAGAACCGCCTGCGCAATTACCCGTGGCCCGGTAACGTCAGGGAGCTCAAGAATCTCGTCAAGCGGCTGCTGATCCTCGACGGGCGCGAGACGATCGAGCTCGAGGAGGTCGAAGCGCAGCTCGAGTCGAACCAGTCCGCGAGCGAGCCGCTCGTGAAGCAGGATCTGCTCGCGATGCCGCTGCGCGAGGCGCGCGAGCACTTCGAGCGGGCGTACCTGCAGCAGCAGCTTCTTCTCTGCGGCGGCAAGGTCGGCCAGCTCGCGAAGCGGGTCGGCATGGAGCGCACGCACCTGTACCGCAAGCTCCGCTCGCTCGGCGTCGATTTCCGCCAGTCGCTGACCGACGACTGAGAAATCGGGGTCAGAGCTCTTAGAGATCGGGCCAGAGCCCCTTTGGAAGACCGGGTCGATGCCCTTTCGCTTGGTCCGGGGCAAGATGGATCCGATCAAGCCGCGACGTTCGGTCGCGTGGACTCAGAA
>CAZKNH010000037.1:0-19750 GCA_964553875.1 uncultured Gammaproteobacteria bacterium | reverse complement strand
TTTCGACACGACACTAGTCCACCTTCATCATCAGGCTGTCGATGCCGGCCTGCCGGAGCAGGTTTCGAATCCGATTCAGCTCGTCGAGGTTGCTGATCGGGCCGATCCGCACGCGATGGAACTCGCCCGAGTCGATCGCGACCTTCTGGATCCGCGACTCGACGCCGAGAAGCGCGAGGCTCGCCTGCATTCGGTCCGCATCCGCGTGCGAGCGGAACGAGCCGGTCTGGAGCACATAGCTGCCGGGCGTTGCGACAGGCTCGACCGCCGACGCTCCGGCCGAAGGCTCGGCCGTTCTCGATGCGCGCGCCGGCGCAGACCGCGCTGTCCTGCCTTCCTCCGGCACGGAAACCTCGAACTGGGGCAGGATCTCGTAAAAGTCGAAGCTCGGCTCGTTCGCGTTCGCAGGCTCTCTGTTCGCGCGCTGCGCGTTGCCCGACGAGCGCGCAGTGTCCGTGCGGCTCGCCGACGTCGTCTGCGGGCTCACGGTTCCTTCCGCTCGCGGCTGCGCAGCTTCGCCGGTCGATCGCGTCGCATTCGGTTGCGTGCGGGCGGCGCTCTCCTCGGGCCGAGCCGGGCGCCGTGCGGCATCGGGCAGCCCCGCACCGCTTCGAAGATCGGAGAAATAGACGCCCGCCGCGACGGCGAGGCCGAGCGCGAGGCCGACCAGGAGATGCGGCAAGCCTGATGATTTCGAGCGTCGCGATCGTCGCGCCATGAATCCTCCCTCAACGGTTCGCAGCGCCTCGACACTGCCGCGCCGCGTACGGTGCGAATGATCTTAAGTCCGACGCGCGAGGGGAAGCGTCGGTCACGCTTCGATCGGATCGACGTCGACCGACCAGCGTACCTTGCGTGCTTCCCGCCATGTCCGCGCGGCCGGCACGAGCTCCGCGAGGAGCGCGCGCAGCGGCGGCCGCTCGCGCGACTGCAGCAGAAGCTGCATCCTGAAACGCCCGCTCTTGCGTTCCATCGGCGCGGGCGCGGGTCCCCACACCTTGATCGACGGCGCGCGCGTCGCGTCGGCACGGACCCGCTCGAGAAACGCGGCAACCGGTGCGCGCTCCGTCGCTTCCGCGCGCCACATCACGAGGTGAGAGAACGGCGGCCAGCCCGCGCGACGGCGCGCTTCGAGCGCGAGCTCGGCGAACGCGCCGTAGCCTTTCGCGAGCAGGCAGGCGAGGAGCGGGTGCGCCGGATACTGCGTCTGGATCAGCACCTCGCCCGGCTCGTCGCGTCGACCGGCGCGGCCCGCGACCTGCACGATCGTCTGCGCGAGCCGTTCGTCACTGCGAAAGTCCGTGCCGAACAGGCCCTGGTCGGCGTTCAGCACGCCGACGAGCGTGACGTTCGGAAAGTCGTGGCCCTTCGTCAGCATCTGCGTGCCGACGACGATCCGCGTGTCCCCGCTCGCCGCGTCGGCGAGCACGGCGCCGAGCGCACCTTTGCGCGACGTCGCATCGCGATCGAGCCGGCCGATCCGTTCGTCCGGGTAGAGACGCTTGAGCTCCGCGTCGACGCGCTGCGTTCCGGCGCCGACGGCTGCCCGCTCCGTGCCGCACCGCGGGCACGCCCATGCGAGGCGCCGCGTGCTGCCGCAGTGGTGACAACGCAGCTCGCCGGCCGCCGCGTGGACCGTGAGCCGCGCATCGCAGCGGGGACACTCCTCGACGCTACAGCACGTCGGGCAGAACAACGTCGGCGCGAAGCCGCGCCGATTGAGAAAGAGAAGCACCTGACGGCCGCGCGCGAGGTGCCGGTCCATCGCATCGAGCAGCGGCGTCGACAGGCCTTGTCGGCACGCATGCTTACCGACGTCGATCACGCGGACGCGCGGTGCGCCGCCCGCGCCGATCCGCTTCGGCATCTCGATCAGCCGGTACCGTCCGGTGCGCGCGTTGTGAAAGCTCTCGAGCGACGGCGTCGCCGACGCGAGCACGACCGGCACGCCGAGCCGATGCGCGCGCAGCACGGCGACGTCACGGGCCGAGTAGCGGAAGCCCTGCTGCTGCTTGTACGACGGGTCGTGCTCCTCGTCGACGACGATGAGTCCCGGTCTGACCAGCGGGGCGAACACGGCCGAGCGCGTGCCGACGACGACGCCCGCTTCGCCGTCCCGGGTCCTGCGCCACGCCGCGAGCCGCTCTCCGTCCGCGAGGCCCGAATGCATCACGGCGAGCGTCGCACCGAATCGCTCGCGGAGCCGCGCGACGAGCTGCGGCGTCAGACCGATCTCGGGGACGAGCAGCAGCGACTGCCTGCCCGCGGCGAGCTCGTCCGCGACGAGCCTCAAGAACACCTCCGTCTTGCCGCTGCCGGTCACGCCGTACAGCAGGTACGCGCCCGGGCGTCCTCCCTCGCCGCGAATCTGCGCGAGTGCGTTCCGCTGGTCGTCGGTGAGGGGCGGAGGCTCGAAACTCGGTGCGGCAGTCTCCAGAGCGCTTGGTGCGGCGCATCCCGCGGCGGCGCATTGTGCCGACACGACTTCGATCCAGCCCCGCTCGACGAGCCGTCTCAACGTCGCGCCCGTCGCGCCGGTCCGGCGAAGCTCGGTGGCGGGCAGCGGGCCGGACGCGAGACGCTCGAGCACGTCGGCCTGGCGCGCCGCCTGCGTCTTGAGGGCGTCCGTCGCCTGCGCGGCGCCGGCGGGCGTGAGCCGGTACACGAGCGGCTGCGGCCTCTCGACCGGCCGCCCCTTGCGCAGGAGCCCGGGCAGCGCATGGCTCAGCACCTCGCCGATCGGATGCTGATAGTAGTCGGCGGCCCAACGGAGCGTGCCGAGGAGCTCCGCGCCGAGCAGAGGCTCGACATCGAGCGCTCGGCGCGCGATCTTGAGCTTGTCCTCGGGCAGCGCGGTCGACGCCGGGTGCTCGAGAACGACGCCGATCCGGTGGCCGCGGCCGAACGGCACCTCGACACGCGTTCCCGGCGCCGGCGCGGGGCCGGCGCCGCCCCAGACGTAGTCGAAGCCGTCCGCGAGCGGAACCGGCACGGCGACGCGGATGATCAGAGTACGGGCGGTGGTCATCGAGGCCGTGCACGATCCCGGTTTCGCTGCCCGGACGCAAGACGGCGCGACGTGTTGCCGTATGGAGACAGTCGGTGGCCGCGCGCCCGAGCATCCCCGCGCGCGTTCGGCAGAGGCTCGATCATCCCGTACAAGCAATTGATTGCCGTTGCGAACTCATGGAAACTTGACGAGTCGGCAAAAAGCCTGACGACCCGGCCATGGAGCGACCACTTCATCCGCTGAGCCAGGAGGTGTTGCGCACCGATATCGCAGGCATGCCCCTCGAGTGGGTCGACTATCGCACCGCTGCGATTCTCTATCACACGGGTCAGGTGGCATATTCCTGCGGGACGACGCTGTACCGGATTCGCGGCGGCTTCAACGCGCGAACCGGTCTGCGCAGCGAGATCCGGATCAGCTCGATCATTGCGACGCGCGGGGAGATGTACATCGCCGCGCGCCATTCGCCGGACTACGTGCCGCCGCTGAACAACCGAACGCTGTTCCGCCGCGACGCGAACCTCTGCATGTACTGCGGCGAGTCGTTCAGAAGCTCCGAGCTCACACGCGACCACATCACGCCGATCAGCCTCGGCGGCCGTGACTCGTGGACGAACGTCGTGGCGGCTTGCCGCCGCTGCAACAACCACAAGGGCGGACGCACGCCGGAGCAGGCGGGCATGCAGCTCATCGCCGTGCCGTTCACGCCGACCTATGCCGAGTACATCTATCTGAAGGGTCGGCGCGTGCTCGCGGACCAGATGGAGTATCTGCTCACGCACTTCCCGCGCTCGAGCCCGCTGCACGCGCGGCTCCGCGGCGATCTCGCGCGGGCGGCGGCTCTGCATTGACGAGGCGCCGACGGCGGCGCCAGTCGCGGCGACGATGCCCGCGGACGCGCTTTTCTCCGCATTGAGCCGACTCGGCATCGATGTGCTCGACCGATCCGGCCGCCCGGTCACGGGCGGCAGCATCAGCCGGACAACCCGCTTCGAGACTTCCCGCGGCCCGATTTTTCTAAAGCTCGAGCCGCACGACGCGGCCGATCGCCTCGAGGCGGAGGCGGACGGTCTCGACGCATTGCGCCGCGCCGGCGCCGTCGCGATTCCCGCCGTGCTCGGCTGCGGCGTTGCCGGGCCGCACGCGTTCCTGGCGCTCGAGTGGATCGAGCTCGGCGCGAAGACCGAAGACGCGGCGCGCAGGGTCGGTGTCGCGCTTGCGGAGCTTCATCGCTCGATCGGCGATGCGTTCGGCTGGCACCGCGACAATTACATCGGCCGCACGCCGCAGCCGAACGGCCCGCTCCCGAGCTGGCCCGAGTTCTTCCGCAAGCGGCGGCTCGAGCACCAGCTCGCGCTCGCGCGGCGCAACGGCCTGGGCCGCGACGCGCTCGACCTGGCGGACGCGCTTCTCGACCGTCTCGACGAGTTCTTCGTCGGGCACTCGCCGGAGCCGAGCCTGCTCCACGGCGATCTTTGGGGCGGAAACTGGGGCGCGGATCGGAGCGGCAAGCCGTATCTGTTCGATCCGGCGGTTTACTACGGGGATCGCGAGGCCGACATCGCAATGACGCGGCTCTTCGGCGGCTTCGGTCGAGCGTTCCAGATCGCCTACGACGAGGCGTGGCCGCCGGCGCCGGGCCGGGACCGCCGGATCGATCTCTACAACCTCTACCACCTGCTGAACCACTTCAATCTGTTCGGCGGCGGCTACGCGGCCGACGTGCACGCGTGCCTGCGGCGGCTGCTCCGACGCTGAGCCTCGTGTGCGCGTAGCGTGGCGATGACATGCCCCCGCCGCGCTCTTTCGACTCACTGACCGTCGTCGTCGACGTCGAGCAGAAAGAAGGAAACGTTGCCGGGCACGACGAGCGTGGCGGAACGCGCGGCGCCGACCGTCAGCGGCGACGAGAGCCGAGGCGTGAACCCCTTCGCGCGCAGGTATTCGACGCGTGCATCGAACTGCGGTGCGGCGAACGTCAACGCGGTGCGGAAGCGGCCGGTCTCGTGGAAGCCGAGCACGAGACCGTGACCCTCGAGCCGCCGGGACGGATGCGGCGAATCGTGCTCGGCGACGACGGAGAACCCGAGCGATGTCCAGAACGACGTCGACTCGTCGAGCGAGCGCGTCGCGACGCTGAGCTCGACGAAGTGCCCGCAGGCCGGAACGAGCCCGGTCTCGGGCTCGACCGGCGCAAACGTGCGGGCCTCGAGCAGCACCGCCCGAAGATCGTTCGGGTCGCCGAATGCGGCGCGGTGGAACGTGTCGTCGGCGAGGTCCGCTTCGAGGAGCTCGATGCCCGCCGCCTCGATCGCCCCTACGTGCGCTCGCAGGTTCGGGCGCACGAAGGTCGGCGTCGGCCCGTCGACGTCGCGCTCGGCGCCGTAGAGGCCGAGCGCGAGCCGGCCGTCCGTGACGACCGCGCGCGGTCCTGGCGCGAAATCCGCGACCGGCACCTCGCGCAGTCCGAGCGAGCGGAACGTCGCGAGCGCGGCCGCGGGCTCGTCCACCGAGATCGAGATCTCGAGCAGGTGCCCGAGATCAGGCAGTGCGCTTGTGCTCGCGGCCGATCCCATCGTCCCCTCCGTCGCACGTTGCCTTTGGCCGATGCGGGTCGGAGCCCCGAACGCAACGAGGAGCCCCGATCCACTTCCGTTGCCGATCTGTCAGAATTCGCAAGTTTACCGTCCGCCGGCCCCCCGCCGATCACCGTTCATCGATTGCTCGAGGTTGTTCGTCGTGCTCGTACAGCTCGCTAACGTGCTGCTGCCGGTCTTTGCGCTCGCCGCGGTCGGTTACGGCTGGCGGCGGCTCGGCGTGCCGTTCGATCGCGAGTTCGTGACGCGGATGATCATGAACGTCGCAGGCCCCTGCCTGATCGTCGACAGCCTCGCGGGGCTCGAGGTGCCGGTCGAGCGGTTCGTCGAGATGGCCGCGGCGTCGCTCGCGGCGTTCGCGGCTACGATGCTCGCGGCGTGGCTGCTGCTGCGCGCGTTGAAGCTATCCGTGCGCTCGTATCTTCCCGCGGTCGGCATCGGCAACACGGGCAATCTCGGTCTGCCGCTGTCGCTCTTCGCGTTCGGCGAGGAAGGACTGGGTCTTGCGATCGCCGTCTACGCGGTGAACTCGTTTACGCAGTTCACCGTGACGCCGATGCTGCAGAGCGGACAGCCGGCGCTGCGCGCGCTCGCGACGACCCCGGTCGTCCACGGCGTGGTGATCGGCGCGGTCCTGCTCGCGACGGACTGGACGTTACCCCAATGGCTCGCGTCGACGATCGGGCTCCTCGGCGACCTCATGATCCCGCTGATGCTGCTCGCGCTCGGCAACACGATCGGCGGGCTGCACGCGCGCCGCCTGCCTTTGGCCTTCGGGCTCGGCACGGCGCGGCTCGTGCTCGGCTTCGGCATCGCGCTCGCGGTCAGCGTCGCGTTCGAGCTCGACGGCACGGCGCAGGCCGTGCTCGTGCTGCAAGGGGCAATGCCGGCAGCGGTATTCAACTATCTCTTCGCCGCGCGCTACAACCGCGACGCCGACGACGTCGCCGGCATCGTGCTCGTGTCGACGCTCCTCTCTGCTCTGACGATGCCGCTGCTCGTCGCGTACGTGCTGAGGCTCGGAGCGACGTAGCCGGACGCGCTGCACGCCGCGAAAAGCATGACGCGACGTCGATGAGCGCGTCGACGCCCGGCTCTTCGAAGGGAAATCGCGAAGCGACGATCTACGCCGCCTCGAGGATCGCGGTGACCCCCATCCCGCCCGCCGTGCACACGGAGATCAGCCCTCGTCCCGAGCCGCGCTGATGCAAGAGCTTCGCGAGCGTCGCAACGAGCCGCGTTCCGGTCGCCGCGAACGGGTGGCCGATCGCGACGCTGCCGCCCTTGACGTTCAGCTTGCTACGGTCGATCGAGCCGAGCGCCCGATCCCGTCCGAGCTTCTCTCGGCAGAATTTCTCCGACTCCCAGGCCTTGAGCGTCGCGAGCGTCTGCGCGGCGAACGCCTCGTGAATCTCGTAGTAGTCGAAGTCCTGTAGCTCGAGACCCGCATCCGTGAGCATGTCGGACACGGCATATGCCGGCGCCATCAGCAATCCTTCGCCGCCGACGAAGTCGACGGCCGCCTCGCGCGCGTACGTCAGGAACGCGAGGATCGGCAGGCCGCGCTCGCGTGCCCACTCCTCGGTTCCGAGAAGCACCGCGGACGCGCCATCGGTCAACGGCGTGCTGTTCCCCGCGGTCAGCGTGCCGGAGCCGCTCTTGTCGAAGACTGGCCGGAGCTTCGCGAGCTGCTCGAGGCTCGTGTCCGGGCGCAGATTGTTGTCGCGCTTCACGCCTTGGTACTCGACGAGCAGGTCGTCGTAGAAGCCTTCCTCGTAAGCCGCGACCGCGTTCTGGTGGCTCGCGAGCGCGAGACGGTCCTGCTCCTCGCGCGAGATCTGCCATTCCTTCGCGGTGATCTCCATGCTTTCGCCCATCGAGAGCCCCGTGCGCGGCTCGACGACGCGCGGCAGGCTCGGCTTGAAGTGCTTCGGCCGGAGCTTGAGCCACGGTTTGAACCGCTCGGCGGCGGTCCGCCCGCGCGAGCTTTCGAGAAGGATCGCGCGAAACGCCTCGTCGTAGACGATCGGCATATCGCTGATGCTGTCCGTGCCGCCGGCGATGCCCGAGTCGATGATCCCGACGGAGATCTTCGCGGCGATCGCGATCAGGGCCGTAAGGCTCGTGCCGCACGCGCGCTGGACGTCGAACGCCGGCGTCTCGGGTGCGAGCCCCGACGACAACGTCGCCTCGCGCGCGAGATTGAAATCGCGCGAATGCTTGATCACCGCGCCGAGCGAGACGTCGCCGAGACGCTCGCCCCCGAGACCGTAACGGTCGACGAGACCGCGCAGCACGGCGCTCATCATGTCCTGGTTCGAGCATTCACGGTACGCGGTGTGCGCGCGGCAGAACGGTATTCGCACTCCGCCCACGATCGCGACGCGCCGAGCCGGTTGGTTACGCATCCTTGACTCCTGACCCCATCGAAGAAAGTCGCTCGTTCATTGGCCGAACCGCGGCGCTCCGTTGTCGAGGTACTCGCGCTCCGCGTCGGTGTCCGGGCGGCCGAGCGCGCGGTTGCGGTGAGGAAAGCGGCCAAAGCGCTCGACGATGTCTCGGTGGAGCTCCGCGTAACGGAGCATGCTGTCGAGCACCTCTCGGTATTCCTCCGGTGCGTCCGGATCGTCGCGCAGCGCACGGAACATGCGCACGGAGAGCTCCTGCGCATCGCGTTGCTCGGCGTGCTGCAGCGGCATGTAGAAGAACGCGCGTTCGAGGATCGGCAGCGCCTTGTCCATGCCGGTTTCGATGCCGTCGATCGTCAGCGCGAGCGCCTTATGGTCTTGTGCGAACGCTTCGGACGTGCCGCGATGAAGATTCCGCGGCACCTGATCGAACAGCAGGACGAGGGCGAGCCGCCCGTGCGGATCGTCCCGCCAGTCGTCGAGCTCGCCGCGAGCCGCGCGCTCCGCGAGATCGCCGAAGCGCTCGGCGATCGCCGCGTCGGTTTCGTCGTCGGCATTGAACCAGCGGTCGAAGCGCCGCTCGAGGTCGTCTTTTGTACGAGGTGCGGGTTCGAACCAGAAACTCCGCAGCTGCTCGATTCGTTCGTCCATCGGTCGTTCCACGTCCTACCTTACGTGCTGCGCTCGGGGACGCCAAGTCCGGCCTCGACGGGACATGCCCCGCTGCGGCGGTGTCCGGGCACGGACCGCCGGACGTTCCGGCACGCAGACGGCGAACGGTAAGCCCCTTACAATCGGCCGGCACGTGCATGGAGCGGGTGCGCGAACGGCCGATCGCGGCCGAATCGGGGAGACGTAATGCGAATCGGAACCGGAATCCTGAAGACGATCCTCACGGCCGGGCTCATTGTCTGCATCGGCCTTGCCCCGGCGGCGTGTCTGCAGACGCCGCGCGAGCTCCTCCCGCCCGACGTGCAGCTCGTCGGTCTGTCGCTGCTCGGCGCGTCGGCCGATTCGCAGCGCTTTCGCGTCGACCTCGCGGTCACGAACCCGAACGACGTGACGATTCCGATCGAGCGGCTCAGCTTCTCGGTACGTCTCGCCGGGTCCGGCGTCATGAGCGGGCGTTCGTTGGCACCGTTCGAGCTCGCATCCGGCGAGTCGACGACGCTGCAGCTCGAGGTCACGACGAACCTCGTGTCGTCCGTGTCGCGGCTGCTTGCGTTGCTGCAGGGCCCGGCGGACTCGATCCAGTACGATCTCGACGGTCTCGTGACGCTGTCCCGCGGATTGAAGCCGACGATCCCGTTCAACCGCAGGGGAGAGGTCCCGCTGACGCTTCCGGCGGGGCTCGTCGTGCGTTGAGTTCCGCTCCGAGTCCGCCGGCGCGCACCGGCCGGGAGTTGCGATGTCGCTCAGGGCCCAGCTCCTCTGTTTCGGGCTGCTGACGCTGGTCCTCCCATGGGCCGGTTACCGCTTCGTTCAGGAGATGGAGGCGGCGCTGCGTGCCGGGTTCGAACGCTCGCTTCTCGCGAGCGCCGGCACGGTGGCCGCGGCACTCGACGATCAGGCCGCGCTGCTCGAGCGGCCACGGGGCGCACTGCATGGCTCGATGCGCGCGGGGACGCTCTACGCGACCGCGCTCGGCGGCGAGCCGCGCGTCGACGGCGTGCGCGACGACTGGACGAGCCGCGCGGAAACGGCGTTCGTGCTCGACGGCGGCCACAGGCTCTGGCTCGGCGTCTACGACCGGTATGCGTACCTCTTCTTCGAGGCCGATGACCGCACGCTCGTCTACGAAAGCTCGCCCGGCGAAAGCCCGTACGGCGATCGGCTGATCCTGGCCGTCGAGCCGCAGGACGAGCGCGCGGAGACGTTCCTGCTCGGCACGCGCGCACCGGGCCCGTTTCGAGCGCGGCTTACCAGCCCGCCGCTCTTCGCGCCGTCGTCCGAGTACGAGGATCGGATCCAGAGCGCGTGGCAGGAGACGCCGGACGGCTTCTCCGTCGAGGTGCGGCTGCCGCTCGGTCTCGTGGGCGCGGCGCTCGGCGTCGCGTTCATCGACGTCGATCCGTCCGGCACGGACTACAGCGTCGACGTGCATGCGACGTGGGACATCGAGCGCGGCGCACCCGGCGCGTTCGTGCATCCCGTTCCGGAGCTCGAGAGGCTCGTGCAGGCGTTCGGGCAGCCGGGGGACCGGTTCAGGGTCGTCGACTTCGAAGGGTGGGTGCTGACCGACACCGGCCCGACGGTCGAGCGCGTGCCGCCCGTGGCCGCGGCCGACGGCCTCGCTAGCGCGCTGTTCCGCTTCCTGCTGCGGCGCGACGACCCCGACTATTCAAGCCTCGAAGGGCCGCCGGGGCGGGTCGGGGATCCGGTCCTGCGTCAGGCCCTCGACGGACGCGACGCGACGGCGTGGTACCGCGGCGGACCGGACGGCAACGCGACGATCGTCGCGGCCGTGCCGATCGAGGAGCACGGACGCGTGCTCGGTGCGGTCCTGCTCGAGCAGCGGAGCGACCCGATCCTCACGCTGACGAACAGCGTGCTGCTGCGCCTGATGACGTTCACGCTCGTCGCGACCCTCGTCGTCGCGCTCGGGCTCTTGGGCTATGCGACGCTCCTTTCGGTGCGCGTCAGACGCCTCGCCCGCGCGGCCGAGAACGCGCTCGGCCCGAAGGGCGAAATCGACGTCGAGCTGCCGGGCCGAAAAGCGCAGGACGAGCTCGGCGACCTGTCGCGCAGCTTCGCGAATCTGCTCGAGCGGCTGCGCGAGCACACGCAATACCTCAAAACCCTCGCCGGCAAGCTCTCGCACGAGCTCAGGACGCCGCTCGCCGTCGTGTCGACGTCGCTCGAGAATCTCGAGCAAGAGGTCGACTCGCCCGGCGCGAGACCCTACCTCGAGCGGCTTCGCGACGGCGTCGGCCGCCTCGATTCGATTCTCGCGGCGATGAGCGAGGCGACGCGAATGGAGCAGGCGATCCGTGACACGGACCCGCAGCGCTTCGATCTCGCCGCCGTCGTCGAGGCGTGCGCGACCGCATACGCGGACATCTTCCGCGATCGGCGTATCGAGCTCGCCATCGACGTGCGCGATGCTTGGATCGTCGGCTCGGGCGAGCTCGTCGCGCAGTTGATCGACAAGCTGATCGACAATGCGGTCGGTTTCAGCGCGGAGGGCAGCACGATCCGTATCGCGCTCGAGGACCGGGGGAGCGACCTCGAGCTCTCGGTCGCGAACCCTGGGCCGACGCTGCCGGACGAGATGCGCGAGCGCCTGTTCGACTCGCTCGTTTCGGTCCGCAAGGGGCCGCACGACGACGGCCGCCCGCACCTGGGGCTGGGCCTCTACATCGTCGCGCTGATCGCCGACTTCCACGGCGGCAGCGTCACGGCAGACAACCTGCCGGACGGCAGCGGCGCCGTGTTCCGCGTACGCTTTCCGCGACGCCGCACATAGCGCGGGGCGCCGCGAGGCATTCCACGCTTGCGAGCGTGTGGCGCCTTCGTCGGCCATCCGTGCGGCGACGACTGGCGCGTTCCTTGCGGTGGGCCTAGCATCCGCGTGTGGCGGAAGTCTCTGACGAAGAAAAGGTCGCGCTCTTCGAGGATCCTCGAACCTTTCCCGATCGGCCGGAGCGGGTCGAGTCGATCGAAACGCATTTCGCTTGGATCTTCCTGTCGCCCCGCTTCGCGTACAAGCTGAAGAAGCCGATCCGTTTCGGCGCGATCGACTTCCGGAACGCCGAGGCGCGGCGCGCGTACTGCGAGCTCGAGGTCACGTTGAATCGACGGCTCGCGGAGGAGATCTACCTGCGTGTCGTTCCCGTCGTCGCCGCGTCCGACGGGCTTCGGCTCGGCGGCGACGGCGAGATCGTCGATGCGGTCGTCGAGATGCGCAGGCTTCCCGACTCGAGCCTCGTGGATCTGGGCCGCTCCCGTTCGATCGGAGCCCCGGAGCTCGACGGCATCGTCGAAAAGCTCGTCGCGTTCTACGCGCGGACACCGGTAGCGCCGTGGGACGGGCCGGGGTACGTCGAAGCGCTGCGTCGGTTCGCGCTGCGGAACGGCAGCCTCGTCGACGGCCCGGAGGAGTTGACGGCCGACAACGGCATTTCGAAGGACATCGTCGAGCGTGTCACATCGGCGCAGCTCGATTTCATCGAGCGACATCGGAACGTGCTCGAGCAGCGCGCCGCGGACGGCCGCATCGTCGACGCGCACGGCGACTTGCGGGCGGAGCACGTCTTCCTGACGGATCGGCCGCAGATCATCGATTGCCTAGAGTTCTCGATCGGCTTGCGTTGGCTCGATACCGCGGAGGAGGTGGCGTTTCTCGCGCTCGACTGCGATCGCCACCGCATCGAGGTCGCGGATAGGCTGCTCGCCGCGTACCGTCGGCACGCGGCGGATCCGGTGCCCGAGCCGCTGCTTCTCTTCTATCGCAGCCGCCGCGCGCTGTCGCGCGCCGTGCTCTACGCGCGCAGGGTGCCGGAGGCCGGGCCCGACGCGGACGTCTGGCGCGCGCGTGCGCAGTGGTATCTCGACGCGGCGTCCGCGAGCATCGCGGCCGCGCGCGGCGATTGACGGAAGCCGTCTCGCGGCGCGCGCGTCAGGGCCTCCGCTCGGCTTCCGCCTTCTGGCCGAAGCGGATGATGTCGGCGATATGGCCGAGCTGAGTGCCGAGATGGTCGATGACGTCGTTGATCGACAGGACGCCGACGAGCTCGCCCAGCGAGCCGACGACCGGCACGCGTCGGACCCCTGCGCGGCGCATTTCCCGGAGCGCGAAGTCGACGCCGTTGTCTTCGCGGACGGTCAGCAGGTCGGCGCTCATGACGTCGCGGGCCGTGAGCGTCGAGGGATCCACCTTCTTCGCGACGACCGACACGACGATGTCGCGATCGGTGATGATCCCGACGGGCACGAGGCGGGCATCTTTGAACTCGGCGACGATCAGGTCGCCGACGTGCTCCTTTCGCATCCGCTCCGCAACTTCCGTAATGTCGGCGTCGGGAGAGATCGTCGCAACATTGTGATTGCAGATCGTGCCTACTGTCATCAGACTACTCCCGAACGTGGAGCCATGAAGCGCGACGCTCACTTTACGGGTTTCGACGATCGGAAGCGATTGCGGGTGACGCGTACGTCGTTGCGGCCACTGGCATTGCGGCGGCGGGCCTCGATATGAAGCTTTTCAGCCTGAACGCGAGCTCCTTCATCGGCGCGTCGGTCGCGGCGGAGCTGGGCGTTACGCCTTCCGCTCACGAGGAGCGCGAGTTCGAGGACACCGAGTTCAAGGTCCGTCCGCTCGACGACGTCCGCGGCGAACGCGTCGTCGTCTGTCAGTCGCTCTTCGCGGACGAGCGTGCGAGCGCGAGCGACAAGCTGTTTCGTCTGCTCGTTTTCATCGGCGCATTGAAGGATGCGGGGGCGGGCGAGGTGGTCGCGCTCGTGCCGTATCTCGCGTATTCGCGCAAGGACCGGCGAACGAAGCCCGGAGACCCGGTGACGACGCGATACGTCGCGTCGTTCTTCGAGGCGGCCGGCACGGACGCGATCGTGACCGCGGACGTGCACGAGCCTGCGGCGTTCGAGAACGCGTTCGGATGCCGCAAGGTGAACGTCGATGCCGTCGCGCTCTTCGTCGAGCATTTCGCCGCGACGCTTCCGCGCGGGCAGCGCGTCGTCGCGTTGTCGCCCGATGCGGGCGGGATGAAGCGGGCGATCCGATTCGGGCAGGCGCTCGCCGAGCGTATCGGCGAGCCGGTCGGCCTCGCGCTGATGGAGAAACAGCGCAGCGAGGGGCTGGTTCGCGGCGACGTTTTCGGCGGCGACGTGGCCGGTGCGGCCGTCGTCATCGTCGACGACATGATCAGCACCGGCACGACGATGCTGCGGGCGGCGCGGGCCGCGCGCGAGCGGGGTGCGACGGCCGTGCACGTCGCGGCGACCCACGCCGTGTTCTCGGCCGGTGCGCCGCAGGCGCTCGCGGCCTCCGAGATCGAGTCCGTCGCGGTGACCGATACCGTTCGCTCGACGCGCGCCGATGATCCGGCGCTTCGCGACAAGCTGACCGTGCTCGGCATCGCGCCGCTGCTCGCGGCGGCCGTGAACGCGGTCTGAAGGCCCGGGCGTCCGCTCGGGCGGCAGCGTCGTCGGGCGCCGACGACACACGGAGCTCGCAGTGGATCGAGGCGGCAGTCAGGGTTCGAGAATCTTTCGCGACCGGCGCGAGGCAGGGCGGCTTCTCGGCGCCGCGCTCGAGGGTAAGTATCGACGGCCCGGCGTCGTCGTGCTCGGCCTGCCGCGGGGCGGCGTTCCGGTCGCGTTCGAGGTCGCGCGGACACTCGATGCCCCGCTCGACGTGCTCGTTGTCCGCAAGCTCGGCGCGCCGATGAACCCGGAGCTTGCGATCGGCGCGATCGCGGCGGGCGGCGTACGCGTGCTCGATTGGGACTCGATGGCCTATCTCGGGCTCGACGAGGCGGCGATCGAGCCGATCGCGGTGCGCGAGCAGGACGAGCTCGAGCGGCGGGAGCGGCTCTATCGCGCCGGAAGGGCGCCGCTCGACCTGCACGACAAGACCGCGATCCTCGTCGACGACGGCATCGCGACCGGCTCGACGATGAAGGCCGCGGTGCTCGCCGCACGTGCAGCTGGGAGCGACGGAGTCGTCGTCGCGGCGCCGACCGCGTCGCGCGAAGCGTGCGCGATGCTGAGCCGGACCGCGGACGCCGTCGAGGTGCTCGCCAAACCGGAACCCTATATCGCGGTCGGCGTGTGGTATCTCGCGTTCCCGCAGCTCACGGACGACGAGGTCATCGCGCTCTTGACTCGAAGCGATCCGAGCGGGGCGAGCGCAGCGGACGAGTGAGGAACCTGCTCAGCCCGCTGCGCGATACGGCACGCCGCAGCCGCCGAGCCCGCAGTAACCGCCCGGGTTCTTCGCGAGATACTGCTGGTGGTAATCCTCGGCGTAATAGAACGGCTGATCGCCGCGGATCTCGGTCGTGATGGGTCCGAATCCGTGCGCCGAGAGCTCGCGTTGGTACGCATCGCGGCTCCGGATCGCCTCCGCGCGCCGCGCGTCGTCGCCTACGTAGATCGTCGAGCGATACTGCGTGCCGACGTCGTTGCCCTGCCGCATGCCCTGCGTCGGATCGTGCGATTCCCAGAAGACCGTGAGCAGCTTCGCGAACGCGAGCTCCCGCGGGTCGTAGACGACGAGCACGACCTCGGCGTGTCCCGTGAGCCCCGTGCACACCTCGCGGTACGTCGGATTCGGCGTGAAGCCGCCGGCATAGCCCACCGCCGTCGTGTAGACGCCCGGCAGTGTCCAGAACGCGCGTTCCGCGCCCCAGAAGCAACCCATGCCGAACAGCACGGTCTCGGTGCCGGCCGGGAATGGCGGCTTGATCGGACGATGCAGCACGAAGTGCTCGTTCGTGACCTCGAGCGGCTCGTCGCGGCCCGGAAGCGCCTCCGCCGCGGTGATCATTTCTGCTTTGCGACCGAACATTCCCCTTCCTGCTCCTTGGATCGAGGCGGGCCGGAGGCGACGGCGTCGTTCCCCCGGCCCGGCAGAGTTTACGCGAGGAGTTGGACCACGGCGCCCGCCCGGGTTCCGATCGACAGGTCTCCCGACCCGCCGCACGGCGCGAGTCGCCCCCGCGTTGTACTACACTCGGCAGGGTCATCCTTGATTCGAGAACGACGGGGGATCTCATGCGCAGACGGTTCGGAATCGCGGCCGCGGCCGCGGCGCTCGCGACGGCGCTCGGTGCTCATGCTCAGTCCGACTCGGGAGCGTCGCTTCCGCCGGACATCGATCCGGAATCGTTGTCGCGCTTGCCCGCGCTGACACGCGATCAGCTCGACGACGAAGGACGGCGAGTGTGGGACCTCGTCGTCGGTGATGGTCCCCGCCCTCTGACCGGGCCGGTCGCCGTCTCGATGCACAGCCCGAGAGTCGCCGAGGCGTTCCACATGCTGAACCAGTACCTGCGCACGGAAGGCGTCCTCGAGCCGCGCGACTACGAGGTCGCGATCCTTCAAGCGGCGTGGGAGTTCGAGCAGGCGTACGAGTGGTCGGCGCACGAGGCGGGCGCGCGGCGACTCGGCGTGCCGGACGCCGTCATCGATACGATCAAGTTCGACCGCGAGCCCGTCGGCCTCAGCGAAAAGGACACGCTCATCATCCGCTTCGCACGTGCGCTCCTGCGCGACCACGAGGTCGATTCGGAGCTCTACGCCGCGATCGTCGAGCATTTCGGCCGGCAGGGTATGGTCGAGCTCGCGACGATCATGGGCGACTACGTGATGGTCGGGTTCGTGCTGACCGCCGCCGACCAGCGACTGCCGCCGGGGCGTGAGGACACGCTGCCCCGGCGCTGAAAGGCGAACGAGGATCCGCTCCTTGCGGGGCGGATCGGTTCACAGCGTCGATTCGAGCAGCTCCCGCACGCTCGTCGGCGGACGTCCGGTCAGCATCTCGAAGTGCGGCGACGTGAAGGCGAGCGACGGCAGCGCGAATCCGCCTCCGGCGCCGCCCTCGACGATCTCGATCGCTTTGCCGCTCACGGCCGCCGCGGCTTCGGCGATGGCGCGCGTGCCGACGACCTCGGGTCCAGTGATGTCGTAGATCTTGTTCTCGTGCCCGGGCGTCGTCAGCACGGCGGCGGCTGCCGCCGCGCAGTCGGCGCGCGTGACGTAGCTCATCCCGGCGTCGTTCGCCGGCACGACGGCCCGGCCGGACGCTATCATCTGGCGCGCCTGATCGGTGACGCCGTCCATGTACACGGAGTTGCGGAGGATCGTCCACGCGACGTCTGACTCCATGAGGATTTGCTCGGTCGCGACGTGGTCGACCGAGATCCCGCCCTCGTCGCCCTGGCTGATCGCGGCCCACGACGTGTAGACGATATGCTTGACGCCGGCCGCGATTGCCGCGTCGATCGCGCGCTTATGGAGCGTCGGCCGCGGCTCGGGCAGTGCGCCGCCGCCGATGCTGATCAGGAGCATGCGCGTGCCGCCGGCGTACGCGGCCGGCAGGGATTCGGGCTTCGTGAAATCACCGTAGCGCGTGCTCGCGCCCATCGCCGCGTAGTCCGCGAGCTCGTCGGGCGTCCGGCTCACGAGGATCAGCCGGCTCGCGGGCACGCCGCGCTCGAGCAGCGCCTCGACGGTCAGCCGGCCGAGATTGCCGGACGCGCCGGACACGATGATGCGGTCGCTCGATTCATCGGGCTGTGCCCAGCCGGTCAGGGCAGTGAACGCGAGGACACAAAGCGCGAGCACTCGATGCACGACGATGCCTCCCTTGTTGCACGGACGACGCGGAGCGTATCACAGCGGATTCCCGTGGAAGGACATCGGCGTCTGCTCGACGCCCGTCACGGCGAGTCGTCTCGAATGCGTGCGACACTTCCGCGACGGGCCGCGCTCTCGACGGTCCGACGCGCGTCGTCGCGAGCGCCTCGAGTCACCGGAAGCCGTCGCCCGGTCAGCCCTTCGGCTCGTCGATGACGGGCGTGCCGTACGTGTGAAACGTCTCGATCGTCTTCAAGCCCCAGGCTTGCCCCTTCGCGCGCTCTTCGGGTGTCCACGTGATCGGCTTCCAGTCCGGCGCGAGCAGCAGGCGGGCGCCCGCGTTGTGCAGCTCGATGCGGTTTCCGCCGGGCTCCCACACGTATAGAAAGAAGCCCTGCTGGATCGCGTGCTTGTGCGGACCGGTCTCGATGTGGATGCCGGCTTCGAGGAACACGTCCGCCGCGCGCAGGATGTCCTCGCGCGTGTCCGTCGCGAACGCGAGGTGATGGAGCCGCCCGCGTGCGCCGAGAAAGTCCCGCGTGAAGACGATGTCGTACGTCTTGTCCGTGAAGGTGTACCAGATCCCGTCGTAGCCGCCGCCTTCGCGGGCGATGCGTTCGGTGCAGCGCGCACCGAGGACCGTCGTCACGAAGCGGTCGACCGGGTCGATCTCTTTCGCGAGGTAGTTGATGTGATCGAGCCGGCGAACGTTCGCTCCGCGGCCGGGAAAGGCGGCGGCCTGGTTCTTCAGCGCGGGCCTGTCGGTGTCATCTGGCTCGTACCAGTCGACGTCCCAGTAGACGCCCATCGGATGGCCGTCGGGTGCGTCGAAGAGGTAGACCGGCCCGAGTCCGAGCACCTCTTCGCTGTAGCCTCGACCCTGTCCGCTGTCGTCGATCAGTTGGACGAGCCGCTCGAGCGCCTGGGGACTTCTCGCACGCAGGAACGTGCGGCCGATACCCGCGTCGCTCCGCTCGATGAGCCTGATCGTGTAGCGCTGATAGTCGTCCCACGCATGCAGATAGACCGACTGCGCGTCGCGATGCACCTCCCGGAGCGCCATCAGGTTCACGAAGAAGTCGCGCGTCGCTTCGAGCTTCGGGGTGTAAAGCTCCACCGGCCCGATATGGGCGATATCGCGGCGGGGCTCGACGAAGGTATCGGCCATGGTGCTTCTCCTCGTTCGTGCTTTACGAGCGCGGCAGCCCAAACGGGGCGTTTTTCTCGCTGCTGCCTTCTCGTTGGACAGGGCGCCTTTCCGAGGTTCCTGGCGCGCCCGGTGCCCGATCCATAGGGGAGCGCCCGGGCAGCGAGCCGCGCCGCTAAGGCGCGTCAGCGTGCGACGGGAAGCCGCGCCCGTTCCGCGAGCCACCGGGCCGCCGCTTCGGGCGTCACCTTGCCTTCGTCGCGGTCGACCATGAGGTTCGCTTCGCGCATCGTCTCGACGGTGATCGAGCCGAGCAGCGGATCGAGCGCGGCACGGAGCAGCGGGTCGTCGGCGCGTCCCGGCGCGAGCAGCACGATCGCGTCATACGGCGGGATGACGTGTCCGGTGTCCGCGAGCGTCACGAGGTCGAAGGCCGCGATGCGCCCGTCGCTCGAGAACGCCGAGATCACGTCGACCTCGCCGTCGGCCACGGCCTTGTACATGAAGGTCGGCTGGAACTGCCGGCGGCTCTGAAAGCGGAGGCCATAGGCGCTCCGCAGCGCCGCCCACTCCGGCCGGTCGAAGAACTCGAGGTCGCCGCCGATCGTAAGCTCTGGTGCGTGCACGGCGAGGTCCTCGATCGTCTCGATGCCGAGCGCCGCCGCGCGGTCGCGACGCATCGCAAGCGCATACGCGTTCTCGAAGCCGAGTGATCCGAGCAGCGTGACGCCGTGCTCCCGCTCGAGCCAGCGTTCGAGCTCGGCGAGCACCTCGTCGCGCGGCGGCGTGTCCGTGCGGCCGAGCACGTTCGCCCACAGCGTCCCGGAGTAGTCGACGTACACGTCGAGCTCCCCGCGCGCGAGCGCGCGAAACGCGATCGTCGAGCCGAGCCCGACGCGTTGCTCGGCGGCCGCCCCCTGCGCAGCGATGCGGCTCGCGATCAGCTCTGCGAGGATGAACTGCTCCGAGAAGTTCTTCGCGCCGACGACGTACTTCGGCCCGCCGGCCGCATCGAGCCGCGGCCCGAGCGCCGCCGCCGTGCCGGCGAGGAGCGCCGCGACGCCGACCGCGATGCGCGCGGGTTTGCGCTCGGCGGTGCCGGACTCGATGAGCCCGAGCAGCAGATCGACGGTGAGCGCGAGCAGCGCCGCCGCGGCGCAGCCGAACAGCACGAACACCCAGTTCTCGATTTGCAGGCCCGCGAAGATGTAGTTACCGAGGCTCGTCTGGCCGACCGGCGTCGACAGCGTCGCCGCGCCGATCACCCAGA
>CAZKNH010000036.1:0-30421 GCA_964553875.1 uncultured Gammaproteobacteria bacterium | reverse complement strand
GGCTCGAGGTGCCGCCCGAGGGACGCACGCTCGACTCGATCTGCATCACCGCCGTGTGTCAGCCGGGGTTCCAGCCGTAGCGCAGGACGATCACGCGTGCCGAACGGCCGGCTCCGCTAAGACCGCCGTCCGGCGACGACCGCTAGAGCTCGCCGAGTCCGAGGTACGGGATCAGCCTGCCGAAGCAGATTACCCCGATCCAGAGGGCGAGCGATGCTGCGCCGACGGCCTTCGCGATCGCTGGGGTATCGCCGGTCGGAGGCTGCGACGCGAGCTGCGGCGCGACCTTGATCGCGTAGAGGAGCGCGTTCAACCCGGCAAGAACGATCAGCACCATCTTGATCTGGAACGACGGGTTCACGGCGTACCGGTGCGGATCGCCGAACACGAACACGATCCCGGTCACCAGATTGATGCCGAAACCGATGAACGCGAGCGGCAGCAGCTTGTGGACCGTCGCCGAGGGGATCACGCGCTGCACGCCGAGCAGGCGCAGATCCATCACGAGAATCGCGCCTATCAGCAGCGACATACCGATGAAGTGGAACGTCTCGAGGATCGGCCAGGTCCACGCGTAGTTCAACGCGAGGCTGTTGAGCCAGGTCGTCTCCATCCAGTCGAGTACGGAGTTCATCGTGCGTTCCTTCGGCTACAGATAGGCGATCAGGCGGCCGGTGACGATCGCGCCCGTCCAGACGGCAAGAGAGACGACGGCAGCCTTCTTCGTGCCGCTCGGCACGACGGCATCCGCGCCGTGCCCCTCACCGATGCGTGCAACGGCCGGCTGCAGATACCCCATCGTCGCGGCGCCCACGAGCACGAAAGCCATCTTGAGCAGGAAAGTGACGTCGGTTACGTACGCGGTCGCCTGAGACGTGAACAGGGCCACGCCCGACAGGAAATTGACGAGGAAGCCGAGCCACGCGATCGTGAAGAAGGTGCGCAGCGACGAGAACGGAATGCTGCGGAAGTAGCCGAGGAGTCTGAGATCGATTGCGACGGCGAGACCCGCGATGACGGCGAGCCCTACGGAGTGCAGGGTGATCATGATCGGGTAGCCTTCGATGGAAGCGCTGACCCACTGCGCGAGCCCGCTCTGCTCGATCCTTGCGAAGAAATCCAAGACCGATCCCCCCCAGCGTGTTCGTTGTCGTGCCGCCCGGCCGCGTCGGAGCGTAGCCCGATGACGAGGTCAAGTCCAGCGGCGATGAGTCGTCGACGCTCGACGTGGCGCGGCTCGAGCTCGGTCTGGCGAGAACCGGCGGACACGCGGCGGCGAGCCTCGAGGCTCGGTGAATCCGCAGCCTCCCCGTTGGTGCTCTCCCCGTCGCGAGCCGTACTTAACATAGCCGACGCGCCGGCCGGCGGTCGAGCTTCGGATACTGACAATTCCCAAGCTCGCGCGGAGGACCGTTCTGGTAACCTTGGCCGGACTTTTGCTTACGTGCTGCATGGCCGACCGTCGGCGCAGGATGAAGCAAGTCCGCTCCGACAAACCGATACGACGAGGTTCGAATGACTTTCGATGGACTATTGACGCTGCCCACCTGGGGTTACATCGCGGTGGCGCTCGCGTTGACACACGTGACGATCGCTTCCGTCACGATCTTTCTGCACCGTCACCAGGCCCATCGAGCCTTGTCGCTGCATCCGGCCGTGAGCCACTTCTTCCGGTTCTGGCTCTGGCTCACGACGGGCATGGCCACCCGTGAATGGGTGGCCGTGCACCGAAAGCACCACGCGAAGTGCGAGAGCGACGATGATCCGCACAGTCCGCAGCGCAAGGGGATATGGCGGGTGCTGTTCGGCGGCACCTGGCTCTACCGTGCCGAGGCCGCGAAGCAGGAAACGCTCGACGCGTTCGGCGCAGGGACGCCCGATGATTGGCTCGAGCGGAACGTTTACTCGAAGCATCGGTTTCTCGGCATCGGCACCATGCTCGCGATCGACGTGCTGCTGTTCGGCGCCGCCGGTCTCGCGATCTTCGTCGTGCAGATGATCTGGATTCCGTTCTGGGCTGCCGGCGTCATCAACGGCGTCGGGCACTACTGGGGCTACCGCAACTTCGAGACGCAGGATGCGTCGCGGAACATCGTGCCGATCGGTTTCCTGATCGGCGGCGAGGAACTGCACAACAACCACCACGCGTACGGCTCGTCGGCGAAGTTCTCGAACAAGTGGTGGGAGTTCGACATCGGCTGGCTCTACATCCGCGTGCTGGAGATGCTCGGCCTCGCCGACGTGCGGCGCACCGCTCCGCGCACCGCGTTTGCGGCCGGCCGAGCCGTCGTGGACATGGACATGCTCCGCGCCGTCGTCACGAACCGGTTCCACGTGCTGAAGCTCTACGGCAATCGCGTCGTGGGTCCGGTGATCCGGGCGGAGGCCGAGGCGCTCGGCCGCGACGCGCGCCGCGGGCTCAAGCGGATCAAGTCGCTGATCCTGCGTGAGGAGACCGCGCTCGATACGGCGCACCGCCGCCACCTCGAGGAGGTGCTGCGCACCAACGCAACGTTGAGGACGATCTACGACTTCAAGCTGCGACTGAAGGCGTTGTGGACGCAACAGGCGAAGGGGCAGCAGGAGCTCCTGGCGCGTCTGCAGGCGTGGTGCGCGGACGCGGAGACGAGCGGTATCGCGGCGCTCGAGGAGTTCGCCCGCCAGCTTCGCAGCTACCGCGTGCAGCCCGCCTGACGCGCTTTCCGGGACCGCTGCCGGTCGTCGCCCAGTCGCCTTCCGAGCCCGAGGCTTCCCGCCGGGCGGATGAGCCGGCGAGGGCCGGGCTTTGCGCGGGACCCGTCCGTGTTGCAGGCGGGCGGCGTTGCACAGGGATGGCACGATCACGATGAGCCGCTCCATCGATACCGCTCGAGCCTCGGCGGCGGAAGCGGGGCGAGCCGGTCCGCTCGCCGCGTTCGCGACGCTGGCGCTGCTCTGGGGCTACAACTGGGTCGTGATGAAGCTCGCGCTCGATTATTCGGGCCCGATCGACTTCGCCATGCTGCGGGTCGGGCTCGGGGCGCTCGTCGTCTTCGCGCTTTTGCCTATACTGCGCGTGCCGCTCCGTCCGCGTCACGTCGTGAAGACGTTCTGGCTCGGGCTCTTTCAAACGACCGGCTTCGTCGGGCTCGCCTCGTGGTCGCTCGCGGTCGGCCAGGCGGGCAAGAGCGCCGTGCTGGCGTATACGATGCCGTTCTGGGTCATCCTGCTCGGCTGGCCTTTTCTCGGCGAGCGGCTGAAGGGCATGCAGTGGCCGGCCGTAGGCCTTGCGCTCGTCGGGCTCGTGCTCGTGTTCGAGCCGGGAAACACGGAAGCGGGGCTCATGAACAGCGTGCTTGCGCTCGCCGCAGGGGTGTCGTGGGGCATCAGCGTGATCATCGTGAAAAAGATCCCGATCGACGGCCGCGCCGACCTCCTGTCGTTGACGGCGTGGCAGATGGCGTTCGGCGCGGTCCCGCTGCTCGTCGCGGCGCTGATCGTGCCGGAGCGGCCGATAGAATGGAGCGGCTATTTCGTCGGTGCGCTCGTCTTCAACGCGGTCGGCTGCACGGCGCTCGCGATGCTGCTGTGGCTCTACATCCTGCAGCGGCTGCCGGCAACGATCAGCGGACTGAGCTCGCTGATCGTGCCGATCGTCGGGGTCGCAGCCGCGTGGCTGCAGCTCGGCGAACGCCCGACGCTCTCGGAAGGGCTCGGTATCGTGCTGATCCTCGCGGCGCTCGGCTTGCTTACGCTTGGCGGCCGGGCGACAGGACCCGAGGCGGCGGAGGGAATGTGACGCGGTCGACCGGACGTCCGTCCGGCTCGCTTCGCAAAGTATGGAGGTTGGTGTGAAGCTCGAAACTCAGTGCATCCATGCCGGCACGCGGCCGGATCCGACGACGAATTCCCGAGCGATTCCGATCTACCGGACGAGCTCCTACGTGTTCAACGACACGACGCATGCGGCGAATCTGTTCGCGCTGCGCGAGCTCGGGAACATCTACACCCGGATCATGAACCCGACGCAGGACGCGCTCGAGCAGCGCGTCGCGGCGCTCGAGGGCGGCGCGGCCGCGCTCGCGCTCTCGTCCGGCATGGCGGCGATCTTCAACTGCGTCAACAATATCTGCCAGGCGGGCGACGAGATCGTCGCGGCGAACAACCTCTACGGCGGCACGTTCACGCAGTTCAACGACATCCTGCCGCAGTTCGGCTACAAGGTGACGTTCGTCGATCCGAACGAGCCCGAGAACTTCGCGAAGGCGATCACGCCGAAGACGAAGCTCCTCTTCTGCGAGACGTTATCCAACCCCGCGTGCGACATCGCCGACATCGAGGCGATCGCCGATATCGCGCACGCGCACGGGCTGCCGCTCGTCGTCGACGCGACGTTCACGACGCCGGTCCTGCAGCGCTCGATCGAGCACGGCGCCGATATCGTCATCAACTCGCTCACGAAATGGCTCGGCGGACACGGCACGGGCATCGGCGGCATCGTCGTCGACTCGGGCAAGTTCGACTGGAAGAGCGACAAGTTCCCGCTGATGACGCAGCCCGATTCGAGCTATCACGGCGTGCGCTGGGCGTACGACCTGCCCGAGCCGCTCGCCCCGATCGCGTATCTGATCCGGATGCGCGTCGTGCCGCTGCGCAATCTCGGCGCATGCATCAGCCCGGACAATGCGTGGATGTTCCTGCAGGGAATCGAGACGCTGCCGTTGAGGATGGAGCGGCACTGCGAGAACGCGCGCAAGGTCGCCGAGCACCTCAAGGGCCACCCTCAGGTCGAATGGATCCGCTATCCAGGGCTGCCCGACGATCCGGCCTATCGGCTGAACGAGAAGTACCTGAGCGGCAAAGGCGGCTCGATGATCGTGTTCGGCATCAAGGGCGGCCTCGACGCGGGCAGGCGGTTCATCGAAGGGCTCGAGCTCTTCAGCCACCTCGCGAACGTCGGAGACGCGAAGAGTCTCGCGATCCATCCGGCGACGACGACGCATTCGCAGCTCAACGAGGAGCAGCAGAGGGCGGCCGGCATCACGCCGGAGCTCGTGCGCCTGTCGATCGGCATCGAGCACATCGACGACATCATCGAGGACATCGAAAAAGGTCTGGCCGCGGCCAAGTGACGGGACGCCGCGGCGGCAGGCGCCGCCGCGGCACAGCATCGTGCACGAACGAGTCGAAATCATTCCCCGGTTCGAGCTCGAGAGCGGCGAAGTCCTCGAGCAGGTGCCGGTGGCTTTCAGAACGTGGGGCCGGCTCGCGCCGGACGGCGGCAACGCGATCGTCGTCTGCCATGCGCTGACGGGCAGCGCTGACGTCGAGATCTGGTGGCCGCGGCTGCTCGGACCGGGCCGCGCGCTCGACACGGAGCGCTACTTCGTCGTCTGCGCCAACGTGCTCGGCTCCCCGTACGGCAGCGCGTCGCCGCTGACGACGAATCCGGCGACCGGCAAGCCGTACGGTGCCGATTTCCCGGTGCCGACGATACGCGACACCGTTGCGCTGCATCGGATGCTGCTCGAACGGCTCGGCGTGCGCCGCGTCGAGCTCGCGATCGGCGGCTCGATGGGCGGCATGCAGGCGCTCGAATGGGCGTTCCACGCCGACCTCGTCCGCGGCATCGTGCCGATCGGTGTCGGCGGTCGTCATTCCGCGTGGTGCATCGGCTGGAGTGAAGCGCAGCGGCAGGCGATCTTCAACGATCCCGAGTGGCGGGACGGGCGCTACGAGCCCGGCCAAGGGCCTGCGCGAGGCCTCGCGATCGCGCGCATGATCGCAATGATCTCGTACCGGTCGTTCGCGTCGTTCGCGCCGCGCTTCGGGCGCGAGCGGGTCGACGACGGCGGCACGACGCGCTTCTCGGTCGAGACCTACCTCGCGCACCAGGGCAAGAAGCTCGTCGATCGCTTCGACGCGAACTGCTACGTGAAGCTCACGCAGTCGATGGATACGCACGACGTCGCGCGTGGCAGGGGAGAGTACTTCGACGTGCTCGCGAGCATTGCGCAGCCGACGCTCGTGATCGGCATCGACACGGACATCCTCTATCCGCTCGACGAGCAGCGCGAGCTCGCCGAGCACATTCCGAACGCGCGCCTCGCCGTGCTCGAGTCACGGCACGGCCACGACGCGTTTCTGATCGAGGAGGACACCGTCAACGCCCTCGTGCTCGACTGGCGGCGAGAGGTGCTCGACGGCGGCTGACGGCGCCGGCCGCGGGCGGGCGGCGCCGGCCGCGGCGCGGGTTCACGTCTTGCCGGAGCCGCGCCTGACCAGCATGCCGAGCAGGAACAGCGCGACGCGCGGCTTGAGCAGCTTCAGCCCCTTGCGCGCTTCCTCCGGTGTGAGACGGGCGGTGATCGGCATCGTGCCGAACACCTTGCCCTTGATCACGAGCTCGCCGCCGCTTCTCTCGAGGCTCTGAATTTCCATCAGAGCGGTGTTGTCCGGCGAGTAGAGGATCATTGACGCGCTCCGACCTTCGAGAAATCGAGGCCGAGGTCGTCGAACACGCGCACGGCCGTCGCACGGCCCGCGCCGAACACGCCGCCGCCGGGATGCTGGAACGGGCCGACGAGATAGAGCCGCTCGCAGCCCGGCACGGTGTTCTGGCCGAGGTCCGGCGTCGGACGGTGGGCGCCCGACTGGTACGTGAACGACGCGATGCCGTGCAGGTCGCCGCGCCTGAAGCTCGACGACGTGCGCTCCATGTCGACCGGGCTGTCGCTATGCCATGCGATGATGTCGCCCGGCAGGTTCTCGATGAACTTCGACATGTGCTCGAGCATGCGCTCGACGTAGCTCGCCTTCGTCTCGTCCCAGCTCCGTCCGTCCGCGCGTTCGTACGGGACGTAGTCCCACGCGTGCATCGTCGCCTTGCCGGCCGGGGCGCGCGAGGGATCGAACATCGTCATCGAGGCCACGCCGATCAGCGGATAGTCGGAGAATTCGCGGTAACGCACCTTGTCGAAGGACTTCCGCATCGTGTCGTAGTCGTTCGGCAGGAGCTCGATCATCGCTGCGCGGACGTGCTCTCCGGCACGGAAACGGAGCGGGGCATTGAGCGACGCGATCAGCGTGATGCACGCGACCTCGGAGATGTGCGTGCGTGCGGCCGCCTGCGCGACCTCGGGGGCGAGGCCGTCGACCATGCGGCCCAGGTCGTGCGGGTGGATCGCGCCGATCACGGCGTCCTTTGCGTTGAAGATCCGCCCGTCGCGCGTCTCGACGCCGACCGCGCGCCCATTTCGCACGACGACGCGTGCCACGTCCGTGTTACCTTGCACGTCGCCGCCGTGCTCCTTGATGCTCGCGATCAGCGCATTCGTGAGGCTCCCCGAGCCGCCTACGGGCACGCCGATGCCGTAGGCTTCGAGGAATCCTACGAACACGAAGACGCCGAAGCCGGTCGCTTTCTCGTCCGGCGAGACCAGGTTCTCGCCGGCAACGCGCGCGAAATGCATCCTGACCCGCGGATGCTCGAAGCGCTCGCCGAGCAGGTCGTGCATGCTCATCTGCATGATGCGCCAGAGCTCGCGTCCCTCGCGGCTCTGATCCATCAGCGCGTAGGTCGCGCCGAGCGGCGTCGGCGGCGAGTAGAGCCCCGTGAGCAGCATCGGCATGTAGCCCGCGGCTTCCTCCGCGAGCTTGCGGTACGCGTCCGCGTCCTTCTTCGAGTACTTTGCGATCTCCGCGCACGTTCGTTCGCGGTCGCGATAGAGGGCGAGGGTGGAGCCGTCCTCGAAAACCGACATCATCGGCGTGTCGGGGAAGACGTACTTCAGGCCGTGGCGGGACTTGAGCCCGAGCTCGTCGCGAGCGAGAAGCGGATTGCCGTGGATGAAGATGTGCGCGATCGAGTGCTGGTCGTGCAGGAAGCCGGGCACGGTCAGCTCGCGGGTCACGACGCCGCCGCCGAACCATGGGTTGCGCTCGAGCACGAGGACCTTCTTGCCCGCTGCCGCGAGGTATGCGGCGGCGACGAGCCCGTTGTGGCCGGAGCCGATCGTGACGATGTCGTAGGTGTCGCTCATGCCAGCTGCTGCAGGATGTATCCGGTATCCATGTACTCCCGCACGGCGTACACAAGGCCGTCGCGGATCTCGAAGATCCACGCGTAACGGTTCTCGTACGGCTTGCCGTTCTGGAGCTTGCCGTAGGCCTCCGTCTCGGCCGCGACCCACTCGTCCTTCGAGAAGATTCGCAGGATTTTGATCTTCGGATCACCGGGCACGAAGAGCCCGCGGACCGGCGCGAGCAGCTCGTCGATGATCTTGTCGCGGCCGCGCGTGATGCCGGCGCCGGGAATGCTCTTTCCGGTCGCCTCCCAGCTGCCGTCGGGATGGATTTGCGGGCGCAGCGCCTCGAGATCGCCGCTGCTCAGCGTCTCGAGAAACACGCGGACGAGCCGCTCGTTGGGCGTTTCGTCGCCTTGGGCCATGTCGATTCCTCCCCTCGGCCGTTGTCGGTATCCGGCCGGTATTGTGGGTGCCGCGTGCGACGGTGTCCACGCTGGCGCGGGCCGCGAGTATCCGGTTCCGGAACGGCAGCGTGCGAGCGCTGCACCGCGCTCGGCGGCTTCTGGCCTTGTGTTAGCATTGCCGATGCCACGCCGCAGCTGCGGCGGGGGTGAACGCGATTTTGGGGGGATGCGACTTCACCGACGGGCTCGCGCTCGTCCGCGCGAGCGGCGCCGGAATCAGAAGGGGGCCGAACCGAAGGCTTCATCGTCGCGAGCTTTCCCGCCCGGCTTTGAGGAGTGTGTGTATGGTTCACGTCTCCCGGATCGGGGCGACCGTCGCTTGCGTCGCGCTCTGCTCTGCTGCCGGAAGCTTCTCGGCTTCGGCGCAGGTCAACCTCGCCGGAGTCTGGAGCGCGACGTACGCGGAGGACTGGCCGGATCGGATACCGGGCCCGGATCTCGGCGATTACACGGGCCTGCCGTTGAACGACGCGAATCGAATGCGCGCGCAGAGCTGGAGCGCATCGATCCTGTCGCTGCCGGACTACCAGTGCCGCGTGCATCCCTCCGACTACGCGAACAGCTTCGCCGACATCCGTATCTGGGAGGAGATCGATACGGTCACGCAGGAGCTGATCGCGATCCATATCCAGCACTTCGCGTGGAATACCGTGCGCACGATCTGGATGGACGGCCGGCCGCATCCGCCCGAGTTCGCCGAGCACACGGCGATGGGCTTCTCGACCGGGCGGTGGATCGGGCGCACGCTCGAGGTCACGACGACGCATCTGCGGGAAGGGTGGCTGCGCCGCAACGGCGTCGCGCGCAGCGACCGTGCGACCGTTACCGAGCACTTCATTCGGCACGGCAACCATCTCACGTGGAACGTCTACGTCCAGGACCCGGCGTATCTCGAGGAGCCGTTCTTCCGGAACCGCGACTACGTCTTGAGCGAGGCGAGCCGAATCGGCGCCTATCCTTGCGAGAGCGTCGTCGAGGTCGTGCTTCCCGACGACTATTTCCCGCATTATCTCCCGGGGCAGAACCCGTACCTGAGCGAGTTCGCACGCAAACACGGCATTCCGTTCGAGGCCGCGATGGGCGGCGCCGAGACGATGTACCCGGAGTATCGCGAGAAGCTTCGGACCTTGCTCCCGTCGGCGGCAGAGTAGCGGACGGAGGATGGCGCAGATGAATCCCGTGACGAACATCGCAGCGCTCGCCGCGCTCGCAGGTCTCGCGCTCGCCGCGACGTGCCCGCAGGTCGCGCACGCTCAGCAGAACTTCGACGCGGTCGAGATCGAGACGCTCAAGATTCGCGACAACATTTACATGCTCGTCGGCGCGGGCGGCAACATCACCGTGCAGATCGGCGATGACGGCGTGCTGATCGTGGATACGCAGTTCGCGCAGCTCTCCGACAAGATCCTTGCCGCGATCGGGAAGCTCTCCGACCAACCGATCCGCTACATCATCAATACGCACCACCATGGCGACCATACCGGCGGCAATGCGAACCTGCGCCTCGCGGGTAGGATGGTGTCCGGCGGCAACATGCAGGCCGCGATCGCGGACGCGGGCGTCGGCGCGCAGCTGATCGCGCACGAGAACGTGCTGTTCAGGCTGAGCGCTGCGACGGGCGAGCAGGCGCTGCCGTCCGACGGATGGCCGACGAGCACGTTCTTCGGCGACGAGAAGCAGATCTACTTCAACGGTGAAGGGATTCGCATCATCCATCTGCCCAACGCGCACACGGACGGCGACAGCATCGTGTTCTTCCGCCGCTCCGACGTGATCGCGGCCGGAGACCTGTTCGTGACGACGAGCTACCCGGTCATCGATCTCGAGTCGGGCGGAAGCCTCGACGGCATCATCGCGGCGCTCGACGCGCTCGCCGACCTGATCATTCCGGTGTACGGCCAGGACGGCGGCACGCTCGTGATTCCGGGACACGGGCGCGTCAGCAATCTGGGCGACGTGCTGAACTACCGCGAGATGGTGCTCGTCGTGCGCGATCGTCTCCAGCACATGATTCGGCAGGGCATGTCGCTCGAGCAGATCAAGGCTGCCGAGCCGACGAAGGATTACGACCCGATCTACGGATCGACGACGGGGTTCTGGACGACCGAGCGATTCATCGAGGCGGCGTACCGGAGTCTCGTCGACCAGGAGTAGCCGACATGACGAGCGGATTCCTCGCTCCGACCGCGCGGCTCTGCGCCGCGTTCGTTCTCGCGCTCCCGTTCTCGGGACCCGGTGCGCTCGCGCAGCAGCCCGAGCCGCCGTCGCCCCGCGAGATCGCGCCGATCGATCTGACGGGCCAATGGGTCTCGATCGTCACGGAGGACTGGCGCTTCCGCATGATGACGCCGCCGAAGGGCGAGTATTCCGGCATCACGCTGACGCCGGCGGGGCGGGCGATTGCGGACGCGTGGGATGCGGCCCGCGACGAGGCCGAGGGCAACGCGTGCAAGGCGTACGGCGTCGCCGCGATCATGCGCATGCCGGGACGGATTCGCGTCGAGTGGGTCGATGATTCGACGCTCGAGATACAAACGGACTCGGGCAGTCAGACGCGGCGGCTCCACTTCGGAGACGTGCCGGAACCGGCCGAACGGACCTGGCAAGGCGTCTCGGCCGCGAAGTGGATCCTGCACGGCGGCGGACGGGGACAGCCGCCGGAGAACGCGTCGCTCGAGGTTGTGACGACCGGCTTCAAATCGGGGTACCTCCGCAAGAACGGGGTGCCGTACAGCGAGAACGCGTCGATCACCGAGTACTTCGATCTGCTCCGTCAGCCGGATGGGACGGAGTGGCTCGTCGTGAAGACGATCGTCGAGGACCCCGAGTACCTCGCCGAGCCGTACATCACGAGCTCGAACTTCCGGAAAGAACAGGGCCGCGACGGGTGGAATCCGACGGAGTGCGTCGCCGATTGACGGAACGGCGCGGCGGTGGAGCTTCGTAGGAGCACGTTCGGCGCGCCGTGAGCACACGCGGCGCGACGGCGCTCCTCGCCGTCACGCGCGCGCGGCCGCGAGTTTCTTTCGATCGGCCTTCGACGCGATCAACTGCCGGTCGGCGCGCTCGACGAGCGCATCGAGCGTGATCTGCTCGCGGGGGCGGCGGACGGTCGTCCCGACGCTCGCCGTGACCGAGAGCGGGCCGTCGCGCGTCGCGATCGGCGTTCCGATGAGATGCTGCACGATTCGCTGCACGGCCGCCTCGGTCGTCGCCGGGTCGCCGTCCGCGATCAGCACGAGGAACTCGTCGCCGCCGAGCCGGCAAACGAGATCGTCGGCACGGACCGTGCCGATCAGCCGCTCGCCGACACGGCGCAGCACCTCGTCGCCGGTCTGATGACCGTACGTGTCGTTGATCTGCTTGAACTCGTCGAGATCGAAGACCGCGATGCCGATCGCCGCGTTCGATCGATCGGCGCGCTCGAACGCGGTTCCCGCGAGCACGGACGCTCCGCGCCGATTCCAGAGCTTCGTCAGCGGATCGATCATCGCCTCGCGGCGCGCGAGCCCGAGCTTCGCGGTCAGGGACGCGTACGCGCTGCGGAGATGCTCGTCGGCGACCTCGCGCTGCGCGAGGGCCGCGAGATCGAGCAGGCATCGACGGTCGGCATCCGACAGCTGGCGCGGCTTCGTGTCGAACACGCAGAACGTGCCCGCGACGAGACCGTTCGCGTCGGCGAGCGGGCAGCCCGCGTAGAACCTGAACTTCGGCTTCGAGACGACGAGCGGATGCTGCGCAGTCCGCGGGTCCGACCTCGTATCCGAGATGACCTGCAGGGAGTTCTGCTCGAGCGTCAGCTTGCACATCGAGAGGTCCGCCGGGAGCTCGGCGATCGCCCATCCCGATACGGACTTGAACCACTGCTTCTCGGCGTTGAGAAGCGTGATGGCGGCGACCGGCACCCTGAGCGCCTGCCGCGCGATCCGAGTGATGCGTTCGAAGCGCTCCTCGAGCGGGGTATAGAAGAGATCGAGCATCGGCGGATGGGCAAGCTTGATCGTCGCCGTGCTCGCGATCGTCTTGCTCAAACGCGTGGCGTCATTGCCGTGCTGCAGCATCGACTCGAGTTTCCCGTTGCGGTACGCGAGTGTAACCGACCGCGCAGTCACGGCCCGTGAACTGCTTCTCGGCTCGTTTCCGGATCGTGAAGGACTGTGATGCGAGTCATCAGCGGCTCGGCGACAATGGATTACGTTTAGCAGGTCATGTGGATCACCAGCGCGCCAAGGGTTTCGAAGAGGCGTCCGCACGGCGCGACGAGCATCGGCGGGGGCGTGCCGACACGGCTCGGAGGCCGGCTTTGAGGATCCGTTGGGCCGCGCATGCCCCGGACGGCGGGGCGTCCGAGCCGTCCTGGCTCGACGCAAGCTCCGTCGTCGCGTTCGTCGAGATCGCGTCGGACGGACGCGTGCGGCGCGCGAATCCTTGCTTCGTCCGGCTGCTCGAAGGGTCGTCCGAGCGTGAGCTGCTCGGCCGCCCGATGACCGGGCTCGTCGTCGAGCGAAAGAGCTGGCCCGCGTGGCATGCGTCCGCGCTCGCCGGGCGCGAGCGCAACGTGCGGCTCGTGCTACGAGGCCTCGGCGGCGGCCGTCCGGTCGTCGAGGGCGATCTCTTCCGGCCGAGTCATGCGTCGGACGAGTCGCTCGTCGGCCTTTTCGTCGACGTGACCGAGGAGGCGCGGCTCAGAGAGGCCGTGCAGCGCGGCGCGAGAATGGAGGCGCTCGGGAGCCTGACGAGCGGCATCGCTCACGACTTGAGCAACCTGCTAACGGTTCTGATCGGTAACCTCTACCTCGTTGCCGAAGATCTCCGCGGCGGAGATGAGAGCACGTTCCGGAAACTGAAGGCTGCACGAGACGCCGCGAGCCGCGGTGCGAACCTGATCAAGGAGCTCCTCGCGTTCGCGCGGCGGGACAAGCCCGAGGCGGAGGACGTCGATCCCGGAAAGATCGTCGACGGGCTCGTGCCGCTTCTCACGCGCGCGCTCGGCGGCCGCATCACGTTGGACGTCCGGGCGGCGCGGGATACCGGCCACGTGCGCTGCAATCCGGCGCAGCTCGAGAGCGCGGTCGTCAATCTCGCGATGAACGCGCGGGACGCGATCGTCGGGAACGGTCGGATCGTCATCGCGACCGAAGCGGTCGAGCTCTGCCGCGCGGACGCGGAGCGGCACGGCGTGCCGCCCGGGGCCTACGTGCGCCTCGACGTCGTCGACGACGGCTGCGGTATCCCGTCCGAAATGCTCCCCCGCGTCTTCGAACCGTTCTTCACGACGAAGGGGGAGCGGGGCGGAACCGGTCTCGGCCTGAGCATGGTGCGCTGGTTCGCGGAGCAGGCGGGCGGGGCGGTGACGATCGACAGCGCGCCGGGTCGCGGCACCGTCGTTTCGGTGCTGCTTCCGAGCTCGAGCGACGCCGCGGCCGAGACGACATCGAAGACGCATCCGTTGTCGACCTTGCCCGGAGGCGATGAGTCGGTCGGCGTCTTCTCGCGTGACGACAGCGTGCGGTCGACTATCGAGCAGGTGCTCGGCGTTCTCGGCTACGACGTGCACGCGGCGGGAGACGCGAGCGAGATGCTCGAGCGGCTGCGAATCCGCCCGATCGAGGTGCTCGTCGTCGACGGGGCAGGCCAGGATCCCGCCGCGCGCCGGCGTTTCCTCGCGGCAGCAGAACGGACCAGGCCCGGCCTCAAGATCATCGCCACGGCCGATGCCGCGGACGCGGTGCCGTCGAACGGCCGTCCGCGACTCCTCGCGAAGCCTTTCTCGATCGCCGATGTCGCGCGCGCGGTTCGGCGCGCGATCGACGCGGAAGACTGACGGTCAGCCGGACGAGGAGCTGTCGAGCAGCTTGGTCAGACGTTCGAGGACGTCCGCAAGCTCTCGCATCGCCGACAGCTGCTCCGGCGAGAGCGCGTTCAGCGCTTCCGCGAGCTGCTCGAGCCGCTGCTGCTGAGCTCGGCGATAGACGCGGCGGCCCTTGGCCGTCACGCTGACCAACACCCCCCGGCCGTCGGCCTTGTCTTCACGCCTGCGGACGAGACCCTCGTCGACGAGCGCGGAAACCATCCTCGACATCGTCGCTGGGCGCACCATCTCGCGGTCCGCGAGCGCGGTGACCGAGATCGGACCGCTCCTGTCGATCACGGACAACGTGCTGAGTCGCTCGGGAGTCATGCCCGAAGGCAACTCCATGTGACGAAGCTGCCGCGAGAGCCGTGAGACGCGCTCATGGAGCAACTCGGCAATCTCTCCCGAGCGCGCGTTCCCCTGTGCGTGTACGGACATGTACCCGAGACCCTCTCGTTTTTTGTTCAAGCAATGAACCTAATGAATTTTACTCGTACAACCTTTGTGCGGCATAGCTCCCAATTTTCGGGGGTTCGCGAGGTTATGTCGCGAACGGCCTCGCGGAACCTTACGGTCATCCCGCCGCGCCGCGAACAGCGGAATCTCGGCCTTTTCTCGTCAATAGGATAGTGTAAATGCCATCTGCACCATCCTCCTCGGAAGAATCCGCGGGTTCTCCGGATCGATATCCTGGAAACGGAACTCCTCGTCGGTCGCGTTCAGCACCTTCCACGACAGCTGCCCGCGCTTCGAAGGCAGGCGATAGCTGACCGAGAGATCCACGGACCAGAAGCGATCTTCCCCGTGCTCCGGCGGTCGCTGGTCGTCCGAGAGCGGGTTGAAAGAGCCCGACTGATCGACGAAACGCGTCTCGATGCCTACGCCGAGGCCCGAAGGATGCGAATAGGTGAACCGCAGCGGGACCCGGTGCGTCTCGAGCGTCCGGAAGCCCTCCGGCAACCACGCCTCTCCCGCGTCGAACTCCTCGTACTCGTAGGAGGCCGAGAAGCTGATCGACGACGTGGGTAGCCAGTAGACATACGCGAAATGCGAGCGCTCGTCGCGTCGCACCATCTCGAGCGCCAGCGCCGAGTTAGCGTGATCGACCCTGACGTACGGCATCTCGACGTCACGTCGCGAAAGCTCGATACCGCCGAACAGCGTCTCGGAGAAGGCTCGATCGACCGCGAGGCCGTAGCGCCATGCATCCTCGCCTTCCGATCCGAAGTAGAGCTGGTTGAGACCGGCGACGTGCGTCGGCTCGAGCGTGGGCTGGATGCTGTGCCTCGAGACGAACGGAGGCTGCAGCGCACGGAACACCGCGGCTCGCACGGTCGTACGGGGGCCGACGTCCCACATCACGCCCAGCTTCGGCCCGAAGCGTCGCCGCGCACCGTGGTAGCTCTCGACTTCCTCGATGCTTGCGCCGACCGTGGCCCGCAGCGAATCGGACAGCTCGACGTTTCCGTAAGCGTAGACGCTGCTATGGACCACGTCGTGACGACTGTGCAGGATGTCGGCGGGGAGGACGGCCTCGAGCATCGGCGGCACCCCGACCAGCTCGTCCGCCTGATGCTGATCGAGGTATCGCGCCCCGGACGCGATCGTCCAGGCACCGAGCTCTGTGACGTATTGGATGTCGAGAGCGGTGCCGCGTCTCGATCCGATCTGGCCGATGGTCGGTCCGGTCTGCCCGAAAGGGCCGATGCCATCGACGCCGCGGTCCGCTTCCTCGGCAATGGCCGTCGCAAGCCATGTTCCGCGCGATGTGCGAGTACGCAGCCCGACGAGCAGATAATTCACGGACTCGACTTCGCGAAACGACCGGGAATACGTCTCCGGGTCGAAACGGAGCGCGAGGTCGCCCTTTTCGACGTCGCTGCTGCGCAGCTCAGCCGTCAACGTGGTCGCCTCTCCGACACGGACTTGCGTGAGCGCACTGACGACGCGCTGGTCGAAGTCGTTGTTCTCGCGGAAGCCTTCGGTCGAAAAGTCGAACACCGAGAGGTTGTACGAGACGCGGTCGCGCAAGCCATTGAGCGCGACGTCGAGGCCGCGAGTACCGCGGCCGGCAGCAACTCCCGACAGCTGGACCGAGACGCCGTTTTCTCTGACGAGCCGGTGATATTCCTGGAACGACAACGAGCTCGGCCCCGCGATGTCGTGCAGGAACGGCCTCGCCTCGGTGAGTTGAGCCTGAATGGGCGTGACGTTGAGCGGCTGCCGGATGATCGTCTGGTGCACCTCGTTGACCCGAGCACGCTGGTGGCGCGGGCGGTGCCCGTAAAGGTCCGCGGCCAGGCGGTAGCCCGAGTACTCGGTCGGGTCGTCGAACTGAGCCCGCCACGCGGCGATGAGCCCGAGGCGCTCGAGGCCGAGCGTCGAGTGCAGCCTGCCGATGCCGGCGCTCCGGGCGAGGAGGTTCTCGTCGAGCGCGAAGCCGACGCCATATACGCTGCGCCGTCCCGTTTCGTGGAAGGCGCGCCTGAAATCCATCATCGCCTCCACGAGGCGGTTCTCGTGCTGCTTGCGTGCGGCATCGAAGTACCAGCCCGTCGGGTCTTCGGCGTCCAGCGATTTCGCGATCTCGAGCTGCGTCTGCCCGACCTCGGCCCGGTTCTCGTCGTCGTAGACGATCCCCATGTAGCCGCGCATCACGGCGCTCGTCGGGTCGAGGCCGAGCGCGTTTTCCGCCTCCCGTCGCGCGAGCTCCCGCCGGCCCTGGCGGTAAAGCGCGAGGCTCAAGCCGAGGCGCGCGTGCGCGTCCCCGCCGTCGGCTTGCAGGGCCTTGCGAAACTCCTCTTCCGCGGCGACGGCCGCGCCGCCGTTCAGCTCGACGAAGCCGAGGACCGTGTGCGCCTTCGCGGAGGCGGGGTCGATCTCGAGCGCGCGTGCGGCCGCCTGCCGAGCCCCGCGGTAGTCACCCTCGGCGGCGCGGAGCTCGGCAACCCGGGCCCATGCGTCGGCCTGATGCGGCGCGATCCGGACGGCGGTATCGGCACTTTCGCGGGCCAGACGACGGTCCAGGCTCGCTTCGGCGGCGTGCGACAGGGCGAGCCATGCCACGGCCGACTCGGGGGCCGCGTCGACCGCCTGGCGGGCGAGGTCGACGGCCCGCTCGCGCTCCTGCTGCCCGAGCGCGATCACCGCCTGAAGCGCCAGCGCGTCCCCGTGGGACGGATCGAGCGCCAGCGCAACGCCGATATCCTCGTCCGCCTCGCTCACGGCGCCGCGGCCGAGACGACTCGCCGCGCGGCGAACGTAGAACGTCGGCGAACCGGCGTCGCCGCCGGACGGGACCGCATCGGGCGACGGCAGCTCGCCCGGAATGATCCGTGCGTACCGTCTTGCCCAGTCGATCGACCGGAGCACGTCGGCGGCCGCAGCTTCGGGTTGCGCGTTGCCCGACGCGAATCCGCTCGTGCCGCCGACGGCCGTCGTGACGCCCGACGGGTTGCTCATCACGACCTCGCCTTCGATCACGTCGACGGTCGTCCCGTTCGGGCCGACCCTGACGACGAGCTCGGTGCCCTCGATCGCGGCGTTGACGAAGGGTGTGTCGAAGGCGAGGAAGCGGGGATCCCGGCTGATGGCGTGCACGAGGCCCTTCAGCACCTTCACGACCACGTCGTACCACGGATCGGTCTCTTCCTTGACGGCGTGGAGCCGCAGCGAAGAGTCGGCATGCAAGGAAACCAGGGTGCCGTTGCCGTCCGGAAGCCGGACCGTCGCCCGGCTGTACCTTCCGGTCCGGATCAGGTCGCCGTGGCACAGCGATGCGCCGCTGTAAAGCGGGATCCACCGGGGAGGGACGGCGAGCTCGACGGTCCCTTCGGTGTAGACGACCTCGGCTCGCCATTCGTTCGGGCACACGCGCTCGGTGCCCGCAGTAGCCGGAGGGGAGAACAGCAGCAGGCACGAGCACAGCGCAGATGCGGCGACGCCGGAAAGTGCGCTACTCTCGTCGGCGCCCGTGCGGATGGAAGGCTGAGCCGGCTCGACCGAGGTCCTCGCCGAGAGACGTGCCATCAAATGGGCTTCTCGTTGTGGCTTCAGAGGCGCTTTCGGGCGCCGAAGCGGACGCCTAATGCAACGTCGTGTGAATCGGGCCCCCCTGCCGTCAGCGGCTCAGTCTAAGGGCGGGACAGTATGTGTCAAGCGAATGACACAAGGGGGCGGGACGAAGCCTCCGAGGCGTCTAGGACGCCCTGCACCTGCCCCGTACCCCACGGCGGCGACTCGTACGAAGAAGCGCGGGGGCATGGCTTGAGGTCGATCGGGAGGCGCATCACCGCGCTCGCCGCGGGCGTCGGCGTCCTCGGGGTCGTATTGAGCGGGATTCCGGCGGTTCTACGCGTCGAGGAGACCCTGGGCCTCGGGGCGCTGTTCCTGGCTCGGGGACCGATCCAGCCGCCCGCGGACGTGCTCGTCGTCAGCCTGTCCGCCGAGAGCGCCGAAGCGCTCGGCCTCGACAGAGACGTCCGTCGCTGGCCGCGCAGCCTCCACGCCGAGCTCCTCGAGCGGCTCTCAGCCGCTGGCGCCGCCGCGATCGCGATGGACATCGTGTTCGAGGAGGAGCGCAGGGACGATCCGGAAGGAGACCTGCGGCTTGCCCGCGCGATCGAGAAGGCCGGCAACGTGATCCTCGCCGAGCGCGTGCAGGAGGTGGACAACCCTCCGTTCGTCGGCGATCAGCGGTTTCCGCCGGCCGAGCCGTTGCGCCGAGCGGCGCTCGCGACGGCTCCGTTCATGCTGCCGTACGTGCCGACGCGAGTCAGCCAGTCCTGGACGTTCGGTCGGGCGGGAGACGCGCCGTCGTTGCCGGCGGTCGCGATGCACGCGTACGCGCTGCCCGAGCACGGGCGGCTGATCGACATGCTGGTCGCCGCCCGGCCGGAGCTCGCGCCGATGCGCCCGAAGCTCGATCTCGCGGCCGTGCTCGAGCACGGTCTGGACGAGGTCATGCGGGGACTCAGGGTGATTTTCCGAGCGGATGCGGCGCTCGGGGAGGACCTGCGCACGGCGCTACGGGAATCGGGCGACGGCAACCCGCTGCTTCGCGCTTTGATCGAGCTTTATGCGGGAGCGGACAGCCGCTATCTGAACTACTACGGCCCCCTGCACACGATCGAGACCCTGCCGTTCCATGAGGCGCTGCTGGCCGACCCGTCGTCGTTGCACGACCTCGTCGACGGCCGCGTCGTCTTCGTCGGCTTCTCCGAGAGCCGGCGCGCATCGCAGCAGAGGGACGTGTTCGTCTCGATCTTCTCGGATGCCAGCGGGCACAGGATGGCCGGCGTCGAGGTCGGTGCGACCTTGTTCGCGAATCTGCTCTACGGCAACGCGATCCGACCGCTGCCTATCGGCCTCCATTGGACGGTCGTCGCGATATGGGGCCTCGCCGTCGCGGCCGTGTCGCTGCTGGCGCGAGGGTTCGCGGCCGTCGCGGTCGGAGGCCTCCTCGCGGGGCTTTTTGCCGTCGGGACGTTCGTCGCGTTCCGGGCGGGCGGGCTGTGGGGGCCGCTCGTGGTCCCGCTCGGCGTTCAGCTGCCCGCGGCCCTCCTGGTCGGCTTGTCCTGGAACCACAACCTGCTGCGCAAGCAGCGCGAGCGGATTCACAAGGCCCTCGGCTATTACGTGCCGACGGAGGTCGTCGAGCGGCTGGCGAACGAATCGCTGCGGCCGCGCGCGAGCCGGGAGCTCGTGCATGGCACGTGCCTCGTCTCGGACATCGAGCGCTACACGACCGTGTCGGAAGCGCTGCATCCGACCGCGCTCGGTGAGCTGATGGACGCGTACTACGACGTGCTCGTCCAGGCCGTCGACCGCTACGGGGGCATCGTGTCCGACATCGGCGGTGATTCGATGATCGCCGTTTGGCCGGCCGCGAGCTCGGTCACCGAGACGCGCGCCGCGGCGCTGTCCTGCGCGCTGCACGTTCTCGAGGCGGCAGACGATTTCAACGAGCTCCAGGTGCACGGCAAGCTGCCCACCCGTATCGGTCTCGACTCGGGGCAGCTGCTGCTCGGCAACGTCGGCGCACGGGTTCGCGGAGAGTTCCGGGCGGTCGGCGACATCGTCAACACGGCCGCGCGGCTCCAAGGCCTGAACCGGCTTCTCGGGACGCGGATCCTCGTATCCGCCGCCGCCGGGGCCGCGGATGGGTTCGTCTACCGGCCGCTGGGCCGGTTCCTGCTCGTCGGCAAACGCACGCCGGTCACGGTGCTCGAGCTGCAAGCGGTCGCCGGGCAGGCCGACGCTTCGCTCCTCGAGCTCGACGCGGCCTTCTCCGAGGCGCTTGCCGCCTTCACGGCCGGCGAGTTCGCGCGTGCCGAAGCGAGCTTCGCCGCGATCCTCGAGCGGTTCCCGAACGATCGCGCGAGCCGGTTCTATCTCGAGCAGTGCCGAGTCGTCGCCGCCGAAGGGGGGGAGTGGGACGGCATCGTCCGGGTCACCGTGAAGTGAGACGGCCCGGGCGTCTCGGTGGCGACTTTGGGGGACGGCTACTGCACCGTTCCGCGCAGCACTGCGTAGGTCAGCCCGCTCCAGCTCGCCGAGCGATCCTCCGCGCCGGCCACGGCGCGCTCGAGATAGTCGATGATGTCGTCGAGCCCATCCATGCACTCGAGCTTCGATTGCGGCTCGGCATCGAGCAGCTCGCGCAAGCGCTGGTTGGTGCGCTGCTGAACCGCATACGGGGCCAGCGACAGCAGATCGACGAGCCGCAAGATCCGGTTCTGGTCCTCGCGAGGCAGCCCGGCGACGGTGCGCACGAGCTCGAGAATTTCATCTGCCGCGTCCATCTTCATCCTCGCTGGCACGTTGCCTGTCAGACGCGCAGGAATAGCAGAGTGGTTGGGAAGCTTCTGTCAGGTTCCTGACACAACTAACGAGATGACTGGTACTGTCGTGCCCTTGACAGACAGCGGCAGCGCGCTTTGTCACGCTCGCTCTCGCACGCGGTGGTGCGCTGACGGACTGGAGTAGAGTGATGAGAAGACTGAGAGGCTTTCTTCTTGGTGTAGCGCTTGCGTTGCCGCTGGCCGCGACTGGCGGGACCCAGGACGTGTCGGCCGTCGATGTGTCGGCCGTCGGCAAGACGACCACGATGACGAGCATCCAAACCGGGCCGGCCAGTGACCGGTGCTGCTGGGTCTTCTATATCGGCATGTGGTTCTGCTTCGTCTGCTGAGCACGATCCGCAGCGCGAGCAGTCGGGCGGGTAACCCCTAGTCGGCCGGCGATGAGCCTGCGGCGACCAGGCTCTTGAGGGCGGCGGGATCGGCGATCACGATCCTGCCGCGCCCGAGCCGCACCCAGCCCGCCTTGGCCCATTCGCCGAGGTGCTGGTTGACGATCTGGCGCGAGATGCCGAGGAAATGCGCGAGCTCGGCCTGCGATATCCGCATCTCGAGGCCGGGTTCCCCGCCGGACGCGGCCGGGCGGCCGTGCTGCTCGGCGAGGATCAGCAGGCGTTTCGCGAGCCTCGAGGGTCCGGACAGCAGGGCAGATTCCTCGACGAGCTCGCTCGTCCACCGGATCCGCTCGCAGAGCAGCTTCAGAAGGTGGAGCGCGAGCTGCGACTCCTGCTCGACGAGCGCGATGAAGTCGCTGCGTTTCAGGACGATCAACGTGGTCTGCTCGAGCGCCGTGGCCGCCGCCGTGCGCGGCAAGCCATCCATCACGGCGATCTCGCCGAAGGTGTCGCCGGGCTCCATGATGTTCAGGAAGACCTCGCGCCCGCCCGGGCCGCTCGCGCTGATCCGGACCCGGCCGGAGGCCACGCCGTAGAGCGCGTCCGCGGGATCCCCCTGGGAGAAGATGACCGCGCCTTTCTGGTATAGCTTGCGCCCGACCCGCGAGGAGATGCGCTGCAGAGTCCGCTCCGGCAGGCCCCGAAACATGTAGTTCCGACGTAAGAGTGCATCCGCGCTCAGCGTGGGAGAACGCTTCGATCTCTGCTCCGAGTTCATATAGAGAGTTCGTGCTTGGGGAGCGGGCTTGTCGTCATTCTTCGCGATGCTCCCACGTCGCCCGGCGATCCGACGGTCGGCCGGGTCTATCCTACCGCCGCCCGCGATTTTTGTGTCGTCGCGGCGGCCGCTTCGCCTCGGGAACGGCGATCCGGAGTGGGAAAGATCGGCTCCCGGGATCGTCCCGGCTCGGCGTCAGAGACGCTTGCCGAGCGCGTCGCCGAGCCCGGCGTTGTCGGCGCGGAGCGCTTCGAGCACGCGGCGCAGGTCGGCGTCGAGATCGAGCGCGAGCGCGGCGTCGAGATACCCCTCGACCTTGCGGACGGTCTCGAGCAGCGTCTCGACGTAATGCGTCGCGTTTCGGCCGGGCAGCAGCACGGCGCGCACGACCGCACCGGCCGCCTCGAGATGGGAGCGCTCGGGATCGGCCGCGTGCGGCATCTCTCCTCGAGCACGCCGAAGGGCTGCAGCGCGCTCGAGCAGCTCGCGCTGCGCGGCGGCGTGAGCGGCGACGAGGTCTCCGAGATCGGGGTCGTCGATTCGCCGTGTGATATCGTCGTAGACGCCGATCGCCTCCATGCCTTTCCGATAGAGATCGTCGAGGTGCGCGGTCACATCGTCCTTCACGAGGCTCACGGCACGTAGACCTCGAGCGCGGCCGGCAGCACGGCGAAGGCCGCGGGAGTCTGCGTGCTGCGCTCCCCGTCGGTCGCGATCCATTCCGGCCGGACGGTGCTGAGCTCGAAGCTCGTGCGGCGCTCAGCGATGACCGGGACCGCTTCGGGGTAAACGCCGCGCTTCAGGCCGATCACGCCGACGACGTGACGCCACCACTCGCCGGGCAGCACCATCAGGACGTCGAGCTGCCCGTCATCGATGCGCGCGTCCTGTTCCGCCGTCATGCCGCCGCCGTAGAAGCGGCCGTTCGCGACGGTGAGCTGGATCACGCGTCTCCTGACCGACGTGCCGTCTCCGCGGATCAGAACGGAGAACGCGCGATGACGGCGCCAGCGTCGGATCACGCCGAGCGGGTAGGCGAGCGGACCGAGGTAGCGCTTCGTCCACTCCGGCATCTCCGTCGTAAGCTTCGTGCTGAAGCCGAGCCCGGCGGCATTGACGAAGTAGCGGCCGTTCACGACGCCGATATCGATCCGCTTCGTTCCCCCTGCGACGATGACGGCCGCGGCGGCCTCGAGATCCGTCGGAATGCCGAGCGTGCGCGCGAGGTCGTTCGCGGTGCCGAGGGGCAGGATGCCGAGCGGCTTGCGAAGGCGCATCAGCACCTGCAATACCGAGTTGATCGTCCCGTCCCCGCCCGCGACGGCGATGCGCTCGATGTCGGGACCGCACGCACGCTCGAGCCGTGCCGCGAGCTTGCCCGGATCGTCGACATCGAGAAGCATCGGCCGGCCGAACGCGGCCGCGAGCGCGGCGATCGCGGGCTCGAGATCGGCCGAGCCGCTCCGTGCTTTGCGATTCACGACGACGAGCGCGCGGCTGCCTGGGTTGCGCTTATTCGCCGAGTCGGAGTCGATCGCGGCATCGGGATCGCGTCCCGACGCGCTCGGCGCGCCGCTGAAGCTCGTGGAGGTATGGCTCACTCGTTGCGAGCAGCAAGAAGCATGCCCGGCGGAAACCGACGCGCGCCCCGCGGGGCCGCACGCAATGGCGGATTCACTCTTCGGCAGGCTTCGAGCGCCGGCGTTTCACCTCCGCGCGGTGCGCCTTCTCGGCGAGACGGCGTCGCTCCGCGGATCTCGGGCGCTTCGTCGGCTTGCGCGGCTTCGGCACTTCGAGCGCACGGAGGATCAGCTGCCGGAGCCGCTCGAGCGCGGCAGCGCGATTGCGCTCGAGGCTGCGAAATTGCTGCGCCTTGATCACGACGATCCCGTCGTCGGTGACGCGCTGGTCCCTGAGAGCGATCAGGCGCGCCTTGCATTCGTCGGGCAGCGAGGGGCTCCGTGCGGCGTCGAAACGCAGATGCGCGGCCGTCGCGACTTTGTTCACGTTCTGACCGCCGGCGCCCTGGGCCCGGACCGCCGTGAGCTCGATCTCGTCGTCCGGAATTTCGATCTCGGCGTTGATGCGCAGGCTCAGCGGCGATCCTCCGTCGCGACGCGCCGCTTCACGACCTCGACGGTGCCGGCGTCCCCGTCGACGCGGACCCAATCGCCGGTCTCGATGATCTCGAGCGGGTCGCGATCGAGCCCGGTCACGGCCGGCACACGCATCACGACGGCGCCTAGCGCGACCTTCGTCGTCATCTCATTGAAGACGAGCGCCTTCGGCGCGCTGCCGGCGAGCCGCGCGGTGTGGAAGACGACCGACCAGCCCGATGAGCCCTTCGCGCCGCGGAACACGAGCACTTTGTCCTTGAAGCTCTGGCCGCGCAGCTCGTGGCGCGTCTCGATGATCGTGCCGCTCTGCGCATGCACGCCGCCCCAGCCCGATATCGTCTGCCGCGTGACGAGCGCTTCGCCCTCGGCACAGCCGCCGACGACCTTTCGACCGCGCAGGACGATCCTCTCGGCTTCCTGCCGCTCTTGCAGCATCGTCCGCGTCGGCGACGCCCCGTGCTGGTCGCGGACGCTCATCGCAGCGCTCCGCGCCAGCGTCCGGTGAGCGCCGCGTCGATGCAATCCGCGGTGCTGCCGAACCACGCCTGGATGCCGGTCATCGCCGGCAGATAGTGCACCTGCTTCGCCGAGTCGAGCGCCGCGACCTTCGTGCCGGGCGGCACCGCGAGCCCGATCGCCGAGCACGTGTCCGTGAGCAGGTGCCCGCCGGCCTTCCGGATCACGTCCGTGAGGCCCGCTTCGTCGGCTCGCCGGCGGACCGCGCGGGACGTGAAGATCCAGAGCCTGCAGCTCGGGCTGATGCGCCGCCCGTCGAGCAGGCGACACGCTTCCTCGATCTGCTCGAGCGATGCGTGGGGGCAGCCAAGCATGACGTAGTCGACGTCGGGGTCGGTCGCGTTCGCGTTCAGCGCCTCGTACGTCCGGCGCCGCGCGGCCGCATCGTAGCGGAACACCTCGACCGGGGCATTGCCGCCGAACGCGTCCTCGACGGTCGGCGCCTCGGGCGTGATGCCCACGATGTGGTACATCTCGACGCCGCCGGACGATGCCGCGGCGGCGCCGAAATGCTTGTAGCGAGTGAGGTCCGGACGCTTGGCGATCCCGGTCAGCACCGGGATACGCTCCTGGACGACGTCGCCGACGAAGTAGCCGAGCATGCCCCAGTCCATCACGCTGTCGATCTCGATCTCGACGTCGATGCGATGCGTGCCCCTGCGGCATTCGTCGACGTGCAGACCCCAGTACGGAATCTTGCCGGTCAGCATCGCCGCGCTCGTGCTTTCTCTGCCCTCGGTGTTCGTCCGCGCGCCGAGCACGGCGTTGCAGTAGACGACCGCGGAAGATTCCATCCACGCGCAGTGCTCGCCGCGCTTCGGGACGTTGCCGACGAGGTACGGCGTGCACGTCTTCAGAATCTCGATGCCGCGTTCGGAGGCGTAGCGTTCGCCCTCACGGCCGCGGGCCGCGGCCTCGGCAGACGCGCCGAGCAGCTCCCAGTTGTCCGGGTCGTAGCCGCCCTGCAGATGGCACGCACGCGTAACGACATGCGGCATCTCGACGAGCTCGTCGCTGTCGAGGTCGAAGTGCGAGAAGATCGCGTGCTGGCCGCCGGGGAAATCCTTGTAGTACGCGGCCAGGAACGGCGTCGGCTGCGCCGGGACGCCGGCGACGTTCGTGACGTCGACGAAGCGCTCGGCGCCGAGCGCCTCGGCATAGCGGACGAGCAGCTCCATAGCCTTTTGCTTCGCCCTACCTTCGGCGCCGTCGAGCATCGCTCGTTCGTGATCGGTCAATTGCACTGCGCAGTCCTCGTCCCGGCCCAGCACCGCGCGCAACGCGATGCGGCGTTAGGGTACGCCGCTTCGCGCGAAGAACAAAGGCGCGGCGGCGCGGCCGGGACGTTTGGGGTAGGCTATTCGGCAGGCAAAGCAACGGGCAGGGAAGAGCTTCGCATGATCGAACTATTCACGGCTTCGACGCCGAACGGACACAAGGTCTCGATCGCTCTCGAGGAGCTCGGGCTCCCGTACACGGTGCGTGCGATCTCGTTCGAGAAGAAAGAGCAGAAGGAACCGTGGTACCTCGAGCTGAATCCGAACGGCCGCATTCCGACGATCATCGACCACGACGAGGACGACTTCGTCGTGTTCGAGTCGGGCGCGATTCTGATCTACCTCGCCGAGAAGACCGGAAAGCTGATGCCGACGGATCCGAAGGGACGCTCGCGCGTGATCCAATGGCTCATGTTCCAGATGGGCGGCATCGGGCCGATGATGGGCCAGGCCAACGTGTTCTACCGCTACGCGCCCGAGAAGATCCCGTACGCGATCGAACGTTATCAGCGCGAGGTGCGCCGTCTCTTCGAGGTGCTCGACAAGCGGCTCGAGCACAACGAGTACCTCGCGGGCGACTACTCGATCGCCGATATCGCGCATTGGCCGTGGGTCCGCACGTATAAGTGGTCGGGTGTATCGATCGACGGGCTGCCGCACCTCGAGCGGTGGCTGAAGGCGATCGACGCGCGGCCGGCCGCGCGCAAAGGCATCACCGTGCCCGAGTATCGCGATATCGACGAGATGATCCGGAAGGAGGAGGAGGCCGTGAGCAAAGTGCAGGGGATCCTCGTCTGAGCACATCTCGCCGAATCGACGTCGGCTCGCTTCCGGCGTTCGATCGTCGTGCGGCGTCGAGGCGTCGTTCCTCGCGCGGCCGGTTCGGGCGCGAGGGAGCGCGTCGGGTATGCGCCCGACGCCGAAAATGGTGTCCGGCCCCGTTTTCCGTGAAAATGCCGTCTGACACGTTGTTCTCCGCGAGGGGGAGACCATGAGCGCAGCGATCGCCGCACAGCCGGCACCTTCGCCGAAAGTCGCAGAGTTCCTGAATCGCCCGCCGCGGCTTTTCATCGGCGGCGAGTGGGTCGAGCCGCTCTCGGACGCCGTCGTGCCGGTGTACGACCCGGCGACGGGCCGCCAGATCGCGACGGTCGCGGATGCGAACGCGGCCGACGTCGATCGCGCCGTGCAGGCGGCGCGGCGCGCGTTCGACGGTGGGCCTTGGCGCGAGCTCCTGCCGTCGCAGCGCGAAGCGCTGATCTGGAAGCTCGCCGATTTGATCGACCAGAACGCGGACGAGCTTGCCGAGCTCGAGAGCATCGATAACGGCAAGACGAAGTTCATGGCGAGCATCGTCGATATCCCCGGCAGCCGCGACTATTTCCGCTACATGGCGGGCTGGGCGACGAAGATCGAAGGCTCGACGATCGACGTGTCGATCGGCGGCCGGCGCGGCGGCGCGTTCGAGGCCTATACGCGCCGCGAGCCGGTCGGCGTCGTAGGGCAGATCATCCCGTGGAACTTCCCGCTCGCGATGGCCGCGTGGAAGCTCGGCCCCGCGCTCGCGGCAGGCTGCACGTGCGTGCTGAAGCCTGCCGAGCAGACGCCGTTGACGGCGCTCCGGCTCGGCGAGCTGATCCAGGAGGCGGGCTTTCCGCCCGGCGTCGTCAACATCGTGACCGGCTACGGCGAGACGGCCGGCGCCGCGATCGTCGCGCATCCGGGCGTCGACAAGATCGCGTTCACGGGCTCCACCGAGGTCGGCAAGAAGATCAACATCGCGGCCACCGAGACGTTGAAGCGCGTGTCGCTCGAGCTCGGCGGCAAGTCGCCGGTGATCGTGCTGCCGGATGCGGACCCCGATGCCGCGGCGGCGGGAGCGTCGCAGGCGATCTTCTTCAACGCGGGGCAGGTCTGCGCCGCGGGCTCGCGGCTCTACGTGCACAGGAAGCTCTTCGACCGCGTCGTCGAGCAGGTCGGGAGCGCGGCGGCCGCGATTCGCCTGGGTCCGGGCCTCGATCCGGGCACGGAGATGGGCCCGCTCGTGTCGCAAGAGCAGCAGCAGCGTGTGCTCGACTACATCGAGTCGGGCCGCGCGGCCGGCGCATCGGTCGTCGCCGGCGGCGATCGCCTCGAGCATTCGGGTTACTTCGTGAAGCCGACCGTGCTCGCGAACGTGAAGCAAGACGCGCGCGTCGTGCAGGAGGAGATTTTCGGGCCGGTCCTCGTCGCGCAGCGGTTCGACGACCTCGACGAGATCGCGGCGCTCGCGAACGATACGCCGTACGGCTTGAGCGCGAGCATTTGGTCGAACGACCTGACCGCGGTGCACCGGCTCGTGCCGAAGATCAAGGCCGGAACGGTCTGGGTCAACTGCCACGGTCCGGTCGACGCGAACATGCCGTTCGGCGGCTTCAAGCAATCGGGGTTCGGGCGTGAGCACGGGCGCGTCGGCATCGAGATGTACACCGAGGTGAAGTCGGTCTGCATCGCGCTCTGAGGCGCGACGCTCGGCCGGGGGCCCGGCGCCAGGGCCCTCGGCGCGAGAGAACGCAAGCACCGCCTTGCCGGAGAGTTCCATGAGAATCGACTTCGTATCGGACGTCGCGTGCCCGTGGTGCGCAATCGGTCTCAGCGCGCTCGAGCGCGCCCTCGAGCGGGTCGGCGCCGACATCGGCGAGGTCGAGATTCACATGCAGCCTTTCGAGCTCAACCCGGCGATGCCGCCCGAAGGGGCGGATGCCGAGGAGTACATGACGACCAAGTACGGTCTGAGCCCGGAGCAGCTAGCCGTCAATCGGGCCCGGATCGTCGAGCGCGGAGCCAAGGAAGGTTTCGTCTTCGGCGAGCGAACGCGCGTCTGGAACACTTTCGATGCTCATCGGCTGTTGTTCTGGGCCGGCGCCGAAGGCGCACCGGGGACTCAGCGCGCGCTCAAGCACGCGCTCCTTCGCGCATACCACGGCGAGGGCCGCAACCCCGGGGCTCACGACGTGCTCCTCGAGCTAGCGGGCGAGGCGGGCCTGGACGTCGAGCGGGCGCGAGAGGTCCTCGAGCGCGGTGAGTTCACCGAGGCCGTGCGGCAGGCGGAGGCATTCTGGCAAGGGCTCGGCATTCACTCGGTGCCGGCCGTGATCATCGATCGCAGGTATCTCATCTCGGGCGGCCAGCCGAGCGAGCTGTTCGAGCAGGCACTTCGGGACATCGCGGCCGAAGCGGGCGATCGTCCGAAGGACGACTGAGCGCGCCGGCCGCGAGCCGTGCAGACCCGGTTAGATATACCGGTTGAACCCTCCGTCTACCTCGATCGTCGTGCCGGTCATGTAGCTGTTCCGCTCGGACACGAGGAATGCGGCGACGTTGCCGATCTCCTCGGGTTCCGCCCAGCGGCCGAGCAGCGTCTGGTTCGCGATGCCGGCGCGCACCTGCTCGGCCGTCGTGCCGCGCACCTTCGCCATCGCCTCGGCGCGCGGTCCCCACGACTCGGTGTTCGTGAAGCCGGGGCAGATATTGTTCACGGTGATGCCCGCCGCGCCGAGCTCGCCGGCCATCAGCTTCGAGAACGCGATGATTCCGGCGTTCGGTATCGTCGTCGAGAACGTGCCCGGCATCAGCTGCTTGCCGGTCACGCCCGAAACATTGAGGATGCGGCCGGCGCGTGACTTCTTGAGGTGCGGCAGCGCGAACTTCGTCGTGTACACCGCGGCCATGAGGTTCACGTTGAGCGCGGTCGCCCATTGCTCGGCCGTCATCGTCTCGAGGTTACCCGGGATCATGCCGCCGACGTTGTTCACGAGGATGTCGAGGCCGCCGAGCCGCTCGGCCGCCGCTTCGGCGAACGCGCGGCATCCGTCCTCGGTCGAGAGATCCGCGACGATGCCGTACGCCGCGACGCCGAGGGCCTCGAGCTCGGCGACCGCGCGGTCGAGCCGCTCCCGTCCGCGCGCGCAGAGCGCGACGTTACAGCCTTCGTTTGCGAGCGCCGTCGCGATCGCGAAACCGATGCCCTGGCTCGAGCCGGTGATCGCCGCCTTCTTCCCCTTCAAACCGAGATCCATGTAAACCTCCTTCCTCCCGAATCGGGGTCAGACCCCAATTTGAAATCGGGGTCAGACCCCAAGAAATCGGGGTCAGACCCCAATTTCACTGGCGGAAAATGGGGTCTGACCCAATTTCACGGGAAAAATGGGGTCTGACCCCAATTTCAGCGGAAC
>CAZKNH010000035.1:0-30535 GCA_964553875.1 uncultured Gammaproteobacteria bacterium | reverse complement strand
GGCACGCGCGACGTCTACACGGTCGGCGCGCCGGAACGCGTCGTGCACGTGCGGCTCGATCCGCAGCGGATGTCGGCCCACGGGATCTCGCTCGACGCGCTGCGGGATGCGCTGATCGCGAGCAACGTCGTCACGCACGCGGGCGCGACCGTCGCGGACAACGTCTACACGCCGGTGACCGCCGGCACCTTTCTCGCCGACGCGGACGACGTCGCCGAGCTCGTCGTCGGCGTGAACGACGGCCGGCCGGTCTACCTCGACGACGTCGCGGAGGTCGTCGCAGGTCCCGACCAGCCCGAGCGGTACGTCTGGTTCGGCACCGGCGAGGCCGCCGCGGCCAAGGGGCTCCCGCCCGGTATCGACGCGCCGGCCGTGACGATCGCCGTCTCGAAGAAGCCCGGCACGAACGCGGCCGACATCGCGGACGCCGTGATCCGGCGGATCGACGAGCTACGCGGCACGCACATCCCCGACGGCGTCGAGGCGACGATCACTCGCAACTACGGCCAGACGGCGAACGACAAGGCCCGGCAGCTGATCAACAAGCTGATCTTCGCGACCGCGTCGGTCATCGTCCTCGTCGCCGCGGCGCTCGGCTGGCGCGAGGCGATCATCGTCGGCGCAGCCGTCGTGATCACGCTCGCGCTGACGCTGTTCGGGTCGTGGGCGTGGGGCTTCACGATCAACCGCGTATCGCTCTTCGCGTTGATCTTCTCGATCGGCATCCTCGTCGACGACGCGATCGTCGTCGTCGAGAACATCCATCGTCATATCGCGCTCGGCGGCAAGAGCCTGCTCGACGCGATCCCGCCGGCCGTGAACGAGGTCGGCGGACCGACGATCCTCGCGACGTTCACCGTGATCGCGGCGCTCTTGCCGATGGCGTTCGTCAGCGGGCTGATGGGACCCTACATGAGCCCGATCCCGATCAACGCGAGCACGGGCATGCTGTTGTCGCTCGCGGTCGCGCTCGTGTTCACGCCGTGGGCGAGCCTGAAGCTGCTCGCCCGGCACACGCGCACGGCCGAGGCCTCGGATCGCCGACACGGCTTCGACGCGGAAAACCGCCGCGACCGCTTCATCGAACGGCTGGCCCGCGCGAGCATCGCGCCGTTTCTCGGCACGGACCGCGGCGCGAGGCGCCGCCGCCGCGGGCTCTACGCGGGCGTCGGTCTCGCGATCGTCGCGGCCGTGAGCCTCGTCGGGTTCACGTGGGTCGTGATGAAGATGCTGCCGTTCGACAACAAGTCGGAGTTTCAGGTCGTCGTCGACATGCCGGAGGGCACGACCGTCGAGCAGACGGCCCGCGTCCTCGCGGAGATGGCGGCGTATCTGCGCACGCGCCCCGAGGTCACCGACTTCCAGGTCTATGCCGGCACGGCCGCGCCGATTAACTTCAACGGGCTCGTGCGCCAGTACTACCTGCGAGAAGGCGCGAACGTCGGCGACATCCAGGTCAACCTCGTCGATCGGACGGAGCGGGCTCTGCAAAGCCACGACATCGCGCGCGCTGTGCGTGCGCCGCTCGTAGAGATCGCCGAGCGCTACGGTGCGTCGGTCAAGGTCGTCGAGGTGCCGCCGGGACCGCCCGTGCAGGCGCCGCTCGTCGCCGAGATCTACGGGCCGGACTACGCGGGGCAGCAGCGGCTCGCGACGGCGGTTCACGCGCTTTTCACGTCCACGAAGGACATCGTCGATACGGACACGAGCGTCGAGTCGCCCGCGCGCCGGATCGTCGTCGACGTCGATCGTCGGAAGGCGGCGCTGCTCGGTGTGCCGCAGGCGAGCGTCGCCGCGGCGCTCGACGCCGCGCTCGGCGGCGAGGACGTGGTCTTCCTGCACGACGCCCATCAGCGCAACCCGATTCCCGTGAGGCTCGAGCTGCCGGTCGCGGACAAGGCGGATCTCGACAGCCTCCTGATGCTGCGGGTGCGCGGCCGCGGCGGGAACCTCGTGCCGCTCGCGGAGATCGTCGAGGTCGCGGAGCGCGAGTGGGAGCAGACGATCTATCACAAGGATCTGCTCCCCGTCGTCTACGTGACGGGCGACATGGCGGGGGAGCTCGACAGCCCGCTCTACGGCATGTCCTCGCTGGTTCGCCGGATCGCCGCGTGGGACGAGGGCGGCGGCGGCATCGAGCAGCACTTCATCGCTCCGCCGGAGAGCACGTACGACTACGGCATCAAATGGGACGGCGAGTGGCAGATCACGTACGAGACGTTCCGCGACATGGGCGTGGCGTACGCCGTCGGTCTCGTGCTGATCTATCTACTGGTCGTCGCGCAGTTCCGCTCGTATCTGGTGCCGCTGATCATCATGGCGCCGATCCCGCTCACGATCATCGGCGTCCTGCCCGGCCATGCGTTGCTCGACAAGGAGTTCACGGCGACGTCGATGATCGGCATGATCGCCCTTGCCGGCATCATCGTCCGGAACTCGATCCTGCTCGTCGATTTCATTCGCCACGAGGCTGCGGCCGGCACGCCGTTCGACGAGGCGGTGATCCGCGCGGCCGCCGTGCGCGCGAAGCCGATCGCGCTGACGGCGCTCGCGGCGATGCTCGGCGCGTTCTTCATCCTCGACGACCCGATCTTCAGCGGGCTTGCGGTATCGCTGATCTTCGGCATCTTCGTGTCGACGCTTCTGACGTTGGTCGTGATCCCGGTGCTCTACTACTCGTTCGGCCGGCGCGCCGCGCTCGCCGGCCGATGACGAGGGCCGCGGGCGGTTGCCTTTTTCGGCACGGGCTCGCCCGCACCGCGGTAGGGCGTTCGCGTCTCGCCTCGAGCGGTCGGGTAGCCCGGAACGCCGGCGCAGCCCGAACTTTTCTCCCTGCTTTGCAATATTGCGAATTCTCAATATTGCGAAGCCTTCGTTCCGCGGGGGCCATCGCCCCGATTCTCGGCCCGGGCACGGGATTTGCTTCCATAGGAGGCCAGCTCGGGCTCCGGTCGTTTGCTACGGGATAACAACATGAATGGCGAAGAGCGCGTGCGCGCCATGCCCGCCGCCGATCTCGGCGACGACGCGGAGCAGCGCGAGAGCCACCGAGAGGCGATGGCCTCGCTGCTCGAGCATGTGCCTTGCGAGCTCTGCGGCGGATCCGAGCTCAGCACGCGCTTCGCCGTGAAGGAGACGCGGAGCTGGTGGATCGCGAAGTGCAGGGACGACCCGCGCCTCGACCCGAACTTCGAGTTCCCGGTCGTCGAATGCGTTCGCTGCGGGCACGTGTTCGTGAGCCCGAGGCTTCGCGCCGACGTGAACGCCGAGCTCTACGCGCGCTACTGGCGGGAGACGGGTCCGAAGGCCAGGCGGGCCGACGAGTATGCGGATTACGTCTGTAGGCAGCTCGCCGCGCTCGGCGGGAAGGGCACGCTGCTCGATTTCGGCTGCGGCTGGGGCACGCAGCTCGCGGCGGCCGTACGGAATGGCTGGCAAGCGGTCGGCCTCGAGGTCGATCCGCGCAAGATCGAGTATTGCCGCGAGCACGGGCTGCACGCGGTGCTCGGCGATCTCCGCGAGCGTCCGTTCCCGGAGGCGAGCTTCGATGCCGCCGTCGCGGAGCAGGTTTTCGAGCATCTCTATTCGCCGGTCGAGTACATGCAGGAGCTGCATCGCGTGTTGAAGCCGGGCGGGCTTCTCTACGTCGCGGTGCCGAATCTCGGCGGCTTCGAGGCGAGGTTGAAAGGCCGACGCTGGGACATGGTGCATCCGGCGAGCCACGTCCGGTATTTCGATCGGGCCGGCCTCGCGGCCTTGATGTCCCGATGCGGCTTCGACGTGCTCCGTCCGGCATACGCGCGCCGCTTCGAGCGCGCGCCGGTCCGCAACGCCGCGCACGCGGTGAAGACGTTCATCGAGCGAAACGTGGGCTACTACCCGCTCGGCCTGGCCCTCGTCGGAAGGAAGCCTCACGAGCGTCGCCCGCCGTCATGACGGAGCGCACGATCGACGGGAGGCGGCCACGAAGTGCCGTCGAGCCGCATAGCGCGCAGCGCGAAGCGCCGCGGAAGCCGCGTCTCTGCGTGCTGTTGCCGATGCATTGGAGCGCGATCAGAGGAGGCTCCCAGTATCAGGCGAAGCTCCTGATCGAGCGGCTGCTCGACCGCTACGACGTCGACGTTCACTACCTGACCGTCGACTGCAAACCCGATCACCGGCCGGTCGGCTACGCGCTGCATCGCTTCTCGACCCGCGGCGGCATGCGTCGGCTCGGCTACTTCTTCGACGCGCTGCGGCTCTATCGCGCGCTTCGCGCGCTGCGGCCGGACGTCGTGTACCAGCAGGTCGGCTGCGCGCACACCGGGATCGCGGCATGGTATGCAAAGCGGAACGGGATCCCGATGGTGTGGCGCGTGTCGAGCGACCGCTCCGTGACGCCGCAGCCCATCCCGTGGTGGAGACTGAACCGACGGATCGAACGGGCGTTTCTCGAGTACGGGATTCGCCACGCCGACGTGATCCTCGCGCAAACGCGAGCGCAAAAGTCTCGGCTCGCTGCGCACTACGGCCGGGGGGACGCGGACGTCGTGCCGAACTTCCATCCGGGCGCGCCGCCGCCGAAGCGCGAGCGACGCCGCGGCAGCGTGGTCTGGATCGCGAACCTGAAGCCCGTGAAGAACCCGCATGCGTTCGTGCGCCTCGCGGCCGGCTTCGGCGCCGACGCACCGGTGCGCTTCGTGATGATCGGGGCCGCGCTGCGGAACGATCGGTGGACGCGCAAGCTCCTCGATGCGATCGGCGCGGTGCCGAACCTCGACTACCTCGGAGCGCGTACGCAGGACGAGGTCAACGACGCGCTCGCAGACGCGCGTGTGCTCGTGAACACGAGCCATTCCGAGGGATTCTCGAACACGTTCATTCAGGCGTGGATGCTCGAGGTGCCCGTCGTCAGCCTGCACGTCGATCCGGACGGGCTGCTGAGCGATGGAGGGCTCGGGTTTCTCTCCGGCACGGAGGAGCGGCTCTCGCACGACGTCCGTCGCCTCGTCGACGACGAGCGTTTGCGCAGGGAGATCGGCGCCCGCTGCCGCGAGCATGCGCTGCGCCATCATTCGATGGAGAACGTCGACCGGATCGCGGCGATGCTCGGGCTTCCGCCGAAGCCGTCGCTCGGAGTCGCCGCTGCCGCCAATGCCGATCGGGAAGGGCCGCGCTCCCGGACGGCGACCGCGATACCGCGACCCTTTGCAGATGCGTCCGACGCTTCTCTCGGTCAATAACTACTACTATCCGCGCGGCGGCGCGGAGATCGTCTTCCTTCGTCACAACGACATGCTTGCCGAGCTCGGCTGGAACGTCGTGCCGTTCTGCATGCGGCATCCGCGCAATCGGCCGACGCCGTGGGACGTTCACTTCGCCGAGGAGATCGAGATCGGACGTGACTATCCGCTCGGCCAGAAGCTGCGCAAGGGCCTGAAGAGCCTTTACTCGTTCGAGGCGCGAGCCAAGGTGGACGCGCTGATCCGCCTCGTGTCGCCGGACGTCTGCCATGCGCACAACGTCTACCACCATCTGTCGCCGTCGGTCCTCGCCGCGGTGAAGCGAAGCGGCGTGCCGCTCGTCATGACGCTCCACGACCTGAAGCTCGCGTGTCCGGCCTACTCGATGCTGAGCCGCGGAGAAGTCTGCGAACGCTGCCGGAACGGCGGCCTGTTTCACGTCGCGCTCAGGCGCTGCATGAAGGGCAGCCTGCCGATCAGCGTGCTCGTGATGGCGGAAAGCTACCTGCATCGGCTGCTCGACAGCTACGTCGGCACGGTCGATCGATTCATCGTGCCGAGCCGGTTCTACTTGCGGAAGCTCGCGGAGTGGGGCTTCGGCGGCGAGCAGTTCCGCTACGTTCCGAACTTCGTCGATGCGTCGCGCACGCGGCCTGCCCTCGATCCCGGCAGCCGCTTCGTCTATTTCGGAAGGCTGTCACGCGAGAAGGGGCTCGATACCCTCGTTCGCGCCGCCGCGCGTGCACGCGTCGGCATCGACCTGATCGGAACCGGGCCCGAGCTCGAACGGCTCGAGGCGCTCGCGGCGCGGACCGGTGCGGACGTGCGCTGCCGCGGTTTCCTGAGCGGCGATGCGCTCGAGAGCGCGATCGCCGAAGCGCGGGCCGTCGTGCTGCCGTCCGAGTGGTACGAGAACGCGCCGCTGTCGGTGCTCGAGGCGTATGCGCTCGGCAAGCCGGTCATCGCGTCGCGGATCGGCGGGCTGCCGGAGCTCGTCGAGCACGACGAGACCGGCTGGCTTTTCGAGGCCGGTGACGCGGATGCGCTTGCCGCGCTGCTGTTGCATGTTCGGGCGATGCCGGACGGCATGCTGCGTGCGGCTGGCGAACGTGCACGCGCGAAGGTGACGAGCGAATTCTCGCCTCGCCGCTATCTCGATCAGGTGGCCGCGATCTACGCCGAGCTCGGCGTCGCCTGCGGCTGAATGCATCGCGGACTAATCCGCGCTCGAGGCTCCCGGGCGCACCGGATGCGTTCCCGCTCGAACGGTGCAGCCGCGAGCGATCACTTCGAGGCACACGCGCTCCACGTCGTCGGCGATCCGCGCGTACGTTCTTTCGCGCTCGACGTAGGCGCGGCCGCGCCGGCCCATGGCCGCGCGCTCTTCCGGCGTTCGTGCGACGAGCCAGCGGACGCCGCGTGCGAAGTGCCGCGCGCCCCACGGGACGCATACGCCCGCCTTCGTCTCCCGCAGCATCGCACGCTGCTCGGGTTGATCGTTCGCCACGACCGGGATCCCGAGCGCAAAGTACTCGACCATCTTCGTCGGCGAGGCGACGTCGAGCAGAGGGGAGCGCGGGAACGGCGAGAGGCAGACCTGCGCTCTCGACAACCGCCGAAGCGCGTCGGCCTGGGACAGATTGCCGGTGATCTCGACCGAATCCGTGAGGCCGAGCGCCGCGATGCGCCGCTCGAGCGCGCGCCGATGGGCCGGATTCGCCGCATCGCCGACGAAGAGCAGCCGGGCGTTCATGCCGGCGGCGCGGAGCAGCGCGAGCATTTCGACGAGGACGTCGAGACGGCGCATCGTGTTCAGCGTGCCGAGATAGCCGAGCGTCACGGCTCCCGGCTCGGTCCGTTCCGATTCGGGACCGGCGGGCGGGATGTCGGCAAGGTCGAAGCCCGTTGGGATCGGAGACATGTTCTCGGGCGGCACGCCGTACGCGCAGAGGTCTCGCCCCATCCGCTCGGATTGCACGAACACGTGATCGCTCCGCGGCAGGATCACGCGGCGCAACAGCCATCGTGTCAGCACGCCGCGCACGATCGCGAGCCGGCCGAACATCGCGGTGCCGGACCGCGCCGTCTCGAGATCGGCCTCGGGATACGGGAACGTCAGCCAGAAAAAGAAGCGGAGGCCGCGCATCCGCGCGAGGAGCGCGGCGATCGACGCGGTCACGAACTTGTCGCTGACGAGGACGCCGTCGTATCGGGAGGCGTCGGCGGTCCGCAGAAAGCGGAGATCGTGCACGACGTCGAGCCACACCTTGCGGAGCCTGTGCAGCAGCCCGGGCCTCGAGTCGCCGGGCCCGACCCAAAGGGTCCGTCCGTGCCAGTCGTACGCCCCGACGGGAACGTGCTCGTCCGCCGCCTGCATCACGAGGTCGATCGCGTGGCCGCGTGATATCAGCTCGCGGCCGAACAGGACGTTAATCCTGACGCGATCGGTCGGGTAGTCCTCCCGCGGGAAGAAGAGCAGCCGCATCGTCCGCTTCGGCACGCCGCCGCTCCGGCTCAGTCCCGGTCCCAGATCGACAGATCGCGGCCGAGCAGCGCGGCGAGCTTCGCGTTCTCGGCGGCGAATAGCCCACGGAGGCGCGCGACGAGGGCGGGATCGGGGCGGCTCTTTTCCGTGCGCCGCGTGTTGCTGCGGCGGAGCCTCGCATCGACGCCCGCCTTCTTCAGCAGGTCGACGATCGGCGCGCCGCCCGCCTTGCGCAGCGTCGATGCCGCGATGCGCACGCCGCGCTCGACGAGCCGGCTGCGCGGGATGCGTCCCTCGTTGATCTTCGCGTCGAGCCCGCGCGGCACGAACGACGGCGAGACGCCGACGAACCTGTAGACGTCGCGGAGGGTCTGCGCCGGATCACGAAACATCTCCTCGAAGATCACGATGCAGAGGCTCGTTCGCGGGAACCACTCGAGCCATCTCGAGAGCTGGCTCGCGTACATGGACTGCTCGACGTAGCTCGGATTGCTCTCGATCGCGCGCTCGAGGGGAACGTCGGGGGCGATGCGCCCGACCCTGATCTCGTGCCGATGATGCGAGATCAGGCGCGCGACCGGATCGCGCAGCGATAGAAGAAGCCGCATCTCCGGGTTGTACCGGTAGACGCGCTCCGGCGCGTCCTTCGAGTAGAAGTAGCTCGTCGAGAACTCGCCGCGGCGCCGCACGCCCGCGTCCTCGAAGTGCCGCTCGTACCACAGGTAGCCGCGATCGTAGTACGCGTTGAAGAAACGCAGGTCCTTGTCGTCCCCCTGCGCCATGAAGACCTCGGGATGTGCGGCGAGCATCCGATGGAGCCAAGTGGTGCCCGCCTTCTGCACGCCGATCCCGAGGAAGTCGACGCGCTTTTGGCGGGCGGCCGCTTTCGCCGCGTCGGCCGGGAGGCTCTGCACGCTAGCCATACGCGGCAGCCCGCCGCGGCGTCCCGGCCGCGATTCGCAGCACGTCGCCGAACGGCATCACGTCGACGTGCGCGTCTTCGACGAGCCAGTGGAAGAATTCGTCGAGCGCGCTCGCGCGGCCGGGGGCCGATTCGACCCACGGATGGAAACCGATCGCGACGTGCGAGCGGCGGCCGCGCGCGTCCTCGACGAGCCTGCGCCAGCGCTCGAGCATCTGCCGCGGAGAGCAGCTTTCGGACTCGTACGGCCAGTCGTCACAGGCGACCGGGAAGCGCCACAGCGTCCGGTTCGAGTCGGTCCGGATCCGATAAGGGTGCGGCTCGGCGCCGTTCTCCGCGTTCCATGCGAAGCCCGCGGACGCGAGGGCGTCGAGCACGCGCTCGTCCCACGCCGATCTCGGGCAGCGGTGCCCGACGACGGCGACGCCGAGGGCTTCGAACGTGCCGCGCGTCCGGCACAGATTGTCGATCAGCGCGTTCGTCGGAAGCCGGGTGAGGATCGAATGATCGTACGAGTGGCTCGCGATCTCGTGCCCCGCGTCGCGGATCGCGCCGACGAGCGACGGCACGTCGAGCGCGAAGCGCGCGACGACGTTGTACGTCGCGCGAATCGCGTAGCGTGCCTCGATCTCGAGGATTCTCCCTACGCCGTCGAGCTCGCGGTGTGACGCCCCGCGTCGCGCGTAGTCGCCTTCGACGTCGTAGAAGATCGTGACGATCGGCCGGCCGCGCCACGCAAGCGGGTCGGCTTGATGCGCGCATCGCGCGGCGCTTTCGAGCGCCCGGAGCTTGCGCCGCGCCCTGTCGAGGCCGAGCGTCCAGATATTCGCGTCCATCGTCGATCGGCACTCCCCGTCGGTCGTGTGTCGTTCTCGATTGACGGTCCCCGGCGCAGCAATGCAAGCCACGTGCCATGCGGATTGCCGCAACGGGCGCTTACCCGGTCCCGCGGCCGCGACGACGTACAATTCGGCGAGAGGGTCGGCTGCGACGTCAGGAGGCATTGCGATGCGGGCCATGGTGCTCGAACAACCCGGTAAAGGGCTTGCGCCGCGTGCGCTTCCGGTTCCAGAGCCCGGCGAACGCGAGCTGCTGCTGCGCGTCGAGGCGTGCGCCGTCTGCCGCACGGATCTGCACATCGTCGATGGCGAGCTGCCCGATCCGGTGCTGCCGCTCGTTCCCGGTCACGAGATCGTCGGCCGCGTCGAAGCGATCGGTGCCGGTGCGACGCGTTACCGGATCGGCGATCGAGTCGGCGTTCCGTGGCTCGGGCGAACGTGCGGGCATTGCCGGTACTGTCGTACAGGATCGGAAAACCTGTGCCCCGAGGCGCGCTTCACCGGCTACCAGCTTCCCGGCGGCTACGCCGAGTACACGGTCGCGCACGAGGACTTCTGTTTCCCGATCCCGGCCGAATACGACGCGGTAGCCGCAGCGCCGCTCCTTTGCGCGGGGCTGATCGGCTATCGCACGCTGTCGAAGGCAGGCGACGTCGAGCGGCTCGGCGTGTACGGCTTCGGCGCGGCCGCGCACATCGTCGCGCAGGTCGCGCGCCACCGCCGAATCGCGCTCTATGCGTTCACCCGTCCGGGAGACGTCGACGCCCAGGCGTTCGCGCGCGACCTCGGCGCGGTGTGGGCCGGGGGATCGGACGAGCGGCCGGACGAGACGCTCGATGCGGCGCTGATCTTCGCGCCTGCCGGCGAGCTCGTGCCGGCGGCGCTCGCGGCCGTCGCGCCGGGCGGACGCGTCGTATGCGGCGGCATCCACATGAGCGACATTCCGTCGTTCCCGTACGCGCTGCTCTGGGGTGAACGTTCCGTCTGCTCGGTCGCGAACCTGACGCGCGCGGACGGCGAGGCCTTCATGGCGCTCGCGCCGCACGTGCCGGTGCGCACGACGACGACGGTCTACCGGCTCGAGGACGCGAATACCGCGCTCGCCGACCTCAAGGCCGGCCGCTTCACGGGCGCGGCCGTGCTCGTGCCGTGAAGGACCTTGCCGCAGCCTGAACTATACTGCTCGGGCCGGTGAAGCGGCGTATCGACGGATCGATGGAGGAGCTCGCGAGTGACGCCTTGGGCACGCCGCCTGTTGATCGCCAACGTGGCGATGTTCGTCGTGATGATCGTCGGGTACCAGGTGCCGGCGCTCGCCCTGCTCGTGAATCTGCTCGTTCTCGTGCCCGCCTTCATCCTCGAACGGCCGTGGACGATCGTGACGTACGCGTTCCTGCACGCCGACGTCCTGCACCTCCTGTTCAACATGATCGGGCTCTTCTTCTTCGGGCCGCGGCTCGAGAGCGTGCTCGGCAGCGGCCGTTTCCTCGGGCTTTATTTCACGAGCGCCATCGTTGCGGCGCTCGCGTCGGTGTTCTTCGAGCCGTATGCGCCGGTCGTCGGCGCTTCGGGCGCCGTCTTCGGCGTGCTGATCGGCTTTGCGAAGTTCTGGCCTCGTGACCGCATCTACTTCTGGGGTGTCATCCCGATCGAGGCGCGCTGGTTCATCGTGCTGCTCGCGGCCTACTCGATCTTCGGCGGGCTTTCCGGGGGCGGCCGGGTCGCGCACTTCGCGCATCTGGGCGGCCTCTTGGGCGGCTGGGTCTATCTGAAGGTGCTCGAGCGGCGGTCTCCGGCCCGGAAGTTTCGCGAGAAGGCCGAGCCGAGCTACCCGCGCGCGACGCGCTCCGACATCGAGCGTTGGCGACGTATCCCGCGTGAGTCATTGCACCCAGTGAATCGTGAGGAGCTCGATAGGATCATGAAGAAGGTCGAGGAGCTCGGTCCGCAGAGTCTCGACGTCAGGGAGCGCGAGTATCTCGAGCGGCTGAGCGCGGGCGACTAACGGGCCGAAAATCGTGTCAGACACGTTTTTCGGGCGGGAAAGGTGTCCGACACGAATTTCAGCGGCAGAGGAGGGGATCGTCATGCTGCAAGGCAAAGTCGGGATCGTCACGGGCGCGGGCAGCGGTATCGGCCGCGCGATCGCGGAGAGCTTCGCTGGCGCCGGCGCGCGCGTCGTCGTATCGGACGTCGACGAGGAGGGCGGTCTCGAGACCGTGCGCCGCATCGCGGCGAACGGCGCCGATGCATTCTTCTTTCGCGCGGACGTGTCCCGCGCCGCGGACAACGAGGCGCTCGTCGCCGAGGCGACGAAGCGCTACGGTGCGCTCCACATCGCGGTCAACAACGCCGGCATAGGCGGGCCTTCGGCGCCGACCGGCGAGTATCCGATCGACGGCTGGGACAAGGTGATCGCGATCAACCTGTCGGGCGCGTTTTACGGGATGCGCTACCAGATCCCGGCGATCAAGGCCGCGGGCGGCGGCGCGATCGTGAACATCGCGTCGATTCTCGGTCAGGTCGGATTCCGCAACGCGCCGGCTTACGTGGCCGCGAAGCACGGGCTCGTCGGGCTCACGCGGAACGCGGCGCTCGATCACGCTCAGGACAAGATCCGCGTGAACGCGGTCGGCCCGGCGTTCATCAAGACGCCGTTGATCGAGAAGAGCCTCGACGCGGCGATGCTCGAAGCGCTCGTCGGGATGCACCCGATCGGCCGGCTCGGCGAGCCGCACGAGGTTGCGGAGCTCGTGCTCTGGCTCGTTTCCGACAAGGCGTCGTTCGTGACGGGCGCGTACTACGCGGTCGACGGCGGTTATCTCGCGCAGTAGTCCGGCGCGCTCGGTCGTCGGCCGCCCGGAGGCCCGCGGACGACACGGGACGCGGCCGCTCAGCGGAACTCGACGTGCTCGTAGCGCAGTTTCGAGTCCGGTATGCCGGTAGCGCGAATAGGTTCTCGGATCGCGTCGAGCAGCGCCGCGGGTCCGCAGAAGCTCACGACGACCTCTTTGGGGTCGCCCGCCGCGGCGATCCGGCCGAGGTGCTCGGCGAAGTCGGAGCTCGAAGGCCCGTCTGCGACCGGCACGCAGGCTGCGCCGCGCTCTCCGGCGAGCCCGCGGATCACCTCGGCGCTCGGGAACTCCCGCCCCGGAGTGAAAAAGTAGAACAGCGTGACGTTCTCGAAACGTTCCGCTTTCGGGTCCGTGAGCCACGATATGAAAGGGGTGATGCCGACGCCTCCCGCGATCCATACCTCGCGCGCGGCAGGCCGGCGTTCGAAGCGCCCGTAAGGCCCATAGATCTCCGCGTGCATGCCGGGCACGGTTCGCGCGACGAGCTCGCGCGTGTAGTCGCCGAGCGCGCGGATCACGAAGTGCACGCGGCCGTCGCTGCCGCTCGCGATCGTGAACGGATGGGGCTCGCGGAGCCCGTCCTCCTTCATCCTGAGGAAGCCGAACTGGCCCGGGTTGAAAGCGATCGGGCGCTGCACCGGCTCGAGCTCGAGATGCATCGCCGACGGGCCGGGGGACACGGCGACGACGCGGTAGAGGCCGTGCCGGGCGACGAACGGATAGAGCAAGAGCTTGTAGCCCGCGCCCGCGATGCCCGCCGCGGACATCGCGGCGAGCCAGATTCCGGCCGGCTCGCCGAGCGCGATCGGCGAGCGGAAGCTCAACCAGTGCAGGACCACGATCAGGAACAGCGGGCCGGACAGCTTGTGCCACCAGCGCCAGACGCGGTACGGAATGTTGCGGTTCAGCGCGAGGAGCACGATCAGCATCAGCGCAAGGAACGCGAGCTGTCTGACGAGCCGCGTGGCGAACCGCGGGAGCTCGAGAATCGGCATCGTGATCCACGCGTCGTGCTCGGCCGCGAACGCGAAGTGGAACGATGCGAAAGCGAGCGCCCAGATGCCGAGCCATTTGTGCGTGAGGTAGACGCGATCGAGGCCGCCGAAGAGCGACTCGACAATTTTGAAACGCCCGCCGAGGAATGCCGCCGCGCCCATCAGCGACAGCGCCGTGACGCCCGCGGCGAGGGAGAGCGCCTCGAGGGTGAAGCGCGTGTCGCGCGTCACCTCCTGCATCGTCACCGCGAGGCTCACGGCGGCGATCAGGCCGATCACGTGCCAGGTCTTGAAGTGCACGTCGCTTGCCCGGCTATCGACGGCCTAATCGAGGTTCAACGCTTCCCTGAGCTCGCGTGCGGTCATGCCTCGCACGTAAACGTTCGTGCCCGCGTCGAAACGCCTGGCCGTCTCGAGCGGCCCGACGACGACCGGATCGAATCCCGCGTCGCGGACCAGCCGCTCGGTCACCGCGACGGCTTGCGCGTCATCGCCCGCGATCGGCACGCCGATCCGCTCGCCTTCCCGATGCGCCTGATCCCTGACCATGACGAAGCTGATCGCATTGAACGCGCGCACGAGCCGCACGCCCGGCAGGTACTCCGCGGACGCGATGCCGGTGCCTTTCTCGAGCGCCTCGCGCGCCATCGGCCCGTCCCGGTCCTCGCGCGGATTGCCGAGGTCGATCACGATCTTGCCTTGGAGCAGCGGGCCGTAGTCCCGGCCGATCTCCGGCAGCGCGCCGTAGGGCACGGCGATGATCACGACGTCGCCGAACTCGGCGGCTTCCCGCGGTGTGCCGGCCCGAGCCCGGCCTCCGGCCTGCTCGACGAGCGTCGTCAATTCGCTCGGCGTGCGGGACGAGAAGAAGACCTCGTGGCCCGCCTCGGCGAGCCGCAGGCCGAGCGGCCCGCCCATTCGTCCGGCGCCGATGAAGCCGATCCGGAGCGGCGCCTCCGTCTGTGCGCCCGCATCTTTTACGGCGAAAGAAGCCGCAATCGCCGTCGCCGCGGCCAACCGACCGAAAGCCCTGCGCGACAGTGTTCTTCTTGTCATACCGTGACCTCCCCGCGCACCGGCGCGGCGACGACCATCATAAGCCCGCGCGCAGCTTCCCGCCTCTCCGGCGCTTGACGGCTCCCTTGCCGCTGGCTTTCGGCGTCCCGCACGCTATCTTGGTAGCGGGTCGGCGCGACGCGCGCCGGAGAAGCACCAGACAGGGAGCATAGATGAGCACGACGAAGTACACGGCCGACCACGAATGGGTGCGTATCGACGATGACGACACCGTGACGATCGGCATCACGCAGTACGCGCAGGAACAGCTCGGGGACATCGTGTTCGTTCAGCTCCCTGAAGTCGGTAGCCGCCTCGTGCGAGGCGACGAGGCCGTCGTCATCGAATCGGTGAAGGCTGCGGCGGATATCAAGATGCCGTTCGCGGGCGAGGTCGTCGCCGTCAACGACGCGCTGACGTCCGCTCCGGAGACGGTCAATAGCGATCCGATGGGCGCCGGATGGTTCCTGCGCGTCAGGCCCGACGACCGCAACGAGCTCGACGGCCTGCTCGACGAGGCCGCGTACGCGAAGCTGACGCAGGCGTGACACGAGCGGAACGACGTGAACGCTACGAGAGAAAACGACCGCGCCGCGCTCGAGCCCGCGCGCTTCGTCGATCGCCATATCGGGCCGCGCGACGGGGAGATTCGTGCGATGCTCGAGACGCTGGGGCTCGACAGCCTCGACGCGCTCGTCGACAAAGCGCTGCCGCGCGACATCCGTGCGCGGGAGCCGCTCGAGTTACCGGCGGGCATGAGCGAGGCGGAGGTCCTCGCGGAGCTTCGCGAGATCGCGTCCCAGAACCAGGTCTTCCGGTCGTTCATCGGCCTCGGCTACTACGGCACGCATCTGCCGCCGGTGATCCAGCGGAACGTGCTCGAGAATCCCGCGTGGTATACCGCGTATACGCCTTATCAGCCGGAGATTTCGCAGGGGCGGCTCGAGGCGCTGTTCGTCTTCCAGACGATGGTCAGCGACCTCACGGGACTGCCGGTCGCGAACGCTTCGCTGCTCGACGAGGCGACGGCCGCGGCAGAGGCGATGACGCTCTGCCGGCGCGTCAGCAAGTCGGCCAGCATGCGCTTCTTCGTGTCGCGGGACGTGCTCCCGCAGACGATCGATGTGCTCGCGACGCGCGCGCGCCCGCTCGGCTTCGAGCTCGTGATCGGCGACCCGGCGCGTGACCTCGAAGGGCTCGAATGCTTCGGCGCGCTCTTCCAGTATCCGGGCGCGAACGGCGACGTGCACGACTACCGCGACGCGATCGCGACCGTGCGCGCGCAGGGCGGGCTCGCGGTCGTCGCCGCGGATTTGCTCGCGATGACGCTCCTCGTGCCGCCCGGCGAGCTCGGCGCAGACGTCGCGGTCGGCTCGACGCAGCGCTTCGGCGTGCCGCTCGGCTTCGGCGGTCCGCATGCGGCGTACATCGCGACGCGCACGGAGCTGACGCGTCAGCTGCCGGGGCGGCTCGTCGGCCTTTCGATCGATCGGCGCGGCGAGCCCGCGTACCGGCTCGCGATCCAGACTCGCGAGCAGCACATCCGCCGAGAGAAGGCGACGAGCAACATCTGCACGGCGCAGGTGCTGCTCGCGGTGATCGCCGCGCTCTACGCGTGCTATCACGGGCCGCACGGCCTGCGGCGGATCGCGGCGCGCACGAGCAGGCTCACCGGCGTCCTGGCGGCCGGGCTCCGCGGCATGGGCTTCACGATCGAGAACGCGACCGCGTTCGATACGCTGACCGTCGCGGTCCCGGGTGAAGCGCGCGAGGTCCACGCCGCGGCACGGCGGCGGCGCATCAATCTGCGCGAGATCGATGCCGACCGCGTCGGCGTCTCGCTCGACGAGACCGTGACCCGCGCGGACATCGAAGCGCTTTGGCAGGTCTTCGCCGAGGCCGCGGCCGGCGGATCCGGCGCCGCATCGTCGCAGCGCGTCCCCGAATTCGATCGGGTCGAGCCGAGCGCGCCCGATCTCTTGCCGCGCGGTCTCGCGCGGAGCTCCGCGTATCTGACGCATCCCGTCTTCAACGAATACCACTCCGAGACGGAGATGCTGCGCTACCTGCGCCGCCTCGCGGACAAGGATCTCGCGCTCGACCGGACGATGATTCCGCTCGGCTCGTGCACGATGAAGCTGAACGCGGCCGCGGAGATGTTCCCGATCAGCTGGCCCGGCTTCAACGCGATCCATCCGTTCGCGCCGGCCGAGCAGACCGAGGGCTTCCGTCGTCTGATCGGCGACCTCGAGCGGATGCTCGCGGCGTGCACCGGCTACGACGCGGTGTCGCTCCAGCCGAACGCGGGCTCCCAGGGCGAGTACGCGGCGCTCCTCGCGATCCGTGCCTATCACGAGAGCCGCGGCGAAGGACACCGCGACGTCTGCCTGATCCCGAGCTCCGCGCACGGCACGAACCCCGCGAGCGCGCAGCTCGCGGGCCTCAAGGTCGTCGTCGTCGCGTGCGACGAGAACGGCAACGTCGACGTCGAGGATCTGCGCGCGAAGGCGAACGAATACGGGCCGCGCGTCGCTGCGATCATGCTGACGTACCCTTCGACGCACGGCGTGTTCGAAAGCGCCGTGCGGGAGCTCTGCGACATCGTGCACGCGGTCGGGGGGCAGGTGTTCATCGACGGCGCAAACCTGAACGCGATGGTCGGTCTCGCGAAGCTTGCCGAGATCGGCGGCGACGCGTCGCATCTGAACCTGCACAAGACGTTCTGTATTCCGCACGGCGGCGGCGGGCCGGGCGTCGGACCGGTCGCCGTGAAGGCGCATCTCGCGCCGTTCCTGCCGGGGCATCGCGTCGCGGGGCTTGCCGGCGGCGGCCAGGTTTCCGCGGCGCCGTACGGCAGCGCGAGCATCCTGCCGATCAGCTGGGCGTATATTCGCCTGATGGGCGCGGACGGGCTCCGCAAGGCGACGCAGGTCGCGATCCTCGCCGCGAATTACGTCGCGCGGCGGCTCGCGCCGCACTACCCGGTGCTCTACACCGGCCAGAACGGCATGGTCGCGCACGAATGCGTGCTCGACTTGCGGCCGTTGAAGCAGCGCACCGGCATCACGGTCGACGATGTCGCGAAACGGCTCGTCGATTTCGGGTTCCATGCGCCGACGATGTCGTTCCCGGTCGCGGGAACGCTGATGATCGAGCCGACCGAGAGCGAGCCGCTCGACGAGCTCGATCGGTTCTGCGACGCGATGATCAAGATCCGCGAGGAGATCGAAGCGGTCGCGACGGGCGCGCTCCCGCCTGCCGACAATCCGCTCGTGCACGCGCCGCACACGGCAGCGGATCTCGTCGACGAATGGCAGCGCGGCTACTCGCGCGAGCAGGCCGTGTTCCCGTTGCCGGGGGTTCGGCGCGCGAAGTACTGGCCGCCCGTCGGGCGCGTCGACAACGCGTACGGAGACCGGAATCTCGTCTGCACGTGCCCGCCGGTCGATGCTTTTGCGTCGGATGACGCTCGAGGAGGTACGCCGACATGACCGTTCCGCTCGTCGTCACGTTGAACGGGGTGGACCGGCCGGGCGTCGTCGCGCGCGTCGCCGAGCGCGCGCGCGAGCACGGCGGGAGCTGGCAGGAGAGCCGCTTCGCGCATCTCGCGGGACGCTTCGCGGGCGTCGTGCGGCTCGACGTTGCCGAAGCGTCGCTCGCCGAGCTCGAGCGCGCGCTGCGCGAGCTCGACGGCGGCGACTTGCACGTGACGGTCGAGCGCGGAGAAGTCGTGCCGCTGCCCGCGGGGCCGCGTCTGACGCTGGAGCTGGTCGGTCAGGACCGGCCGGGGATCGTCCGTGACGTGTCCGCCGTCCTCGCGCGCCACGGCGTGAACATCGACGAGCTCGAGACCGAGGTCGAGAGCGCGTCGATGTCGGCGGAGCTGCTGTTCCACGCGCGCGCGTCGCTCGTGCTGCCGGAAGGCAGCGACGTCGACGCGCTTCGAGCGGATCTCGAGCGGCTCGCGAACGAGCTGATGGTCGACCTGCACGTCGACGCCGACCGAGGGACGACCGAATGACGGGAAAGCACACGCCGCTTCATGCGCTCCACGCCGAGCTCGGCGCGCGCATGGTCACGTTCGCCGGGTACGAGCTGCCGGTGAGCTACGCGTCCGGCATCGTCCGGGAGCACGAGCACACGCGCGAGCGCGCGAGCCTGTTCGACGTATCGCACATGGGGCAGATCCTCGTCACGGGCGAGGATGCCGCAGCGGCGCTCGAGGCGCTGATGCCGACCGATCTCGTGAATCTCGGGGAAGGGCGGCAGCGCTACGCGATGCTGACGAGCGAGGCGGGCGGTGTGCTGGACGACCTGATGGTCGCGCGGCTCGACGAAGGGTTCCTGCTCGTCGTGAACGCCGCGCGCAAGGCGGACGATCTCGCGAGGATCGAAGCGCACGTGCAAGAGATCGGGTACGACGATTGCCGTGTGCAAATGCTTTCGGACCGCGCGCTGCTCGCGCTGCAGGGGCCGAAGGCCGCGGACGTGCTCGAGCCGCTCGCGCCGGACGCCGCGTCGCTCAGGTTCATGGACGTCCGGCGCGTCGTCGTCACCGGCACGGAGTGTATCGTGAGCCGCGCGGGCTATACCGGCGAGGACGGGTTCGAGGTCTCGGTGCCGGCGAGCGAAGCCGAGGCGCTCGCGCGCGCACTGCTCGCGCATCCCGAGGTGGCGCCTGCCGGACTCGGTGCGCGCGATACGCTGCGGCTCGAGGCCGGGCTCTGCCTCTACGGCAACGAGCTCGACGAGACGACGACGCCGATCGAAGCGGATCTCACATGGACGATCGCGCGTGCGCGCCGGCCGGGCGGTGCGCGGGCGGGCGGCTATCCCGGAGCGGACACGATCGAGCGGCAGCTCCGCGACGGTCCGCCGAGGCGCCGCGTCGGGCTCGCGACGGAATCGCGCGTGCCGGTCCGCGCCGGAAGCGAGCTCGCCGATGCGGACGGCCGAACCGTCGGCCGAGTCACGAGCGGCGGTTTCGCGCCGACGCTGAAGCGGCCAATCGCGATGGGCTATGTCGATGCCGACGCCGCGCAACCCGAGCGGGAGCTCGTCGCGACCGTGCGCGGTCAGCCGATCCCGATGCGCGTCGTGCCGCTGCCATTCGTGCCGCATCGCTATCGGATCTGAGCGAAAATCGTGTCAGACACGTTGTTCACTGTGTCACCCAGGTCTTGGGACGACGGTGGTGAACAACGTGTCTGACATCATTTTCGATCGGCCGTCATGCCCGGCTCGGACATAGTCACGCGACACGGATGAGCGAACGACCTGCCCCGCGCGAAGGGAAGCCGGCGTACCTGCGGGACGTCGACGACGTGCTGGCCGAGCTCGGCACGAATCCAGAGACCGGGCTCGACGAAGAAGAGGCACGCGCGCGCCGCACGCGCTACGGCCCGAACCGGCTGATCGAGACCCGCCGCACGCCCGGCTGGAAGCGGTTCCTCGAGCAGTTCACCGATGTTCTCGTGATCCTGCTGCTCGTGGCGGCGGCAATCTCGGCCGCGCTGTGGCTCGTCGAGCGCGACTCCGCGCTGCCGTACGAGGCGATCGCGATTTTCGCGATCGTGCTGATCAACGCGTTCATGGGCTACGTGCAGCAGGCGCGTGCCGAGCAATCGCTCGCGGCGCTGCGCAAGATGTCGGCCGCGACGGCGACCGTGCTGCGAGGCGGGGAGCGGCGCAGCATCCCGGCGACGGAGCTCGTTCCGGGCGACATCATGCTGATCGAGGAGGGCGACACGATCCCGGCGGACGGCCGCCTGATCCGCTCGACGTCGCTCACGGTGTCGGAGGCCGCGCTGACCGGCGAGAGCGAGGCCGTCGAGAAAGATACGGCGACGCTCGCCGAGGAGGCCGTCGTCGGTGACCGCCGCAACATGGTGTGGAGCGGCACGTCCGTGACGTACGGGCGCGGCTGCGCGGTCGTGACCGCGACCGGGATGCGCACCGAGATGGGCCGGATCGCCGGGCTCCTGAAGGAGACGCCCGACGACGAGACGCCGCTCAAAGCCGAGCTCGACCGCGTAGGCAAGCTGCTCGGCGCGATCGTCGTCGTGATCGCGCTCGTGATGGTCGGCACGATCCTGCTCGTTACGGACATAGACGGTTTCTCGGACCTCTTCGACGTGCTGATCTTCGGCGTCGCGCTCGCGGTCGCAGCCGTGCCCGAGGGGCTGCCCGCGATCGTGACCGCGGTGCTCTCGCTCGGCGTGCAACGCATGGCGAAGCGCAACGCGATCGTGCGCAGGCTAGCGGCCGTCGAGACGCTCGGCTCCGCGGACGTGATCGCGTCCGACAAGACCGGCACGCTGACCCGCAACGAGATGACGGTGCGGGCCATCGTCACGGCGAGCGGCCGGGCCGAGCTGTCGGGCACGGGCTACGCGCCCGAAGGCGAGGTCCGCCGGCACGGCGGCGGCGAGATCGAAGGGCCGCTCCGCATCGAGCTCGAGCGCGCGCTGACGATCGCGGAGCGCGCGAACAACGCGGCGCTCGCGCAGGGCGACGACGGCACGTGGATCGTGCACGGCGATCCGACCGAAGGCGCGCTGATCGTCGCGGCGCGCAAGGCGGGGCTTACCGCCGACGCGCTCGAGACCGATTGGCCGCGGCTCGCGGAGATCCCGTTCTCTTCCGAGCGAAAGCTCATGAGCACCGCGCACCGCGCCGCGCAGGGCGGCGGTCTCGTGCTGATGACGAAGGGTGCTCCCGACGTGCTGCTCGGCCGCTGCGCGGCGGAGCTCGTCGGCGAGTCGACGCGCGTGCTCACGGACGAGCGCCGGGCCGAGATCCTCGCGACGAACGAAGCGCTTGCCGACGAGGCGCTGCGCACGCTGGGGCTCGCGTTCCGCGAGCTGCCCGAAACGGCGCTGAACGGCGACCGCGTGCGAGGCGACGTGGAACGGGACCTCGTTTTCGTCGGGCTCGTCGGCATGATCGATCCGCCGCGCGCAGAGGCAAAGGAGGCGGCCGCCCGTGCGAAGCAGGCGGGCATCCGCTCGATCATGATCACCGGCGATCATCCGCGCACCGCGGTCGTGATCGCGCGCGAGCTCGGTATCGCGGGCAGCGGCCGGGTCGTGACCGGGGCCGAGCTCGAGAGGATGACGGACGACGAGCTCGACCGGATCGTGCAGGAGGTCTCCGTCTATGCGCGCGTGAATCCTGAGCACAAGCTGCGCATCGTCGGCGCGCTGCAGCGGCAGGGGCTGACCGTCGCGATGACCGGCGACGGCGTGAACGACGCGCCGGCGCTCAAGGCGGCGGACATCGGCGTCGCGATGGGCATCACGGGCACGGACGTGTCCAAGCAGGCAGGCGACATGGTCCTCGCGGACGACAACTTCGCGACGATCGTCGCGGCCGTCGAGGAGGGGCGTGCGATCTTCGCGAACATCCGCAAGTTCCTCCGTTACCTGCTGTCGTGCAACATCGGCGAGATCCTGATCATGTTCTTCGGCGTGCTGTTCGCGGACGCGCTGGGGCTCACCGCGGCCGTCGCGGACGGCGGGCTCGTGCTGCCGTTGCTCGCGACGCAGATCCTCTGGATCAATCTCGTCACGGACGGCGCGCCGGCGCTCGCGCTCGGCCTCGACCCGCCGCACGGGCAGACGATGGCAAGGCCGCCGCGGCCGCGCGGCGAGGGTGTGATCACGGCGAGAATGTGGCGAGGCATATTCGGCGTCGGCGTGATCTTCGCGCTCGGGACGCTGCTCGTGCTCGACGCGAGCCTGCCGGGCGGCTTCGTCGAAGGCGAAGGGGAGCTCCGCTACGGACAGACGATGGCCTTCAATACGATCGTGATGTTGTCGCTCTTCAACGTTTTCAATTCGCGTTCGGACGAGCGGAGCGCGTTTCGGGATCTCGCCGCGAACGGCTGGCTCTGGGGCGCGGTGCTCTTGTCCGTCGCGCTTCAGCTCGCCGTGATCTACGTGCCGTTCCTGCAGCAGGCGTTCTCGACGGTCCCGCTCGATCTCGGCGATTGGCTCTTGTGCACCGCGGTCGGAAGCTCCGTCCTGTGGCTGCGGGAGCTCGGCAAGCTCGTCGCGCGGCTTGCGGCACGAGGCCGCAGCGTGGAAGGGCGTGTCGTTGCCGACCGCTGACGTCGACGTCTTCTGGCTCGGCGCGGTCACGAGCTTCCTTGCGGGGCTCGGCACGAGCATCGGTGCGCTCGCGGTGTTCTTCATCAGGCGGCCGACCGCGCGCACGATGGTCGGCCTCATCAGCGCCGCAGCCGGCGTGATGCTCGCCGCGTCGTTCTTCTCGCTGCTCGAGCCCGCGTTCGCGTACGCCGAGAGCGGGCGGTTCTTCCGGATAGGCACGGGCGCGTTCACCGTCGTCCTCGGCGTCTTCGCGGGCGCGGGCGGTCTCTATCTCGTGCACCGCTACGCGCCGCACGAGCACTTCGACCGTGGGCGCGAGGGGCCCGAGCACACGCAGTTCAGTCGGTTGTGGCTCTTCGTGATCGCGATCACGCTGCACAACTTCCCGGAAGGCATGGCCGTCGGCGTCGGCTTCGCGGGCGGTAACGTCCCGAACGGCATCGCGCTCGGGCTCGGCATCGGCCTGCAGAACATCCCAGAGGGGCTCGCGGTCGCGGTGTCGCTCCTTGCGATCGGCTACGGTCGCGGCGTCGCGTTCGCCGTCGCGAGCCTCACGGGCCTCGTCGAGCCCGCTGCCGGCGTGATCGGCGCGGCGGCCCTGTCGCTCGCCGAGCCGGCGATGCCGGTGATCCTCGGCATCGCGGCCGGCGCGATGCTTTTCATCATCAGCGACGAGATCATCCCGGAGACGCATCGCGGTCCGCACCAGGACCTCGCGACGTTCGCGCTCTTGGGCGGTGTCGTCGTGATGATGCTGATGCAGGTCGCCCTCGACGCCTGACAGGGGACAAATCGGGGTCAGCGCCCTTTTTTCGTTGAGTAGCCGCTGGACTTTCCCAGGACATCAGGCGCAATCGGTCAGAGCCCTCTTTCATCGAGTCGCGACGGCTCTTCCGCGGAAAAACGGGGTCTGACCCCGATTTCCCGCGAATCGGCATAGGGCTTGCAGTCGCCGGGGCATGCATGCCCGCCGGAACCGCATCGCTGCGAGCGCGGCGGCGCTCGTTGCCGGTTGCGGCGGCGACGCGCCGCAGGCGCCGATGACGCCGCCGTCTCCGGCGGTCAGTGTCGTCGTCGCGGAGCCTCGGCCGCTCGAGGACGTCGAGGAGGTCCCGGGCCGCGTGCAAGCCTACCGCACGGCCGAGGTGCGCGCCCGCGTCGACGGCATCGTCGAGCGCAGACTTTACGACGAGGGCTCGAACGTCGCGGAAGGTCAGGAGCTCTTCCTGATCGACCCGCGCGAGATGCGCGCCGCCGTGAATGCGGCACACGCCGCGGTCGCCCGCGCCGAAGCGGAGGTCGAGAACGCGCGCCGCGAGGTCGAGCGCTATGACGACCTGCTGGCCGACCGCGCCGTCAGCGAGCAGGAGTACGACGCGGCCGTGGCGCGGCTCCGAACGGCCGAGGCCGGCGTCGCCGAGGCCCGCGCCGAGCTCGAGCGCGCGGAGCTCGACCTGAGCTTCACGACCGTCACGGCGCCGATCTCGGGCCGCGCCGGACGCGCGCAGGTGACCGAAGGCGCGCTCGTCAGCGCGACGCAAGCGACGCTCCTGACGCGGATCGAGCAGCTCGACCCGATCTACGTGAACTTCTCCGCATCGAGCGGCGAGCTGCTCGAGGTCAGGAGGCAGATCGCCGCGGGCACACTGCAGGTGCCCGCGCTGACGAGCGTAACGGTCACGCTGGTCCTCGAGGACGGCAGCGTGTACGAGCACGAGGGCCGCGTCGACTTCCTCGACCTGTCGTTCGACGTCGAGACCGGCACGGCCGCGCTCCGCGCCGAGTTCCCGAATCCGGACTGGTTGCTCCTCCCCGGCCAATTCGTCCGCGCGCGCGTCGTCGTCGGCGTCCGCCCGGACGTCACGCTGATCCCGCAGCGCGCGGTGCTCTTCTCGGAGCAGGGCGCGAGCGTGATGGTCGTGGGTCCGGAGAGCGAGGCAGTGTCGCGGCCGGTCGAGCTCGGCGAGATGCGCGACGGCCGGTGGGCCGTGCTCGCGGGTCTCGAAGCCGGCGACCGCGTGATCGTCGACGGGCTGCAGCGCGTGCAGCCGGGACAGCGCGTCGAGGTCGAGCCTGTCGACGACGTCGCGGCCGTCGATTCCCGCGCCGACGCGTCCGACGCCGGTCCGGAGCCCGCCGCGCCGTGATCCCGCGCTACTTCATCGACCGCCCGGTATTCGCGTGGGTCATCGCACTCACGATCCTTCTCGCCGGGCTCCTCGCGCTGCGCGCGCTGCCGATCGAGCAGTACCCGTCGATCGCACCGCCGTCGCTGACGATCGAGGTGACGTATCCGGGCGCTGACGCGTCCGTGCTCGAGACGAACGTCACGCAGGTCATCGAGCAGGAGCTGAACGGCGTCGAAGGGTTCCTCTACATGTCGTCGACGAGCCGCTCGAGCGGCACCGCGTCGATCGACGTCACGTTCGAGTCGGGGACGGACATCGACGTCGCGCAGATGGAGGTGCAGAACCGGCTGCGGGCCGTCGAGGCGCGGCTGCCGGAGGAGGTCCGTCGGCAGGGCATCCAGGTATTCCAGGCGTCGTCGAGCTTCCTGATGATCGCCGCGCTGACGTCGCGGAGCGGCGCGACGGACACGCTCGAGCTCGGCAGTTTCGCGTCGACGCGGGTCGTCGACGAGCTGCGTCGCGTCGCGGGCGTCGGCGAGGTGTTCCTGTTCGCGTCGCCGTATGCGATGCGGATCTGGCTCGACCCCGACCGCCTCGCCAGCTACAGGCTGTCCGCTTCCGACGTGCTCGCCGCCGTGCAGGAGCAGAACAGTCAGGCGGCCGGCGGCGCGCTCGGCAATCTGCCGCTCGCCGAGAACACCGAGATCAACGCGACGATTCAAACGCGCGGCCGTTTCTCCACACCGGAAGAGTTCGCATCGATCATCCTGCGCGCGAATCCCGACGGCTCGGCGATCCGGCTCCGCGACGTCGCCGACGTCGAGCTCGGCGCCGAGAATTACCTCTTCAGCATGGAGCTCGATGGCCGGCCGGCCGCCGGCATGGCGATTCAGCTCGCGACCGGCGCGAACGCGCTCGCGACGGCGGAACGCGTCGCGGCGCGGATGAACGAGCTCGCCGCCGGCTTCCCGGACGACATCGACTGGACGATCGCGTACGACACGACGCCGTTCATCCGCATCTCGATCGAGGAGGTGCTGATGACGCTCGCCGAGGCGATGGGGCTGATCGTCCTCGTGATGTTCCTGTTCCTGCAGAGCTGGCGGGCGACGCTGATTCCCGCGATCGTCGTGCCGATCGCGCTCGCGGGCGGCGCGCTCGGCCTCTGGGCGTTCGGTTTCTCGATCAACGTGCTGACGTTGTTCGCGATGGTGCTCGCGATCGGCATCCTCGTCGACGACGCGATCGTCGTCGTCGAGAACGTCGAGCGGATCATGACCGAGGAACGGCTGCCGCCTCATGAGGCGACCGTGAAGGCGATGGAGCAGATCACGGCCGCGATCATCGGCATCACGCTCGTGCTGACGTCGGTTTTCGTGCCGATGGCGTTCTTCCCCGGCTCGACTGGCGGTATCTACCGCCAGTTCTCGCTGACGCTCGTCACGTCGATCGCGTTCTCGGCGCTGCTCGCGCTGACGCTGACGCCGGCGCTCTGCGCGACGCTGCTGAAGCCTCATCACCCGGAGGCGGGAACGGCCGAGCGCGGACGCCGTCGACCGCTCGCCCCCTTTTTCGCGGCGTTCAACACGGGCTTCCGCCGCACGACCGACCGCTACCAGGCCTCGGTCCGCTGGCTACTGATGCGCCCGCTGCGCTTTCTCGCCGTGTTCGCCGTGCTCGCGATCGTCGCGGGCACGCTGTTCGTGCGGATGCCGAGCAGCTTCGTGCCGCTCGAGGATCAGGGCGTTCTGCTCACGATCATGCAGGCGCCGCCCGGCGCGACGATGGAGCAGACCGAGCGCGCGATCGACCAGGTGATCGCGTACTACCGGGAGGACCCGAACGTCGCGGGCACCGCGCTCGTGCGGGGCTTCAGCTTCTTCGGACAGGGTCAGGCGAACGCGATGGCGTTCATCACGCTCGCGCCGTGGGAGGACCGCGGCGCTGCCGGCCGCGCGGACGCGCTCGTCGCCAAAGCGACGGCCGCGCTGTCGACGATCAAGGAGGCGCTCGTCTTCGCGCTGAATCCGCCGCCGATCCCCGAGCTCGGCGAGTCGAGCGGTTTTGCATTCATGCTGCAGGACCGCGGCGGCCATGGTCATGCGGCGCTCGTCGCGGCGCGCGACCAGCTGCTCGGGCTCGCGGCGCAGAGCCCGCTGCTCGCTCAGGTCAGGCCGGAGGGGCAGCCGGACGCGCCGCAGCTTCGCGTCGATATCGACCGCATCACCGCGCGTGCGCTCGGCCTCTCGATCGCCGACGTCAACTCGACGCTCGCGATCGCGATGGGCGGTGCGTATGCGAACGACTTCAGCCGCGAGGGCCGCATCCTGCGCGTGCTCGTCGAGGCGACGGCGGCCGAGCGGATGACGCCGCGCGACGTCCTCGACCTCGAGGTGCGGAACTCCGCCGGCGCGATGGTGCCGTTCGGCGCGTTCACGACCGTCGAATGGACGTCGGGTCCGAGCGAGCTCACGCGTTACAACGGGTATCCTGCGATGACGATCTCGGGCTCGCCGGCGTCCGGCCGCTCGACCGGCGAGGCGATGAACGAGATGGAGCGCCTCGCTGCGATGCTGCCCGAAGGCTTCGCGTTCGAGTGGACCGGCATCTCGTACGAGGAGCGGCAGGCCGCGGGCCAGGTCGGCTCACTGCTCGCGCTGTCCGTGATCGTCGTCTTCCTCGTGCTCGCGGCGCTCTACGAGAGCTGGGCCGTCCCGGCCGCGGTGCTTCTCGTCGTGCCGCTCGGCGTGCTCGGCGCGGTGCTCTTCTCGATGGCCCGAGGGCTTCCGGCGGACGTTTACTTCAACATCGGCCTGATCACGATCATCGGGCTCTCGGCGCGCAACGCGATCCTGATCGTGCAATTCGCGCTCGAGGAAGAAGCGGAGGGCAAGCCGCTGCTCGACGCGACGCTCGAGGCGGTGCGATTGAGGCTCAGGCCGATCCTGATGACGTCTTTCACGTTCATCTTCGCGATGGTTCCGCTCGTGACGTCGTCCGGAGCCGGCGCCGCGAGCCGCATCGCGGTCGGCACGGGCGTCATGGGGGGCATGATCGCCGCCATGCTCTTCGGCATCTTCTTCACGCCGCTTTTCTACGTGGCGATTCGCCGCTGGGTCGCACGGCGGCCCGAGCTCGCGCGCCACCGCGACACGGGCGTGCGAGACGCACCGGCTTCGGGCTGACGGCGGCTCCTGCGGCGCGACCGGCAGTTCCGCGCCTGCGCGTGGCACACGCCTTGCACTCGCTCGTCCGCATGAGGAGCCTCCGACGCAGGACCGCCTTCGGCGCGTGCGTCCTCGCGCTTGCCGGCTGCGAGCTCGCGCCGCCCCACGTGCGCCCCGACCTGCCGACCGCCGCGGGCTTTCCGGCCGAGTACGCGGGCGACCCGCTCGACGGCGTACGTGCGCCCGACATCGACTTCACGACGTTCATCGAAGACGCCCGGCTCGAGACGCTGATCGCGGCCGCCCTCGAGCGCAACCGCGACCTCGAGGTCGCCGTCGCGCGGATCGACGAGGCACGGGGCGCGTTTCGCGTGCAGCGCGCCGATCGCGTGCCGACGCTCGGCGCAAGCGCGGAAGCGACTCGCTCGAGGATGGTCGCCGGCGGCGCGATCGGCGGCTTCCCGTCGGCGGCGGGCGGCACGCTCGAGAGCCGCACGGCCGGGCTCGGCGTGTCCGCTTTCGAGCTCGACTTCTGGGGACGCGTCCGCAACCTGAAGGAAGCGGCGCTCGCCGAATATCTCGCGTCGACGGCGGCGGCACGCGCGCTCGCGTTGTCGCTGATCCGCGAGGTCGCGGACACGTATCTCGCGCTGCTCGAGGCGGATGCACGGGTCGGGCTGGCCGAGGCGACGGTTGCGAGCCGTCGTCAGGAGCTCGAGATCGCCGAGCGCCGGCTCGACGCGGGCGCGGTGTCCGCGCTCGAGGTCGCACAGGTCGAGACGTTGCTGACGCAGGCCGAGACCGAGCTCGCCGCGCTCAAGCTCACGCGCGCGCAGGCGAGCAACGCGCTGACGGTGCTCGTCGGCGGACCGCTCGACGAGGAGCTCCCGGAGCCCGCGCCGCTCGGCCAGCAGGCGAGCGACGTGCCGCTCGCGGCGGGGCTGCCTTCGGAGCTCCTCACGGCGCGTCCCGACATCATCGCCGCCGAGCAGCGGCTCGTCGCGGCTCGCGCGAACATCGGCGCCGCACGCGCGGCCTTCTTCCCGTCGATCACGTTGACCGGGACGTCGGGTTATGCGTCGAGCGAGCTCGACGGGATGTTCAGCCAGGACGGGCGCACATGGGCGATCGGGCCGGCGCTCACGGTGCCGCTGTTCGACCTCGGGCGCAGACGTGCGCTCGTGACGATCGCCGAGGCGCGCGAGGACGCCGCGATCGCCGAATACGAGCGGACGATCCAGACGGCTTTCCGCGAGGTCGCGGACGCGCTCGCCGGCCGGCGCTATCTCGCCGAGCAGGTCGAAGCGCAGCAGCGCGCGACCGAAGCGCAGCGCGAGCTCGCGGAGCTCGCACGCCGACGCTACGCCGCGGGCGTCGTGAGCTACCTCGAGGTCCTCGATGCGGAGCGCAACCTGTTCGCCGCGGAGCAGGCGTTGCTCACGATCCGCCGCATCGAAGCTGCGAATCTGATCGCGCTCTACGTTGCGCTCGGCGGCGGCCTCGGGACCGAGTAGCCAGGTCGAAGCCGGTCCTTCCCGAGCGAAAGCCTTCTCGCTTCGCGTAGAGCTCGTGTCGGCGGACGGGAACGCGTAGCGCAAGGCCGCGGCCGTTCCTTAGACTGCGCGCATGGGCTTGAGCGATCCGCGCCCGGTCATCGCCGACGCGAGCCCGTTGATCGCGCTCGCGGCCGCGAAACGGTTCGACGTGCTGCGTCGACTCTACGGACGCGTCGTCGTCACGCGCGCCGTGCTCGACGAGGTCATGGCGGGCGGCAACAAACCCGGCGCACGCGAGCTGTCGGAGGCGATGCGCGACGGCTGGATTCGCGGCGCGCCGACGCCGAGCGATACGTGGGCTTTCCCCGATCTCGGGATCGGGGAGGCGAGCACGATCGCGCTCGCGCTCCGCCATCCGGGCGCGCTCGTGCTGATGGACGACGTGCCGGCGCGCGAGCGCGCCGCCGAGCACGGCATCGAGACGATCGACTCGGCCTCGGTCCTGGACGACGCCGAGCGCGCCGGCTACCTGTGACCGCGGCGAGGTCGCCGTCGCGAGCGTCGGGGCTTTCGCCGCCTAGTTCTCGGACTGTCCTCGCCGCTCCCGCCGTTCGGCCTGTCGGCGCAGCGCGCGCTCGCGCAGCCGGTCGAGCCGCTCCTGCTGCGCCTCCGGGTCCGGCTCGCGTGCCTCCGGCAGCTTGCAATCGAGCACCGCCCAATCGAGGTCGCGCTGATAGTCGAGCTCGTTCAGGACGCGTGTCGCGGCCTGAATGAAGTAAAGGCTGATGCTGAGCTCCATCTCGAGACGCCGAAGCTCGAGCTCGTCGATGCGGGAGCCGGGCCGGAGCGCTCCGGTCAGCTGGCACGAGAAGCCCGCCTCGTGACCGCTCGACGAGAAGTCGCGCAGCGACCGTTTTTGACGTTCGTCGGTGATCGCCTCGCCCCACACCCACCGGAAATCGCTGTTCGGCAGGTTCACGGGAAAGAACTGAGCGGCAGCGTCCCCGTGCCATAGCGCGGCGGCACACGCCGCAGCCGCAACCGTCAACGACCGGTTAACCATCTTGCAGCTCCGATCGGGCTTCGAGCCGATTATGCCGCAGTCCACGGTATCGGTGCGGAGCCGGGCGCGCAAGACGCCGTTTCGGCGGCGGTATGGTTCTTGCTATCCGCTCGGTCGAGCACGAACGAAAGGAGCGGAGCCGATCGAGCCGCCTGACCGGGAAAATCGTGTCCGCGGGGAAAATCGTGTCAGACA
>CAZKNH010000034.1:19295-31435 GCA_964553875.1 uncultured Gammaproteobacteria bacterium | reverse complement strand
CGGGCTATGGCGTCAGCGCGATCACGAACGGCATCCATCCGTTCACGTGGGCGCATGCCGAGATCGCCGCGCTGTACGACCGATACGTGCCCGGCTGGTGCGTCGAGCCCGAGCTCCTGATGCAGGCGGACCGGCGCGTGCCGGGGGAGGAGCTCTGGGAGGGTCATCGGCGCGCGAAGCGCGCGCTGATCGAGCGGATCGAGGCGCAGTGCGGCGTCGTCTTCGACCTGGACGTGCCGCTGATCGGGTACGGACGGCGCATGACGCAATACAAGCGTCCGGAGCTCCTGTTCGAGGACGTCGCGGCGCTCCGCGCGATCGCCGCTCGCCATCCGTTCCAGATCGTCCTGGCCGGCAAGGCGCATCCCCGTGACGACTCGGGCAAAAGGGCGATCGAGCGGCTGCACCGCCTCGCGCGGGAGCTCGCGGATTCGATCCCGATCGCCTTCCTGCCGAACTACGGCATGGATACCGCCCTCGCGATGATCGCGGGCTCGGACGTGTGGCTCAATACGCCGCTCCCGCCGCTCGAGGCATCGGGAACGAGCGGCATGAAGGCGGCGCTGAACGGCGTGCCGAACCTGAGCGTGCTCGACGGATGGTGGGTCGAGGGCCACGTCGAAGGCGTCACCGGCTGGGCGATTGGCGACGGCGGTCCGAGCGGCACCGAGAACGACGCGCGCTCGCTCTATCAAAAGCTCGACGAGGTCGTGCTGCCCCTCTATGCCGACACGTCGGCCTGGATCGAGCTGATGCTCGGCGTGATCTCGCGCAATGCGTCGCTGTTCCACAGCCATCGTATGATGCGCCGCTACGCGGCCGAGGCGTATCTGCGCTGACGGTGCGGGCTTCCGTGCTTGTGGAGCCGTGCGGCCGCTTATGAGAATCTAGAGGTCGCCCGGCCCGAGCGGCGGGCGACGCCACGAGAAGCGATTCGAACAAGCAGGGATTCCGCCAGGGGGACGAGACATGGCCGCGCCGAGCCCGACTCTTCAGGTCCGCAAGATCTTCGTCATCATCGATCCGCGGCGTCTGGTCCAGGCGGCGCTCGAGAAGGGCGAGTGGCTCGCGCGGCGCAACGGCGCCGAGCTCGAGCTCTACTGCTGCGTCGACCCCGAATCCGCCGCGGATGCCGAGGCGCAGGCGCGTCTGATCGAGCGCACGCAGAGCTGGATCGAGCGCCTGATCGAGAAGCCTCGTCAGGAAGGGCTTTCGATCTCGGTGCGCGTCGAGGCGAACCGCGACTGGCGGGCCGCGATCGCGCAGGCGGCCACCGAGTCCGGTGCGGACCTCGTGATCAAGACGGCGTCGCCGCGCGGGCCGTTGCGCCGCCGCTTGATGCAGACGGCCGACTGGACGCTGATACGGAACTGCTCGCGGCCGATCCTGCTTGCGAGCCCGAACCAGGTCGGCGTGCCGAAGACCGTGCTCGCCGCCGTGAAGGTGCGCCCGGAGGACGGCGTTTACGCCGAGCTGAACCGCCGCATCGTCGACCTCTCGCATCGAATCGCGGAGCTGCTCGACGCGGAGCTCTACGCGGTCACGGTGTATCGCGGCGAAGGCATCTTTTTCGACCGGCAGAAGTTCGCCGACGAGTGCCGACTGCCGCGTAACCGTGTCCACGCGGTCGAGGGCTCGTCGTACGAGGGCATCGCACAGGTGGCCGAGCAGGTCGGCGCCGGCGTCATCGTCGTCGGCAGCGCGCCGCGCCCGGCGCGCGGCAGCATCCTCGGCTCGACCGCGGAACGGGTGATCGACGAGGTCCCGGGCGACGTCGTCGTGCTGCCGGCGACCTAGCGGGGCGCCGCCCACGCACGGAGTCGTTCGGGCGCGGCTTCGGTATCAGGTCGTGCTGACCGTCCCCGATCCCGTTGCCGGCGGCGCGACGATCAGGAGATCGCACGGAATCTCGTCGAGCACGCGTTCGGCCGTGCTGCCGATGCATCGCGCGTCGCGGCGGCCGCGGGACACCGCGCTGATCGCGAGCACGTCGACGTTCATGCCGCGGGTCCACGCGACGAGCAGCTGACGCACCGGTCCTTCGTGCACGTGCACGCGCTCGCGCTCGAGCCCGTGCCGGTCCGTCAGCCCGAGCACGGCATCGAGATGCTCGCGCATCAGAGCGCTCTTCAAGTCGCGTGCAGGCGCCGAGATCGGCGCGGAGAACGCTTCGGCCGACACGGCGAGGGCGGCCGAGATATCGAAGCCGTGAAAGACGTGCAGCTCGCCGCGGAGCGCGCGCTCGAGCGCGATGCCGGTCTCGAGGATCCGCTCGTCGATGGGCCCGGCCCCATCGAGGTTGGGCCGGGGATCGATCGCGGTCAGGATCGTCGGCTTCTGCGCGATCGGACGCGGCTTCACGAGCCACAGGTCGACGGGGCACCGCGTCATCAGGTTCCAGTCGGCGGCGGAGAAGAGCGTGCGGCCGAGGCCGGCGTGGTAGTGTGTGGACTTGACCACGAGGTCCGCGCCAGTCTCGGCGGCTTTCCTGAGAACCGCCGCGTCGAGCGGGTGCTCCCAGCGCACGTCGATTCGGACCGAAATGCCGCGTGCCGAGAGGGGCCGGGCCCGGGCGTCGAGCGTGTGCCGGTGCGACGCGAGGAGGCGCCGGCGCGCGGACTCGAGCGCGGCCGAATCGAACTGTCCGGAACCGGCCGACAGGTCCTGATCGTAGTCGCAGACGAGGAGGTCGAGCGTCGCACCGGTGCGCTCCGCGAGCCAGATGCCGCGGTCGAGCGCCGGCTGATGCTTCGCATCCGCCTCGAGAACGACGAGAATGTGCGCGGGGCGTGTAGCCATCAAAGCAACGAGGTATTTGGAGGCCGCATTGTGGCGTCCGCGCTGCCCGCCGCCGATCAGATGAAATCCGTAGCCGTATTCGGGTAAGTGCGTATGCCCCACCGGGTCGATCAGCGCGATGCGATGATGGCGAACGCGGAGCTCCGTGCGTTGTTCGACGCGGCCGTCGACGCGATGGTCGTCATCGACGAGGAGGGCACGATCCTTGCGTTCAACCGCGCGGCGGAGCGGATGTTCGGCCATTCCGCGGACGACGCGATCGGCGGACCGGTCGAGATCCTGATGCCGGAGCCCGACCGCTCGCTGCACAGGAAGTACATGCAGCGGTATCTCGAGACGGGCCGGGCGAAGATCATCGGCATCGGCCGCGAGGTCGAGGCCGTGCGGAGCGACGGGACCCGCTTCCCGATCATGCTGTCGGTCGGCGAGGCGATCAGCGACGACCGCAGGCGCTTCGTCGCGATCATCCGGGACCTGACCGCGCAGCGCGAGGCCGAGAAGCATGCCCGCTCGCTCGAGAGCCGCCTCGCGCACGTCGACCGCTTCAACCTGATGGGCGAGATGGCCGCAGGCATCGCGCACGAGATCAATCAGCCGCTTAGCGCGATCGCAACCTACGCGCAGGCGGCTCGGCGGGTGCTGCAGCGGGAGCCTGTGAACGCCAAGGCGCTCGACGAGATCTGCGCGAAGATCGATACGCAGGCGAGGCGTGCGGGGCAGGTCATCGAGAACGTTCGCAAGTTCATCAGGCGACAAGAGGACCGGTCCGAGCGGCTCGACTTGAACGACGTGATCCTGGACGTACGGGATCTGATGGAGGCGGACTCGCACGCCGCCGGCGTGCCGATCCGGCTCAAGCTCGGCGAGGGGCTCCCGCCGGTCCGCGCCGATGCGATCCAGCTGCAGCAGGTCCTGCTGAATCTGACGCGGAACGCCGTCGACGCGATGCGCGACGGGCCGGAGAGGAACCGCGGCATCGTCGTCTCGACCGAGCTCGCCGCGAACGGCGGCGTACGGGTGTCCGTGACGGATCATGGGCCCGGCGTCTCCAAATCGCTCGCCGGGAACATCTTTCATCCGTTCGTCACCACGAAGAGCAACGGGCTCGGCGTCGGCCTTGCGATCAGCCGAACGATTGTTCAAGCTTTCGGCGGTACGCTCGATTACGAGGACAACCCGGAAGGCGGAGCGATCTTCCGGGTCGAGCTGCCGGCTGCAAGCGAAGGAGACGGCGAATGAGCAACGAGGAGCCGCTGGTTTACGTCATCGACGATGATGAAGCCGTGCGCGATTCGCTCGCGATCCTGCTCGAATCGGTCGGTCTCGCGCACGAGGTTTACGGCTCCGCGCTCGATTTCCTCGACGCCTACGATCCGGATCGCCACGCCTGCATCGTCAGCGACATCCGGATGCCCGGCATGAGCGGCCTCGAGCTGCAGCAGCGCCTGCTCGAGTCGCACTCCGAAGCACCGCTGATCTTCATTACCGGTCACGGCGACGTCCCGATGGCCGTCACCGCGATGAAACGAGGCGCGGCCGACTTCATCCAGAAACCGTTCCGCGATCAGGAGCTGATCGACCGCATCCACCAGGCGCTCGAGCAGGACAAGGCGCGCCGCGCCGCGCGGCGCGAGGAGCGGGAGATCCGCGAGCGCATCAAGACGCTGACGCCGCGCGAGGCCGAGGTCATGCATCGCGTCGTCAGCGGCCAGGCGAACAAGGTCATCGCAATGGACCTCGGCGTGAGCCAGCGCACTGTCGAGCTGCACCGCGCGAGGGTCATGCGCAAGCTCCGGATGCGCTCGTTGGCCGAGCTCGTGCAAGCGGTCGGCAAGGTATCCAAGGACGAAGACCGGGCAGAGGTCTGAGCGCCCGGGGAGGCCCGGGATGCTCGAGGACGAACTCTCCCGGCACATCTGGTCGACGAAGTACCGGCACGTTCGGCCGGACGGATCGGCCGAGGCGTCGATCGCGGAGACGTGGCGCAGGGTTGCCGCCGCGGTCGCGCAGGCCGAGCGGAGCGGCGAGCACGAAGCCGCGTTCCTCGATGCGGTCACCGGCTTCAAGTTCCTGCCCGCCGGCCGCATTCTCGCCGGGGCCGGCACCGGCCGCCGCACGACGCTCTTCAACTGCTTCGTGATGGGCTTCATCGAGGATTCGATCGAGTCGATCTTCGAGCACTTGAAGCAGGGCGCGATCACGATGCAGTGCGGCGGCGGCATCGGCGTCGACTTCTCGACGTTGCGCCCCCGCGGCTCCGAGGCGGCGACTCGCGGCACGATCGCGTCGGGGCCCGTGTCGTTCATGAAAGTCTGGGACGCGATGTGCGCGACGCTCTTGTCGACCGGTGCGCGCCGCGGCGCGATGATGGGTACGCTCCGCTGCGACCACCCGGACATCGAGGAGTTCGTCGACGCGAAACGCGATCCCCGCGCACTGCGTAATTTCAACGTCTCGGTGCAGGTCACCGAGGAGCTGATGAAGGCCGTCGAGGCCGACGCGGACTGGCCGCTGTGCTTCCCGGCCGACGCGCACGACGGGGACGGCGAGACGAAGCGGGTGCGTTGGCCCGGCCGAGCGTTCGAGGTGCCGTGCCGCATCATGCGGCGCGTCCGTGCGCGGGCGCTCTGGCAGCGCATCATGGACGCCGCGTACGACTCGGCCGAGCCGGGTGTGCTCTTCGTCGACCGCATCAACGCCGTCAATAACCTCCACTACTGCGAGCACATCACGTCGACCAACCCGTGCGGGGAGATCCCGTTGCCGGCCTACGGCGCGTGCGACCTGGGGTCGATCAATCTCGCCGTGTTCGTCCGTGAGCCGTTCACGCGATCCGCGGCGCTCGACCTCGAAGCGATCGAGCGCATCGTGCCGGTCGCCGTGCGCCTGCTCGACGACGTCATCGACGTCTCCGAATACCCGCTGCCGCAGCAGGCCGAGCAGGCGCGGTCGACTCGCCGGATCGGGCTCGGCATCACCGGCCTCGGGGACGCGCTGATCATGCTGGGGCTTCACTACGGCAGCGACGCCGCGCGGGCCGCCGCGAGGGACGTCCTGACGAGGATTCGCGACGCGGCGTATCGGGCATCGATTCGGCTCGCGGAGGAGAAGGGGCCGTTTCCCAAGCTCGAGCGGGAGGCTTACCTCGACGGCGAGTTCGTCCGCTCGCTTCCGGCCGACATTCGCGACGGCATCGCGCGGGCGGGAATCCGCAACAGTCACCTGCTCGCGATCGCGCCGACGGGAACGATCAGCCTCCTCGCGAACAACGTCTCGAGCGGCATCGAGCCCGTCTACGCGCTGGAGGGCGAGCGGCGCGTGCTGAACCGCGAAGGCGTCGCCGAGACGCGGCGTACGGTCGATTTCGCATACGCATTGTGGCGGCGCGAGCGGGGCAATGCTCCGTTGCCGGATGCTTTCGTCACGGCGGAGGAATTGTCGCCGGACGCGCACCTCGAGATGCTCGCGGCGCTGCAGCCCCTCGTCGACAACTCGATCTCGAAGACGATCAACGTCGCGGCGGGCATCCCGCGCGACGACTTCGCGCGCATCTATCTGCGCGCACACGCGCTGGGTCTCAAGGGGTGCACGGTGTTCCGTCCGAACCCGATCACGGGCGCCGTGTTGTCCGCGGAGCCGATGCAGGGCCCGCACTGCTGCAGCATCGAGCGCGAAGGCGATTAGGCTCGTCGATCCGGTCGCGCGGCGTCCGCCTGATCGCCGCGCAGGCGGCCTGTATACTCCCGGGAACCGGACGGTCTCGCTGGGGGAGACGCGAATGTTCAGGGCTTCGAGCATTGCGGCCGCGGCGGCGGCCGTGGTGGCCACGTCGGCTTGGGCTCATCACGGCTTCGGGCGCTTCGATCCGAGCCGAGAGATAGAGCTCGAAGGCACGCTGACCGGCATCGATTTCGTCAATCCGCATTCCTATATGTATTTCGACGCCGTCGCGCCCGACGGAACCGTAACGCCGATGCGCTGCGAGATGCGCGCCGCCACGGTGCTGCGCCGATCCGGGTGGTCGGAAGAGATGTTCGTGAAGGGCGCTCACGTGGAGATCGTCGGCCGCCCGCATCGCGACGATCCGGCGTCGTGCTATATCGAGACGTTGACGATCGGCGACAGGCCGATCGAGAGGTACCAGCAGTTCACGGAGACCGCGCCGGCCGCGCCGAACCGGCCGGCGAGGCTTGCATCCGGGGTGCCGAATCTCTCGGGCGACTGGGCGCAGGAGCAGTACCTGCTCGCGCGGCCGCCGAGCGGGCGGGGCGGACTCGTGCCGAAGAGCATGGTCGAGGCCGTCGAAGCGGGCGAGCTCTCGATGGACGACGTGCCGGATGCAGGCTGGGGCGCTCGTCCGGTCACGCTGACCGACGCCGGACGTGCGGCAGTCGAAGCCCTACGCAATGCGCCGCTGGACGCGAATCCGCGGATGCGCTGCGAGATCACGAGCATCCTGTTCGACTGGGTGTTCGACGGACCGATCAACCGGATCACTCAGCGCGAGGGCGAGATCACGGTCGAATACGGACGCGGGCTGACACGCACGATCCATATGGATATGGAGACCCATCCGGCCAGTCTCGAGCCGAGCCGAGCCGGCCATTCCATCGGCCGCTGGGAAGGCGACACGCTGGTCGTCGAGACCGTCGGGTTTCTGCCGGGTATCCTTGCCGGCCAAGTCGCGCATAGCGATCAGCTGCGGGTCGTCGAGCGATTCACGCTGGATCCGGAGACGATGGCATTGCGCCGCGAGTATGTGGCCGAGGATCCGCTTCATTTCGCGAGCCCGTACGTCGGCGGCGATACCGTGATGCCGGCGGATGCGCCGTTCGCGGTCGATCCGTGCGAGGAGCTGACGTACATCAACTACGCGGAAGAGGCGGCGAAGACCGGCGAGGGCGCGGACTAGCGTCGCCGGAAGTGAGTCAAGCAGTAAGGGAAGTGGAGCGGGAAACGGGACTCGAACCCGCGACCCCAACCTTGGCAAGGTTGTGCTCTACCAACTGAGCTATTCCCGCCCATTCAGGCGCTTGCGTAGCTTACCTCATCCTCGACGTGAAGTCACGCCGGGTACCCGGTCGCTGCGCGGGACGCCATTGTAGTCGCCTCGCCGCCCGCTGCAAACATCTGCTCGCTGCTCCGCCTGCAGAAGCTCTTGGTAGTGAGCCGCTGCGCCCGGCGCGATGGCGCGATTCGCCTCGTTTTCCGGGAACGCAGAGTCGAGAGGGCAAAGATGAGGGTCGGGGCCGTTACGCGCTCGGCTCCCGTCGACGTGCCTATGTATGTCTGATTCGGTCTGGCGCGGCAGCCGCCCGCCGCTGGCCCGACACTCCTCGAGGGTGCGCCCACGGGGCTGCGGGAGGCGCTGCGCTGCCGAGGAGTGCCAGACCCGCTGCCAGCGAGAAACGTCGCATACTCTCCCAAGACTCAACGAGACGTTTGCAATAAATATAACGTCTCGATTAGAAGACGTCTTAGGCTTTGCATCAACTCGGCGACCGAGCAGAGGACTACGCAGGTACTGGAAAAGGTTTTCAAGCCTCGTCAGGTGTCGTCACACACTCGACGGTCTCATCCGTCTGGACGGAGAGGGGCTGCGGTGCGGAAGTGCGCTTCCGAACGCATGACTTTCGGCGCGCCGCGAGATCAAGACCGAAGGGACTTACTGAGAGGCTTGCTCGACCATGTACTCGACCGCGCTGACGACTTCCTCATCGGAGAGGTCGAGGCGCCCGCCCTTCCTCGGCATGATGCCGCCGGTGCTGCTCGAGAAGCCGCGGAGCGCGTGCTCGACCAGCGTTTCCATGCCCTGGGCGATGCGCGGGGCCCAGGCATCTCGGTCGCCGAGCGCAGGTGCGCCGCCGACGCCGGGCGGGGCGTGACAGGCGATACAGACCTCTCTGTAGACCTGTGGCCCGGTCAGACGCGTAACCACCGATGTGGGCGTCGTCGGGGAGGACTGCGCGGCGGCCGGTTCTTCCGAAGCCGCGAGCGCGACTCGACTGTCAGGCACGAGTATCACGCCGATGACGATGCCGAGGAGGAGCGTGACGGTCGGGAACAATTGCTGGTCTGGGGCGCTCAAGTTGCTGGTCCTTCGCTACGGGCCCGCGCGATTGTAGCGTATCGCGTCGGTACCGAATCGAGCCGGCACGCAGCAGTCTGCTGTCGGCAAGATCCGGCAAAGAATGGCAAGAATTGTCAAAGGCCCATCATCAGATCCTTCCTGCTATAAGCTCTGTCCTGCTCTGCTCCGGGGTGTAAAATCCCGCGCATCGGGGAGGTCCAGTTTCATGCGAAGAAGCAATCGTTTGTTCCTCTATTCAATGCTCGTTCCTGCCTGTTTCGCGGCAAGCGCCGTCTCGCAAGCGCAGGAGCACGCCGCGGCGCACGAGCACGCCGAAGCGCAGAGTCAAGGTCCTTCGGTAGTCAAAAGCGGGCTTTGGTCCGATGCCTCCATCTGGTCCGGCGGGGCGCTTCCTCGGGAAGGTGACGTCGTCACGATCGGCCAGGGCATGGACGTCGTCCTCGACGTCAGTCCGCCGGCGCTGCACGGTTTGAATGTCGACGGCAAGCTCAGCTTTGCCAATGACAGGGACCTCGAGCTCACGACCGAGTGGATCCTGCTGCGCGGCGAGTTGGAGATTGGTACCGAGAGCAATCCTCACACGCGCAACGCGACGATCACCCTGACCAACAACGTCCCTGACGAGAACATCATGGGCATGGGTGACCGCGGGATCATGATCATTGGCGGGACTCTGAACCTGCACGGGGATCGGAAGAACGCGTGGACGAAGCTCGCGAAGACTGCCGAGAAGGGCACGACCCGAATCGAAGTCCTCGACGCGAGCGAGTGGCGAGTCGGTGACGAGATCGTTCTCGCATCGACGGACTTCAATCCGAGGCAGGCCGAGAAGCGGCGCATCGCCCGGATCCGGGGCAATGTGATCACGCTCGATCGGCCCCTCGAGTGGATGCATTTCGGCGAGATCACGTACGGCGTCGATGAGCGCGGCGAGGTCGGTCTGCTGACGCGCAACATCCGCATTCAGGCTTCCGCGGACGCCGAAGAGACGTGGTTCGGCGGGCACATCATGGCGATGGCCGGGAGCACGATGACGGTTTCCGGCATCGAGCTCTACCGCATGGGGCAGCACCTGCACCTCGCGCGTTATCCCATCCACTGGCATTTGATGGGCGACGCGAGCGGGCAATACATCAAGAACTCGGCGATTCACGACACGTACAGCCGCTGCGTGACGATTCACGGCACGGACAATCTGCTCGTCGAGAACAACGTTGCGTACAACAACGTCGGGCACTGCTTCTTCATGGAGGACGGGATCGAGACGGGTAATCAGGTCGTCAGGAACCTGGGGATCCAGACCAAGTGTCACCCGGTCCTGCCGTGCGACCCGACGAACCTCGTTCTGGCTTATCAGTCCACGAGGGGGCAGTCGTCACCGCACGTCCTGATCCCTTCGGACAATACGGTCTCCACGTTCTGGATCACGAACCCCGACAACAGCTACCGCGACAACGTGGCGGCGGGTTCCGATCAAATCGGGTTCTGGTTCGCCATTCCGACGCATCCGATCGGGGCGTTCGAAGGCACCGAGATCAGTGCGAACACCTGGCCCGGAAGGTCGAGGCTCAGGGAGTTCAAGGGCAATGTTGCCCACTCCAATTTCGACGGCCTGATGCTCGATCGCGGCCCGAGGCCCGACGGCACCTTCGGCATCGCCGGCCCCAACCTCATCAGTCGCGCCGATCCCGCCGATCCGAACAGCGAGGTGATCGTGGCGCACTTCGAGGATTTCACCGGCTACAAGAATCGCAACGGTGCGATCTGGGGCCGCGGCGAGCTGCACCTGTACACCAATTTGAAACTCGCGGATAACGCGATCGGCTTCACGCATGCGTCGGGTCAGCCCGGTGCTGCGGCGTACACGTCACGCGTGGTCGACTCGCTGTTCGTGGGGGAGACCGACAACATCGGCAATCCCACGAGACCCGAGGAAATCGCTTACGGCCGGAGCCTCCCGCACGATGCGCCGGATTTCCCGATTCGCGGCTACGAGTTCTACGATTTCCACCACGAGCTGGAGAACGTGACGTTCGTGAACTTCGTGCCGAACGAGCTTCGCGACGCAGGGGCACTCTCGTACCTGCTGTTCACGAGCTTCGGAATGAGCACGGAGAACCAGGTCAAAGGCTTGAAGTTCATCAACGCGAAGCCGGTCAGCTTCCCTCCGATGCAACGCCGCTGGGCGTCCGATTTCGGGCGCAGCGCCGCCTACAAGAGCGCGGCGTTCCACGATCTGGACGGCTCCGTCACCGGAATCCCCGGCGGCGCCTACGTCGTGATCGACAATGGCATCTCGGCCGGCGAGGACACCTGTCAGATGAAGCCGTCCTGGAATGCCGCCATTTGCACCGGGGACCTGGGCCGGTTGAGCATTGCGGGTAATTTCAGCGGGTTCGACACGAGCCCGATCACCGACCCGATCATCCTCCAGCGTCACGGAAAACGGGCCGAGTACGTCGGGGGAACCACGATCGAGAGCGGCGCCGAGCTCCGGGTCGAGACGGCGAGGGAGACCCTGACCCTGTCCTTGCAAGAAATGGACAAGGGGTCGTTCGTGATCTTCGAGTTCCCCGAGTTCACCACCGCTGCCAGGGGTGTGGAGGTCAAGAACCTGGATGCGCTGCGCGCCGCCAACGAGACGTCGTACTACCGCGATGACAAGTCGTTGTGGGTCAAGCTCGTGGTGGAAGAAGAGGGTCCAACGCCGCTGGACGGCCCGGGCGGTCCCGGTTCCGGTGGTCCGGGCGGCAGAACCAGCATCACCGTCAGCAGGTAGAGGCAGCTTCGCTGCATGCGTGAGCCCCCGGCGTCGGCCGGGGGCTTCGCTTCGGGGCGTTGCAGCGTCGCGGGGAGCTCGTCGTTTCCCGTCTTCTTGCCCGGACAATCGCTAGGGCCGCGCGCCCATCGCGGACTGCATGCGTTGCTGCTCGAGGAGCAATTGCCGTTGACGGCGCATCTCCTCGAGCTCGTGCTGTTGCTGATCGTTAAGCGCCGTCGTTTTCGGGTAGCAGCGCGTGATCGGAATCCGTGAGCCGACGGGCGCTTCGCGTTTGCAGACGACGGCTTCCTCCTCCCGTCGGAATGCGTCGACTTCGAGCTGAGCCGTAATCTCAGTTGCTTCGGCGGCCTCGGGTACGGTCGAGGACACGGCCGCGCCGGTGCGGGAGGCGCGCTCGCCGGTCTGGGAGGCAGGCTCGCCGGTCTGGGAGGCAGGCTCGCCGGTCTGGGAGGCAGGCTCGCCGGTCCG
>CAZKNH010000034.1:0-19195 GCA_964553875.1 uncultured Gammaproteobacteria bacterium | reverse complement strand
GCTCGCCGGTCTGGGAGGCAGGCTCGCCGGTCTGGGAGGCAGGCTCGCCGGTCCGGGTGGCAGCTGCGCAACCGGTTAGGACGAGGCAGGCTGCGATGGTCGGGATTTTCATCGCTCGTTCCTTGGCGAGAGCGTACACGAGATTCCGGCACGTCGCCCCCTGAGAAGCACTACTATGCCATTGGCCGCGTGCTTCGTCGCCGTCGCTCTCCCGTCCATCGTTTCGTTCTTGGGATAGGTGATCGGCACATCAGCAAGACGGGTCGATCGCGTGGCCAGGCCCTTTGAGGAGGAACGCCAGCCGGCCGCGAGCGGACGCGACGGTGCGCGAGGAGTAAACACGAGCGCCTCCTTGCAATTCGCTTGACGCCGCGGAGAGCCTGACCGTATACGTTAGATTCGTTTCTCGGCTTCGAGTCGACGGAGCCGCCGATGGTGCGTCGAGCAAATGTCTGCCTCAATGCAGCCACCTCGGGTTAGCTTCGTCACCGCACCGGACGGCGTCCGCCTCGCCTATGCCGTCTACGGAAACGGTCCTCCACTCGTCTGGGCCGCGCACTGGCTCACCCACCTCGAGTACGCGTGGGAGAGCCCGGTCTGGCGCCACATGGTCGAGTTTTTCGCGAGCCACTTCACGGTCGTGCGGTACGACGAGCGGGGGACGGGCTTGTCCGACTGGACCGACAAGAACCTCGATCTCGATACCTGGGTCGGCGATCTCGCCGTGATCGTCGACTCGCTCGGTCTCGAGCGGTTCGATCTGTTCGGACTCTCGCAAGGCGGCCCGATCTCGGTCGAGTAGGCGGTGAGACATCCCGAGCGCGTGAGGAATCTGATTCTGTGCGGCTCGTTCGCAAGCGGCGCGTTCATTCCGAACGCACAGCGCGAGGCGCTAGAGCGATTGATCGAGCTCGGCTGGGGACAGAGCAATCCGGCGTTCCGGCAGCTCTTCACATCGATGTTCATTCCGAGCGCCACCGAGGAACAACGCCACTGGTTCAACGAGCTGCAGCGCATGTCGACGAGCCCCGCGCTCGCCGCGAAGCTCTACCATGCGTTTCAAGAGCTCGACGTCATCGACAGCCTGCCCCTCGTGACGCAACGGACGCTCGTGCTCCATTTCAAGGACGATGCGGCGATCCCGTTCACCGTCGGCCGCGCGCTCGCCGCAGGCATTCCGGGCGCAAGGCTCGTGCCGCTCGCGGGCGACAGCCACATACCGCTCGAATCGAGCCCGGCGTGGCCGGTGTTCTGCCGGGAGATCGTCGAGTTCACCGGCGCCGGAGAGGATGTGCCGAACACGGCGCAAGACGGAGACGCCGCAGGTGTGCGTCACACGATCGGCTCGTCCGAGTCGACGGTGTCTCCGGCGGACGCGGACACGGAGTCCGCTCGGGGCTCGGCCGGCGTATTTCGTTTTGGCCGGTGCGTCGTCGATAGCCGCACGCGCGAGCTATGGCGGGACGGGCAGGCCGTCCCGGTCGAGCACCGTGCGTTCGATTTGCTCCTCTATCTGATCGAGCATCGCGATCGAGCCGTCTCGAAAGACGATCTGCAGGAAGCGGTCTGGCCGCGGATGATTCTGACGGAAAGCGCGTTGACCCGTTGCGTCATGAAGGTGCGCAGGGCCGTCGGCGACGACTCGGGGCGACAAGAGATCCTTCGCACTGTGCACGGCCACGGCTACCGTTTCGTCGCGCCGCTCGAGAACCGTGCTGGGAGCGGCCGGGAAGGTGCCTGATTCGCCTGTCGCGTAATCCGTAGATCCGTATCGGAGCGACGGCTGGTCGGGTGTCTGGCTGCTCGGCTTCCGTCACGGAAGCGTCAGCAAAATGTCAGTCGGCCGTCAGGACTCATCGGTCCCGCACCTCCGACACTATGCCGTACACGCTCAGACGGCAGACGACTGATGGAAGCGTGCAACGCAGAAACGGAGGACCAGGCCATGTTCGCGCGTACGAGCTACAGAGCAATGCAGATCCTGATCATCGGTGCGGTCATCGTGGGTTACGCCACGCCGATTGCCAATCTTCTCGGAATGGCGATCTGACTCGTGAAGGAGGCACGGCTGCCGGACGGCGGGCGCTTCAAGGCCCGCCGCCGTCATGCCGAGACCGCTTCACCGACCCGCGTGGACGTTGACGGCATGTCGACTTTGTGGACGGTCATCAGCGTATATGCTGACATTAGGAGCATCGTGGATCCGATGAAGTTTGCCACTGCAGAGCGGAGCACCGGAATCAGAGCTCGCTTCCGCCTGCTCGCCGTTGCCTGCTCCCTCGCCGTAGTCGGCTGCGAGACCGCTGACGAGCCGCCGCTAAGCATGAACGCGGCCGTCGAACCGTCGGGCGCCGAAGCGCGGACGCAGCTCGCGCTGCAGCGGATCGAAGAGCTGAATCCGCTGCTGAACGCGGTGATCGCGGTCGACCCGACCGCGCTCGATCAGGCGCGTGCGCTCGATCAGGTGGCGGCGCCCGGCGGGGCGCTTCACGGCATGCCGATTCTAATCAAAGACAATATCGAAACCGCGGGTCGGCTCCCGACCACGGCCGGAAGCCTTGCATTGATCGACAATGTCACCGGCCGCGACGCGCCGTTGGTCGCGAAGCTTCGCGAAGCGGGCGCTGTGATCGTCGGCAAGGCGAATCTGTCCGAGTGGGCGAACATCCGCGATACGAATTCCATTTCGGGCTGGAGCGCGGTCGGCGGGCAGACCCGCAACCCGCACGCGCTGGACCGCAATCCGTGCGGCTCGAGCTCCGGCAGCGCGGTGGCCGTCGCGGCCGGAATGGTCCCGGCGGCGATCGGCACGGAGACGGACGGCTCGATCACGTGTCCCGCGGCGGTCAACGGCATCGTCGGCATGAAGCCGACGGTCGGCCTGATCAGCCGCCGCCACGTCGTGCCGATCAGCCACAGCCAGGACACTGCCGGGCCGATGACGCGGACGGTGCGGGACGCGGCGCTGCTGCTAACCGTGATGGCCGGGACGGACCCGGAAGATCCGGCGACCGCGGAGGCGGACCGGTACCGCGAGGATTACGTGGCGCGGCTCACGGCCGACGCATTGCGCGGTCAACGCATCGGCGTGCTCCGCTTCGCATCGGGCTTCGGCACTGACGAGCCGTTCGGGGAGGCGCTCGAGACCCTCCGCGCGCAAGGCGCGATATTGGTCGATATCGGCGTTTTCCCGGGCCGGCAGGAGATTGCGCGCAACGAGCTCATCGTGCTTCTCACGGAGCTCAAGCATGGCTTGAACGCCTACCTCGCGACGACGCCGCCGGCCGTGACGACGCGGACGCTCGCCGACGTCATCGCGTTCAACGTGGCGCACGCGGACGTCGAGATGCCGTTCTTCGGTCAGAACCTGTTCATTCAGGCCCAAGCGACGGCGGGCATCGAAAGCGAGGAATATCGGAGGGCACGCGAGATCAGTTTGCAGATGGCGGGCACGGACGGCATCGACCGCCTGCTCGCTCGGTACGACGTCGTCGCTCTCGTCGGACCGACGGTTCCTGCGGCGTGGCCGATCGACACGGTTCACGGGGACGTCTCGAGGGGAGGTGGCGCGGGAGGCTTGGCGGCCGCCGCCGGCTACCCGCACCTCACCGTGCCGATGGGAGACGTGCGCGGGCTGCCCGTAGGTTTGAGCTTCATCGGGCCGAGATGGTCGGACGGCCTCATCCTCGCGCTCGGCTATACGTACGAGCAGGCATCGCAGAAGCGGATCGAGCCGCGCTTCGTCGACTCGATCGAGTCGTTGCCCGACGTGGCGCGTCATCTCGCGCCGGCGATCAGATAGAGTAGGCTCATCACAACACGAAGCTTGCGGAGGGGGAGCATGAAACGACGAGAGCTCTTGGCGTTGGCGGGGATCGCAACGTTGGCCGGTTCGTCTCTGAGCAGGGCCCAAACGTCGAACGAGGAGTTGAAGGCGCGGCTGATCCGCATTTACGCCACGCCCGATGGCGAGTCGCACGTTGCGATCGTCGAGATCTCGAACGATGCGAGTGAGATTCCGGTGACGAGCATGACGGCCCGAGCGTACGCGCGTAACAACGCGAACGCCGCCGAATGGCATACGGCGCCGCGCCGCCAGTTCGCGATCAACATGACGGGCACGCTCGAGGTCGAGGTCTCCGACGGCACGCGGCAGCGTATCGGTCAGGGGGATCTCGTCTTCCTCGAGGACGTCACCGGGAAGGGGCATGTGACGCGCGTGCTCTCGCCCGTCACGAACCTGTTCATCCATGTGCCGCAGGACTGGGACATGATGAGCTGGGCACGCGGACGAGGCAGCGTGTAGCGGGTTTGAGCGGCCGCGCACGTCGGGCTCCTTCGTAGAGCGTCGAAGGCGCGCTTTCGGCGCTCGCGGCCGGGCGTCGCGTTCACCTGTAGCGCGCGAGAGAGCCGAGCCACTCGACGACACCGGCGAAGAACACCGTGTCGATGACGACCCAGTGCACGATCTGCTGTAGCACGATCCAGCCGGCGCCGATCCAAGTGTACACGCCGATGCTGCGTCGACTGCGCCACTCGTGGACGATGATGGCCAATGCCATCGCATCGAGCGTGAGATACATGGCGACGACGGGAAACGTCGTAAGCCCCAACGGCACCATGTACAGTCGGTGAATCCCCGGGGGCAGGATCGGCAGCATCGCGAAAAGAATCATGCGCCGATGTACGTCCGGCCGGCGCGTGTTGCGGATCGCAAGCGTGAACAACAGCCCGAAGCCCGTGACCGCCGCGATGCCGAGGTAGATGCCATGCGCCGCGCTCGGGCTCGCGTTGGAAGCGCCGAGAATCGTGATCAGCGCGCCCATGAAAATCACGGCGGTCGCGAGCGCGATGCCGAACGTTCCGAGGCTGCGGTGCAGCGCGACGCTACGCACGTTCACGAGCGAAGCCTGCGTGATCAGCAGCGCCATCCAGCTGAAGTACGTCAGCCCGTGCAGGTGCACGACCGGTGGCGCCGGGCTGAACGTGCCGGCGGCCAACGGGTACCAATAGGTCATTCCGAAGCCGCCGAACACGAAGAGGGCCATCAGCATGACCATCCAGAAATAGAATGACGGGCGGAACGTCGTCGATAACGTAGCGGGCTCCGCGGCGGCGCGCGCGCTCATAAGTCGTCCCCCTGATGAACGGCCTCGTTCATGCGGCGGTTGCGGGCACCGTCGGCACAGCACCATGCCTCGTGCCACGGCGGGCGCCGACGCGCGTCGAGGCGCGTGCACTACGCATCCTACCATGCAGCCGGGGAAAGGCTCGCGAGCGAATTTATGCAGAACGCATGTCGCTCGCGAGCGGCGGCTCGGATCGAGGCCGTCGCCGCGGCGCCGTGAGCGGCCGGGCTCCCGAGGGCATCGCTGTTTTCCCTCGTGCGGCATCATGCTACTTTCGGACGCGTACCGGGGGAGGAGGACATCATGGAGCGTTTCTCCAAGCTCTCCGTCGGCTTTCCGGCGGTGATCTTCGCGCTGTCGGCTGCCGTCGCGGCGCTGACCTGGTCCGGACGGGCCGACGCCCAGTGGCCGCCGTATCCGGATCCCACGGCCCCGCGCGATGCGGATGGCAACGTGATCATGGACGCGCCGCCGCCGCGCAGGGCGGACGGGAAGCCAGACCTTTCCGGCCTCTGGATGCGGACGCAGAGCGGACCGCAAAACGAGCGGCCGCGATCGCAGGACGGCGGCGCGCCGATCGACGTCGTGACCGACCCGGTCCCGATCGACCCGGACGGGCCGCCGATCGCAGCGTTCTTCGAGGCGGGCGCGAACATGGAAGGCGGCCTGCCGTATACACCGTGGGCCAAACAGCTGCGCGACGAACGTTTCGCGCTCAACGCGAGGGACAACCCGGATGCGAACTGCCTGCCGATGGGATTTCTCCAGTTCCACCAGCAGCCGCAGCCGCGCAAGATCATCCAGACCGACCGGCTGATCCTGATCGAGTACGAAGCCAATTACGGCTTGCGACACATCTATATCGACGGCCGGGAGCTGCCGCCGCAGGGCGAGCCGCAGCCGTGGTGGTACGGTTATTCGGTCGGCCACTGGGAGGGTGACGATCTCGTCGTCGAGACGAACAACCTGCGCGGCGCGGAGGACGGGCCGTACGACGGCTGGCTCGACGTGAACGGGAGCCCTTATTCGCGGGAAGCCAGAATCATCGAGCGCTTCCGGCGTCCGACGTATGGGCATTTGCAGATCGACTTCACGATCATCGATCCGAAGGCCTACACGAAACCCTGGACGGTGCGCATCGACCAGCGGCTTCTGCCCGACCAGGAGCTGATCGAGTTCATCTGCAACGAGAACCAGCAATTCGGCCGCAGGATACAGTTGGATTAGGAGGGACGGGGATGCGAGGATTCGGAGACGCAAAGAGCGATCGCCGCCGGTCCGATGCGATGGCGAGGATCGGCACGCTCGCATGCTGTGCCGTGGGTCTGCTCGCGACGTCGTCGCCGCTCTCGGCGCATCATTCGTTCTCTGCAGAGTTCGATGCGACGCGGCAGATCAAGGTCACGGGCGAAGTGGCCGAGCTCGAGTGGACGAATCCGCACGCGTGGGTCCACGTGCGTGCGCGCGAGATATGCGAGCGGCGCGGGAGCAGCAATCTGCGGGACACGAGCAGCAACGAGGAGTGGTCGTGCAGAACGGCGGACGGAGACGAGACCGCCGAATGGGGCTTCGAGCTCGCGAGCCCGAACGGGCTGATGCGCCAGGGCTGGAATCGCAACTCGCTCAAACCCGGTGAGACCGTGACCGTCGAGGGCTCGCGTGCACGCGACAACAGCCAGAACGGCAACGCCCGGACGGTGACGAGAGCCGCCGACGGCGTGCGTCTCTTCGCGGGCTCGAGCCAGAACACGACACCGTAATGCACGTCGGAACGGCAGGCGTGCGAGTCGGCCGCGGGGATCGGCAAGTGCGAAGGGTACTTTCGGCCGCGCTCGCAGGTGCGGTCGTGCTTTGGCTCACCGGTTGCGGTCAGGGGCCAACCGACGCGGGCACTGCAGCGGCCGATACGAGGGCGGCCGCGGGAGCTCCCCACGGCGGGACGGAGACGACATCGGCGACGCTCGGTGCGTGGGGAATCGATCTGTCGAGCCGTGACCTCTCCGTGAAGCCCGGCGACGACTTCTTCCGCTATGCGAACGGCGCCTGGCTTGCGAGCTTCGAGATTCCGCCGGACAAGAGCCGCTACGGCGTCTTCGACCGGCTGCGCGACGAATCCGACGAGCGCGTACGGCAGATCATCGACGAGCTCGTGTCGTCGCAGCCCGCTCCGGGCTCGCTCGAGCAGAAGATCGCCGACTACTACACGAGCTACATGGACGTGGAGCGGCTGAACGCGCTCGGCGTCGAGCCGCTGCGGCCGCAGCTCGCGGCCATCGAGCGCATCGGCACCCGGGCGGATCTCGTCGAAGCTTTCGGCCGTGCCCGGCGGGAAGGCACCGGTACGCCGTTCGGCTTCGATATCGGTGCGGACCGCGTCGATCCGGATCGTCACCAGCTGAGCCTCGCCGTTACCGGCATCAACCTGCCGGACCGGGACTACTACCTCGACGACCGATTCCTCGGCATCCGCGACGAGTACGTCCGTCACGTCTCGCGCATGCTGTCGTTCGCCGGGTTTGCCGAGACGGACGCGATGGCGCGCGCGGTGCTCGCCGTCGAGACGCGCATCGCCGAGATCATGTGGCCTCGTGATCAGCGCCGCAATCGCGATTTGACGCACAACCCGATGACGTATGCCGAGCTCGAGGCCGCGTATCCCGGCTTCGACTGGGACGCGTATTTTGCGGCGGCCGGCATCGAGCACCTGACCGATCTCAACGTCAGCTATCCGAGCGCGATGCTGCCGACGATTGCGCTGCTCGACGAGATCCCGATCGAGGACTGGAAGAGCTATCTCGCGTACACGCTGATCGCGAACCACGCGGATCTCCTGTCGGAGGAGATCGACAACGAGGCGTTTCGCTTCTACAGCACGGTATTGAACGGCGTTCCGGAGCAGCAGGAACGCTGGAAACGCGCAATCGCGCGCGTCGGCGCGCTGAACGGCTTGGGCGAGGCGCTCGGGCAGCTCTATGTCGCACGCTACTTCCCGGAGTCGTCGAAGCGGCAGATGGAGGAGCTCGTCGAGAACCTGCGGCGTGCGCTTGCCGAGAGCATTCGAGAAAACGACTGGATGGACGACGCGACGAAGCGCGAAGCGATGCTGAAGCTCGAGTCGTTCCGGCCGAAGATCGGCTACCCCGACGTCTGGAAGGACTTCTCGTCGATCCATATCGAGGCCGACGACCTGCTCGGCAACGCACGCCGCGTTCGCGACTTCTTCTATGCGGACCTGATCGCGCGCCTCGGCCGGCCGACCGATCGCGAGGAATGGCGGATGACGCCGCAGACCGTGAACGCGTACTACAACTCGTCGTTCAACGAGATCGTGTTTCCGGCCGCGATCCTGCAGCCGCCGTTCTTCGATCCGAATGCCGACCTCGCGGTGAACTACGGCGCGATCGGCGGCGTGATCGGTCACGAGATGGGGCACGGCTTCGACGATCAGGGGTCGAAGTCGGACCATGCGGGCGTGCAGCGCAACTGGTGGACGGACAGCGTCCGCGCCGCGTTCGACGAGATGACCGGGGCGCTGGCGGAGCAGTACTCGGGCTACGAGCCGCTTCCGGGGCACTTCATCGACGGCCGTTTCACGCTGGGCGAGAACATCGGCGACGTCGGAGGGCTGTCGATCGCGTATCGTGCGTATCGGCTCGCGCTCGGGGGAGAGGAGCCGCCCGTGCTCGATGGTCTGACCGGCGATCAGCGCTTCTTCCTCGCGTGGGCCCAGGTGTGGCAGGGCAAGATTCGTGACGAGGCACTGATCTCGCGGCTCACGTCCGATCCGCATTCACCTGCGGAGTTTCGCGTGAACGGCGTCGTCCGCAACCACGACGCGTGGTACGAGGCGTTCGACGTGCAGCCCGGGGATGCGCTCTATCTGCCGCCGGAGGCGCGGGTGCGGATCTGGTAGGGGCGAGCCGCTCGGGCGATGGGCGCCTCGGGCAGCTGCTTCATCCCGGCTTTCACCAGGGGACGCCGACGGTGCTTCATCCGGAGGACGGGCTCGTCTGGGAGTGGCGCTTGTCCAAGGAAGGGTAGAGCGCGCCCGCGGCCCATGGAGCGGGCCGCTGAAAAGGGCTCTGACCCGATTGTTCCTAAAAGGGGTCTGACCCCAATTTCAAAAAGGGGTCTGACCCCAATTTCATTTCTCCTTGAAAGGGGTCTGACCCCAATTTTCCGCCGTTACTGCGGCACGAACTTGTGAACGCCGCGCGTCACGTCCGCCACGTAGATTTCGCCGCTGGGGCTCGCGGCGACGTAGTGCGCCTCGCCGAATTGATCCGGCCGATCGCCCGGAGAGCCCATCGCGGCGAGTACCTTTCCGGATCTGTCGAGCTGCAGCAGCTGACCGGTGAAGCCGTTCACCATCCAGATGTAGTCGCCCGCGAAATCGATCGAGCAGGGAAGGCCCGCGTAGCGGAGCTCCCGCAAATAGTTGCCTTCCTGATCAAAGATTTGGATGCGGGAGTTCTCGCGGTCCATCACCCAGAGATCGCCGGCGTCATCGATCACGATGGAGTGTGCGACCTGGAACTTGCCGGGCGCGTCGCCCTTGCCGCCCCACGACTTCACGAACGTGCCGTCCGCGCGGAACTTGAGGACGCGCGGATCGCCGCGCTCGCCGGGCAGGTGACCCTGTGCGATGAAGAAATCGCCGTTCGAAGCGAAAGCGATGTCGTTCGGCTGGTTCAACAGGCGCGTCCCCGCACCTTCGTCCCAGTCGCCGGGTTGCCCGCTGACGCCGAGCGTCATCAGCACCTCGCCTTGCCGATTCAGCTTCACGACGATATGCGTCGAGCCGTCTGCGACCCAGATGTTGCCGTCGGGATCGAGCCGGAGCGCATGCGGACGACGGCCGAAGAGTCCGCTGCCGAAGGCACGCAGCAGCTTGCCGTGCTCGTCGAACTCGGCGATCGGGTTCGGTCCTCGGTTCAAGACCCAAAGATGACCGTTGTCGTCGAACGTGACGCTCGCAGGAAGACCGAACTCGACGTCATCCGGAATCTCGAGCGGGTCCGCGACCCAGCGATAGTTGAGCGGCGGCGCCTCCTCCGGAATCAGGAGGCGCGGGTCGGACGGCGGCTGCGCCCATAGGGCCGCGCTGATCGCCCACGCGCCGACAACCAAAGTGATCTTCCTCATCGCCGATGCCCCCGTCGCGGCGTTTCGCCCTCGCCAGCAAGACGTATTCTAGTGCCGAGCTTGCGATTTTCGATCACCCGGAGTCAATGCGCCGAGGAGCGGTCGTCGCCTCAAAAAGCACCCCGCGGATTCTCGCCGTCGTTGTGTCATCATTCGAAACGGCCCCCGTAGATGCGGGATGCGGTCGGGCAGCAAGGGATGGAACGGGAATGATGCTCCGCGAGAATCGAGTTGTGCGGCATGCGGCCGCCTATGCAGCCGTCGTCGCCGTCTCGGCCGGCTGCACTCACGAAGAGATCGCAGCGGCTTGCGATCGAGCGTGTCTGCTCGACATCGCGGAGCGCTATCTCGAAGCCGTTGCCGAGGGAGATCCGGCTCTCGCGCCGTTGTCCGAGGACGCTACCTTCGTCGAGAACCTGATGCCTGGCGAGCCCGGGGCAGGCATCTGGGCGTCGGCGGCGGGAGCGGGGAGCTTTCGAATATACGTGCCCGATCCGACGGCCGAGACCGTCGGAATCATGGCCGTGATTGACCGGCGAACGTCCGAGGGCGTCGTGCCGGCGATGCTCGCCGTGCGTCTCGAGGTCGACGGCGGAGAAATCACCGAGGTCGAGCACCTCGTCGCGGACGTGCCTGAAGCCGACCCTGCGAACCTTACGGCGCCCCGACCGGCGCTCGTCGCCGTGGTGCCCGAGGAGGAGCGCATGCCTCGAGCGGAGATCGGGGTAATCGCCGCTTCGTACTACGACGCGCTCGAATCGAGCGACGCCAGTCTCGCGCCGTTTGCCGACGACTGCGAGCGGCAGGAGAACGGGGTGATCACCGCGGGCCCCGGGCTTCCCCCGGCGCCATTCGACAGCGTCGACGTCGAAGGCCGCTCGCCCCCTCCGGTCGCGCGCGACTGCGCGGGGCAGCTCAACTCGCGCCGCTTCGCGTACATCGACAGCATCGACGACCGTCGGGTGTTTGCGATCGATCCGGTCCTTGGCCTCGCGATGGGCCTGTCGCACTTTCGCCAGTCGATGGCTCGCGGGCCGCATCTCATGATCGCCGCCGACGGATCGGAAGTGATGTGGAACGAGCGGCGGGAGCCTTACGATCTGCCGGCGGCGCACGTCTTCAAGATCACGAACGGCCAGATCCACGAGGTCGAGGCGCTCGGGATCTTCGTGCCATACGGCTCGCGGACCGGCTCCGAAGCCCTGTTGGCGGCACGGGATCAGCGGTCGCCGGCTCGCTGAGGGCGTGCCGCTGAACCCGTGCTCGAAGCCTTCGGGCTGCCTTACCAGTTCATGAACGAACCGTCGGGCCGGCTGTTCATCAGCATGCCCGCGCGATACTCGTCGTACTCGGCGATCTTCGTCAGCCGGTCGATGTCGACGACGACGCCGATCCCCGGACGGTCGTTCGGCCACATTTTGCCGTCCCGGAAGTCGTAGACCTCCGGAAGATAGGGCCACGTGCGGCTGCCGTCGCCGAGCATCTCCATGAGCGCCGTAACGGACGTCGCGGTCAGGCAGTGCACGAGCGCGGCTTCCGAGATCGGTCCCGTGAAGTGCGGAATCAAGCCGACGTAGTGCGTCTCGGCGATCGCGACGATCTTCATGAACTCGGTGATGCCGCCGACGTTCGGCAGCGTCACGCGTGCATAGTCGATCAGCCCGCGCTCGATGAGCCGGTTGATGTCCCACTTGTAACCGAACTGCTCGCCGACCGCGATCGGCACGCGCGTGCGCGCGCGGACCCACTCGTATGCGTCGACGTTCTCGCTGCGGATCAGGTCCTCGCAGAAATACGGATGCAGCGGCTCGATCAGCGTCGCGAGGTTGATCGCATCGGGCATGTCGAGCTCCGTATGGAAATCGATCGCCCAGCCGCCGTCGCCGGCGCCGCGATGGATCGCTTCGCAGTCCGCGTGCATGCGCCTTACGAGCTCGAAGCGGTCGACGACGCGTTGCCGAGGATTGTCGGTCGCATGGCGATACGCGCGGAAGCCTGCTTCGCGGCACGCGCGGGCCGCGTCCTCGAGCGTGCCGCCGGGCGGCCGGGGGAAAACCGTCGAGTAGCACTCGATGTGATCCCGCGACTTGCCGCCGAGAAGCTGCCAGACGGGCACGTCGAGCGCCTTGCCTTTCAGGTCCCAAAGGGCGACGTCGAGCGCGCCGAGCGAATGCAGCTTCTCGCGGCCGGCCGGATAGAAGTAGCCGCGCATCATGCGCTGCCAATGATGCTCGATCCTGAAGGGGTCGAGACCGATGAGCATCCGCGCGCATTCCTCCATCGTCCTCGGCTCGCCGCCTTCGCCGACGCCCATGAGACCCGATTCGGTTTCGATGATCACGACGTTCGTGGACTGATTGACCATCGGCTGGCCGCCGCGTCCCTGCGAGTCACCGGAGTTGCTGTAGTAGTGAATGACTTTGATGCGGTCCTCCGGCAGCGCCGCCTCGAGGGTTGGCGATACGAGCGCGCTCACGCCCGCTGCGCCGAGCCCCGTCAGTACGCTCCGTCGATCCCAAAGCTCCCGTGTCATAGTCGATCCCCCATTGTCCGCTGCGTGGGCGTGCGCACGCAGAGTCGTTCTAGTTCGTTCCGACATAGGTGAACTCGAGCAGCGAGCCCGGATGCTCGAGATCGGCCGTCGTCTCGCCGGTCGCGGTCAGCGTGCGTCCGAGGCTCGTCGTCACGACGTAGATGCGTAAGCCATCTGGCGAGATCGCGAGATCCCGGTAGCGATTCTGCGCCTTGAAGTACGTGAGCGGCGGCTCGTCGATCGCATCGAGCGGGATGCGGTAGACGGTGCCGCTCATCAGGCTCGTCACGAGAATCGACGGGTTCCACCCGGGAATGCCGGGCGACGCATAAACGTCGAGGCCGCTCAACGCCGCGGTCGCGTTGCCGGACCTGCGCACGTCGTGCGTGCTCGGGACCGTGAAGAAGGTCTTCAACGGCGGCACGAAGTCGGGCAAGTCGACCTCCGATTCCCTGATCTTCGGCACCGTGTCCGGCACGTCGCGGCCGTACGGCAGGTCCCTGCACGGCGTCGGCGACGATGCGGACCAGTTCGCGTACGTGTAGTACTGATCGTCCTTGAAGCCTGAGATCAACGGCCAGCCGTAGTTGCCTCCGGCGACGATCCGGTTCACCTCGTCGTCGGTGTCCTGGCCGTGCTCCGCGGCGTAGAGCATGCCGTCCGGCCCGAAGGCCATGCCCTGGGGGTTGCGGTGCCCGTAGCTGAAGACGTGGCTGCGCACGCCGTTCAGGACCGGGTTGTCGTCCGGTATCGACCCGTCCTCGTTGATGCGCAGGATCTTGCCTTCGTAGCCGCGCCAGTCGCCTCGCGCGATATCCGCCGCTTCCGGCAACTCCTGCGAGCGAATCGGCTCGCAGTAGTACGCGAGGAAGTTCGCGCCATGATCGCCGCGGCTCGCATAGAGCTTGCCGTCGGGACCGAAGACGATGCGGCTCGCCCCGTGGTCCGGCCCGTGCGGGAGGTCGGTCAGGATGTCGACCGGCTGCTCGAGTCGCTGTGCTTCACTATTGAAGCTGTACCGCCTGATCTTCGCGCGGCGCGCCTCGTCCGGACCGGGATCCGCATCGTACGTGTACATCACGTAGACGTAGTCGGAGCGCTCGGGGAAATCGGGATGGAGCGCGAGGCCGAGCAGCCCGTCCTGGCCCAGCCGCTGATGGACCTCGTCGATCGTCGCGACGACGGTCCGCGTGCCGTCGGACGGATCGATGCGCAGGACGCGCTTGCCGACCCTTTCGGTCACCCAAAGGTACCCGTCGGCACCGTACGTGACCTCCCACGGATCCTCGAGGTCGCTCGCGAGGACGCGCATCGTGAAGCGCTCCGGCGGCTCCGCCCAAACGGCGCGCGGATTGACGCCGGGACCCGCTGCGATCTGCGCGACAGCGGGCGACGACGCGCAGACCGATGCGGCGGCGATCAAAGCATGGTGGAGACGCATCGAACGGGACATTCGGCCAAGCTCAAACAATGCATGCATGGTAGTACGGATTACGGTTTATCATGGCGACGACCGCGCGAGCGCGCGGTCGCTTGGGTTGCTGGAACGAGCGAAGGGGAGGCCGGTGAATTCGAATCGCAGAGATTTGCTGACGGGACTCGCCGCGGGCGCGGCGATCCTTCCGTTCTTGCCGGGCGCGGCCGGCGCGCAGCAGGCGCCCGTCGAACGCGACTGGTCCGGGAACAACCCGGTGCGCTATCCGGATCCCGACATCATCGCGCTCGAGCCGAGGTTCCGCCGCTACATCCTGTTCAACACGCCGCTCCAGCGGCTTTACACCGGCACTTTGTGGGCCGAAGGTCCCGCGTGGAACGGCGTCGGGCGCTACCTCGTCTGGAGCGACATCCCGAACAACACCCAGCTTCGCTTCATCGACGACGACGCGCGCGTGACGACGTTCCGTTCGCCGTCCGGCTACAGCAACGGCAACACGTTCGATTTCAACGGCCGGCAGATCTCGTGCGAGCACGGCGGCCGCCGCGTCGTGCGCTACGAAGCCGACGGCTCGGTGACCGTGCTGGCCGACAGCTTCAACGGCAGAAGGCTCAACTCGCCGAACGACGTCGTCGTCCATCCGGACGGCAGCATCTGGTTCACCGATCCGATCTACGGCATCAGCGGCAACTACGAAGGCTTCAGGGCCGAGTCGGAGCTCGATACCGCCGTGTATCGCATCGACGGCGACTCCGGACGGATCGACATCGTCACCGACGAGGTCGTGCAGCCGAACGGGCTCTGCTTCTCGCCGGACTACTCGCTGCTCTACGTCGCCGACACCGGCGCCCGGGAGACCAAGGTGTGGGACGTCGACGGCTCGAGGCTCCGCAACGGCCGACAGTTCGTCCGTCTCGAGAATCCGGGCGGCGGGCCGGCAGCGGCGGACGGCATCCGCTGCGACGCCGACGGCAACATCTGGGCAGGGGCAAGCCCCGGCGTGCAGGTGATCGCGCCGGACGGGACCCCGATCGGTGCGATTCGCCTGCCCGAAATCTGCGCGAACGTCGCGTTCGGCGGCACGCGGCGCAACCGGCTGTTCATGACCGCGAGTCAGTCGCTCTACGCGGTCTACGTGGGCGTCGCGGGCGCGCACATCTGCTAGGAAATCGGGGTCAGAGCCCGATTTCCTGCGGAGGGAATCGGGCTCGATTAGCGGGCGACGGCCGACCGCGATTTCGCCACCGGTGCGCATGGCTGCCGCGAAATAGGGCTCCGGCAGGAAATAGGGCTCTGACCCCAATTTCGCTCCCTAGTCCTCGAGCCCTTCGATCGGTGCAACGCCGCGGGGGAGGCCAGGTGCCGGCGTGCCGCCGAGCGCCTGCCGGGCGCCGCTGCGGATCAGCGCGGTCTCCGGCGGACCCTGGAAGAACGTGTAGCCGTCGCGCGTGTCCTTCCATGCCGACGGCCCCGCAAGATACTTGCCGGCCGCCAACGTCGCGTCCTTGATGCGCGTGATGAGCGCCTCGTACTCGGGGTCGCCCTGACGCAGACCGGTGAAGCTGCTCAAGTCCGAGCTCGCGGCGAAGATCACGTCGACGTGCTCGAGCGCGGCGATCTCCTCGACGATCTCGACGCCCTGCGGGTTTTCGATCATCGCGACGATCATGATGTTGTCGTTCGCCCGCTGCCGGTATTCACGTCCCCAGATCGCGCCGTACTGCCCGGCGCCCTGGCTCCGTTTGCCGAGCGGCGGATACATCGCGAAAGTGATCGCGTTCTTGATCTTCTCGACGGTGTCGACCATCGGCACGATCACGCCGAGCGCCCCGATATCGACGGCCTTCTGGATGTCCCCCTCGGTCGCGTCGGGCACCCGGATGAACGGAATCGCGGGCCCAGGGCACGCGCGGATCATCGTCGCGACTTCCGAGTAGGTCAACGGGCTGTGCTGCATCTCGATCCAGAGGAAGTCGAAGCCGGCGTCCGCCATCGCGCAATAGACGTCCACGCTCGCCGTCTGGACCGTCCCACCGACGACCTGACCTCCGGCTTCGAGCTTCGCCTTGACCGTATTGATGTACTCGTCGGCCGATACGGCGGCCGAGAAAGTCGTCGAAAGTATCACCGTCAGAGATACGAGGTATCGCGATCGAGCGGACCTTTTTGCTTTCATTGTCGCCGGCCCTCGAGTTGTGGAAGGATGGATCGGCATCCTACCATGCGAGCGAAGCTTCAACCCGGGGGGGACGAGATGTCACTGCGTTGCATGAGTGCTGCCGCGTTGCTGTTCGTCGTCGGGAGCGCGGCCGCGCAGAGCGAGCGCGTCGAGGCGCATGTCGCTGCGGCGCGTGCGGCGGCCGGAGAGCATGCTGCGATGGTGGACAGGCTGTGCCCGAGAGAGCCGACGGCGGCCGCTCCCGGTCCTCGTCGTCCTCCGCCGCGCGGGGTACCGCCGCGCGAGGAGTGGTACAGGGAGCCGGTCAAGGTGTTCGATAACCTGTACTTCGTCGGCATGACCGAGTTCTCGACATGGGCGGTCACGACGAGCGACGGCATCATCGTCATCGATCCGGTCTTCGATTACTCGGTGGAAGCGTCGGTCGTCGAAGGCCTGCAGAAGCTCGGCTTCGACCCGCGTGACATCCGTTACGTGGTCGTGAGCCACGGTCATCTCGATCATGCGGGCGGCGCGAAGTTCTTGCAGGAAACGTTCGGCGCGCGCGTGCTGATGGGGGCCGCCGACTGGGACCTGCTCGACGAGACGAATCCGCCGTGGAAGCCGGGGCGTGACATCGAGATCGTCGATGGGCAGAAGCTGACGCTCGGCGATACGACCCTCGAGCTCCATCTGACGCCCGGTCATACCTACGGAACCGTGTCGACGCTGATCCCGCTTCGCGACGGCGACGCGACCCATCTCGCGGCGCTCTGGGGCGGCACGTTGTTCAACTTCGGACCGGATGCGGAGCGGTTCACCGCGTACGCCGAGTCTGCCGAGCGTTTCCGCCGGATCGCGACGGAAGCGGGTGCCGACGTGCTCCTGTCGAATCACACCGACTACGACGGCAGCAAAGAGAAGCTCGCGGCGCTCGCGGAGCGCGGCCCCGGCGATCCGCATCCGTACGTCGTCGGCACGGACTCGGTGGCGCGTTATCTGACCGTTGCACACGAGTGCGCGTTGGCGGCGCTGGCGACGCTCGACTGAACCGCTGGAGCAGGCCAGTGAGATCCGTGTTTGCGGCACGCACGCGTTCGCTTGCCGCCGTGCTTTCGACCGTCGGCGTGGCGATGGCGACGACGGCGGCAGCCCAGACGAAGGCGCCGCCGTCGGTGCTCAAAGGAGCGTATACCGAGGAGCAGGCGATACACGGTCAGACGCTTTACTACGCGCACTGTGTTGCGTGCCACGGCGAGGACATGGCCGGCCTCGATCAGGCGCCGCCGCTCGCGGGTCCGCAGTTCACCGGTGTCTGGGAGGGCGAAACGCTCTGGGCACTCGTGGAGCGCATCGCAACGATGCCGCCGACCCAGCCGGGCTTGCTGTCCCGCGAAGAGACGGTCGCGATTCTGGCCTACATGCTCTGGTTCAACGGCTTGCCGATCGGCGACGTGCCGCTCGGCACGGAGCCGGGCGTATTGGCGGAGATGACATTTCACGCGCCGCCGCTCGTGCGCGAGTGAGCGGCGCGCTCGAAGGAGAGCGGACGTGAGAACGACTCGAACCCTTTTGCGAGCCGCAGCGCTCGGCGCAGTCGTCTCGATCATGCTGACGAGCGCGCGGGCGCAGCCGGCCGATCGAGAATCCGGGCCGGACTGGCCGACCTACGGCGGTAATCTCGCGAGCCACCGCTATTCGCCGCTCGACCAGATCAACGCCGACAACTTCAAGGACTTGAGGATCGCGTGGCGTCTCCGAACCGACTTCCTCGGGCCGCGGCCCGACACGCTCTATTCGGCGACGCCGCTCTACGTGAACGGCCTGCTCTACACGACGGCGGGGCAACGCCGCGCGGTGATTGCGCTCGATCCCGCGACGGGCGAGCTGATCTGGATGCACCGTGAGGACGAGGGGGCGCGCGGCGAGGCCGCCGCTCGCCAGGGCGCCGGCCGCGGCGTCGCCTATTGGGCGAGCCCGGACGGTTCCGACCGGCGCATCGTCTACGTCACGCCCGGATACCGGATGATCGCCCTCGACGCGATGACGGGGCGGCCGATCGAATCGTTCGGCGACAAAGGCGTCGTCGATCTCAAGCTCGACTTCGACCAGGAAATCGATCCGATCGACTCGAACGTCGGGCTCAACGCGACGCCGCTGATCGTCGGCGACGTGATCGTCGTCGGTGCCGCGCATCGGCCGGCCGGCAGCATGGATTCGACGTGGGACACGCGCGGCTACGTGCGGGGATACGACGTCCGTACCGGGGAGCGGCTCTGGATCTTCCACACGATCCCGAGACGCGGCGAGTTCGGCTACGACACGTGGGAGAACGGCTCCGCCGATTGGAACGGGAACACCGGGGTCTGGGCGCAGATGAGCGCGGATCCCGAGCTCGGCCTCGTCTACCTGCCGGTCGAGATGCCGACGGCCGACTACAACGGCTTCAACCGTCCCGGCGACAACCTGTTCGGCGAATCGATCGTCGCGGTCGACGTCAGGACCGGCGAAAGGCGCTGGCACTATCAGACGGTGCATCACGGTCTCTGGGACTACGATCTCCCGTGTGCGCCGATTCTGTTCGACATGCAGAAGGACGGGCAGATCATCAAGGCGCTCGCACAGCCGACGAAGTCCGCGTTTCTGTTCGTGCTGAACCGCGAGACGGGCGAGCCGATCTGGCCGATCGAGGAACGTCCGGTGCCGCAGTCGGAATCGCCATACGAGAAAACGAGCCCGACGCAGCCGTTCCCGACGTGGCCGCCGCCGTTCGATCGACAAGGCATCTCGCTCGA
>CAZKNH010000033.1:0-31862 GCA_964553875.1 uncultured Gammaproteobacteria bacterium | reverse complement strand
ACGTTGCCCCGGAACTCGCGCAGCGGCGTGCGGCGCGGCCACACCGTTTGCGCGATCTCCGTGCCCTCGAACGCACCGATCGGATGCTCGGGCAGTGACAGCCAGAAGCCGTTCGCATCGGAACCGGCGGCCACGTTGTCGATAAAGGAGTTGTCCGGATTCGTGATCCAGAAGGACGAGACCGTGTTATCCGAGGGCAGCAGGACGTCGCCGCCGAAGAAGCTCGTTTCCCTGTAGGCCATGCGATTCTCGCTCGTGAATCCGGCCTCGCCTTTCGGAGCGAGATTGACGGGCATGCAGGGCTTCGTCGGATGGCACTTGGTCTGGATCGCCAGGTTCCTGACGAACTCGTTGCCGGTCTCGATGCCGTCCTCGAGGAAGAAGCAGTGACCGACGTTGTTGTAGGTCACGTTGTTCTCGATGCGCAGGTTGTGCGTGCCGTGCACCGTCACGCAGCGGTTCCACGTATCGTGGATCGCCGAGTTCTTGATGTACTGACCCTTCGCATCACCGGCGAGGTGCCAGTGAATCGGATAGCGCGCGAGGGTCAGATGCTGCCCCATGCGAGAGAGCTCGACGCCCGAGACGTGCATCTTGCTGCCGGCCATCGCCATGATGTGGCCGCCGAAGTAAGTCTCCTCGGCGTCCTCCGACGCCTGGATCTTGATGTTGCGCGTGAGAAGCCCGACCTCGCCGCGCTCGTCGATCTCGAACGTGATCTTGCCGAAGTGCATCCACTCGAGCGGACGATCGAGCGTGATCCTGTTGCCGCGGATCGCCGTGATCCTGCGAACCTCGGCCTGACGGGGGTTGTAGTCGGTCGACGCAAGCACGATCTCGTCGCCGACGCGCCAGCCCGAAGCATCGAGAACCTCGATCTGCGTGACGCCTTTCTCGGCGGTCGCGGCGAGTTTCGTCCACGTGTGCGTCCGATCGCCATGCAGATTCAGGGTGCCGCCCATGATCATGATGCCGCGGTCACCCATGCCCATGATGTTCTCGTCGGGGACGTCGTTCGTGAACGTGATCGTCGCGTTGCGCGTGTGCGGCTTGTCCTCGGTGCCGATCTGGAGCTCGCCGTGCAGCAGGATCCACTCGGTCGTGAGCTCGAGGTCGACGTCGTTCGAGAACGTGAGCTTGCCCTCGATGGTGAGACCGCCCAGAGCCGGGGGGCTGACATCGAGGATCACGTGTTGGTCCTTGGCGATGACGACCTTGTCGCCGGCGGCCGGAAGCGTGCGATTCGGCCAAGTGGCCGGATCCGACCATTTGGTCGCCTGGACGGCTGGCGCTCCCGCGTTCTGGGCGTGGGCGACGCCGAATCCGCCCGCGAGCAGAAACGCCGGAACCAGGGACGCGAGCAGGACCGCGCGAGACCTTCGACTCATGGCGATACTCCCCCCGTGATTCTTCGAATGGAGCCGAATATCCGTGAGGCAGGAGATTAGCGCGGGTGTCCGGCTTTCGGCCAGCCCAGGGCGTCGGGCGCTCCACGCTCGCTTGCGGCGCTCGGACCGGCGGCGCGAGAATCGGAGCCCGCGTCGGGCCAGCGCCTGGGCCGCCGCACGGCATCGTGATTGTGAATGCGGCGATGTTCGACGATCCCGAGATGTTCTAGCCCGACAGCGTGATCTACGCAAAGAGGGGGCTGTCGTGGGATCACATCGACCCGAGTCTGCCGAGGTTCGACGCGATGCCGCCGACCGGCTGAGCGCGTGTTGCCGCGGGCGTTGCTCCAACATGAGCTCGCTCGCGCCGACGTGACTCAGCGCGCGCCCTGCGGCCGAATCCACGCGAGTGACGACAGGAACCGCGAGGCCGGCATCGGCTTGCCGAAGTAATAGCCCTGAAGCTCGTCGCAGCCGTTGCGCCGCAGGAACTCCACTTGCGCGTCGGTCTCGACGCCTTCCGCAACGACCTTGAGCCCGAGGTTGTGCCCGAGCGCGATGATCGTGCTCACGATCGTCGCGTCATCCGGATCCGTGGCGAGATCCTGCACGAACGAGCGGTCGACCTTGAGCCGATCGACCGGGAAGCGCTTCAGGTAGCTCAGGCTCGAGTAGCCGGTGCCGAAATCGTCGACGGCAATGCCCACGCCGAGCCGTTTGATTGCGTGGAGCATCTGGATCATCTTCTCCGCGTCGTGCATCACCATGCTTTCGGTGAGCTCGATCTCGAGGCAAGCGGGGTCGAGACCCGTCTCGTCGAGCACCGCGGCGATCGAGTCGACGAAATCGTCCTGCCGGAACTGTCGCGAGGATACGTTCACGGATACGCAGAAGGGCTTGAGCCCCATCTTCTGCCACAGCGCGTTCTGCGCGCACGCGGTCTTGAGCACCCACTCGCCGATCGGGACGATCAGGCCCGTTTCCTCCGCGACCGCGATGAACCGCGCCGGGTCCACCGGCTGCCCGTCGACCGGAAGCCAACGGAGCAACGCTTCGCAGCCGATCACTTTTCCGGTCGCGAGGTCGACGCGAGGCTGATAGAGGAGCTCGAGCTGGTTGCGCTCGAGGGCGCGCCGCAGGCCGTTCTCTATGGCGAGGCGCTCCTTCATCTTGTCGTTCAGGTCGCTCGTGAAGAAGCGGTAGTTGTTGCGCCCGCGCTCCTTCGCGCGATACATCGCCGAATCGGCGTTCTTCAGCAGCGTCTCCGCGTCGTCGCCGTCGTCCGGGTAGAGCGCCACGCCGATGCTCGACGTGACCTGCAGCTCGCCGTGCTCGCTGCGCCAGGGCCGGCTGATCTCGCCCAGCACGTTCTCGAGCAGCATGCCCACGGAGTCGGCGCTCGCGTGGCCGTTGATCAGCAGCACGAACTCGTCGCCGCCGAGCCGCGCCACGGTGTCGTGCTCGCGCACGACGCGGCGGAAGCGCTCCGCCATCGTGCGCAGGAGCTCGTCGCCGACGTGATGGCCGAGGCTATCGTTGATGACCTTGAAGTTGTCGAGATCGATGAACGCGACCGCGAGCCGCGTGCCGTATGTCGCGGCGGTGAGGATGGCTTGCTTCAGGCGGTCGTGGAGCAGCGAGCGGTTCGCGAGCCCGGTCAGCGTATCGTAGTTCGCCTGCTGCTCGATTCGTTCCTGGTAGCGCCGCCGTTCGGTGACGTCCTCGACGGTGCCTTCGTAGTGACTCACGCGGCCTTCGGCATCGAATACCGCCCGCGCGTTCTCGCTGATCCAGATGACGTCGCCGTTCTTGCGGTAGACTCGCGACTCGAACCCCGTGATCTCGCCGCGCGCGGCGATGATGCGCATGAACTCCTCGCGCCTGCCGGGCTCGACGTAGAGCTGATTACCGATATCCTTCAGCGTCGCGATCAGCTCCTCGGGCGTATCGAAGCCGTAGATGCGCGCGAGGGCGGGATTCGCATCGAGATATCGGCCGTCCGGCGTGGTGCGAAAGATGCCCTCGATCGCATTGTCGAATAGGCTCTTGTAGCGTCTTTCCGCTTCCTGGAGAGCCTGCTCCTGCGCCTTGCGGGCGCTGATATCCTCGACCATGCCTTCTAGAGCAGCGGGACGGCCGTCGTCGTCGAAAACGACGGCGCCGCGTTCCCATACCCAGCGAAGGCCTCCGCCCGCGTGTATCACGCGATATTCGATATCGAAGCGGTGTCGGTTCCGAATAGCACGGAGCATCGAGCTCTCGACCGCGGCGCGGTCGTCGGGATGGATGTAGGCTTCGAAGGACGTTCGAGGAGCGAGCAGCAACTCGGTAGGCGGAATGCCGAGCAGCGACAGACAGCCGTCGCTCGCGAACTCGAGCACCCAATCGTCGCCGTCCCGGACATAGCGGTAGACCATGCCCTCGAGATTCGCGAGCAAAGTGCCGAGCATGCGGCCGATGTCGGCATTCGCTCCGAGCCGGTGGTCCGGCGGCACGGGATGACGCCCGGGATCAATGGGCGCCGCGGCGCGCGCCCCGTGTGTCGCCTCCTTGACCACTCGCATAGCCCCCAAGTCCGTCCTTGACGAGGAGGCGAGATCAATAGCAGGTGAGCGATCCCGTCGTCTCGCTGCAATTCACAGATCGGAACGATCGCGCATAGCGGCTAATACGAATTGCAGTGGTGCACCGATAAGGGGCGAGAGGAGCGCGCGGAAGCGGTGCAGCGCGCACGGACATGGTGCAACTCGAGCGTTCTTCGCTCGACGATCCTGTGATAGCCTTGCCGCCCATGTTGCGCTTGCCGATGATCGCGCTCGTCGTCGCCGCGTCGTCCGTCGCGCGCGCGCAGGTGCTGCCGTTCAACGAAGCCGGCGTGACGATGGGACATCATCATCTGATGGTTCCGGACGTCGAAGCGCAGAAAAGGATCTGGGTCGACGTGCTCGGCGGCGAGCCTTCGGGCAACCCGCCGCTGCTGTTCGTGAAGTTTCCGGGCGTTTTCCTGATCCTCACGAACGGCAACGGCGTTGGCGGTACGCAAGGATCCGCGCTCGAGCATATCGCATTCGACGTCAGAGATATCGACGGCACGCGCGACGCGCTCGCCGCGGCCGGCGTCCCGATCTCGAGCGCGAGCGAGTCGCGTTTCGTCGCGACGATGCCGGGCGGGGTCGAAGTGCACTTCCATAGCGTTCCGTCGCTCGAGACGCCGATCGCGCACCGCTCGATCGCTTTCGCGTCGATCGACCCGGGCGCGCAGCGCGAATGGTGGGAGCGGATGCTCGGCGCGCGTACGGGCGGCGAGGGCGAACGAGCCGTTACGTCCATTCCGGGCGCCCGACTCGAGTTCCGCCACGCCGAGACTCCGCCGGCGCCGACCCGCGGCCGGGCGCTCGATCATACGGGCATCGGCGTCGAGGACGTCGGCGCGTTTTGCGCGAAGCTCGCCGAGCAAGGCGTCGAATGCGAGCTCTTGTTCGGCGGCGCCGCGGCGATGATCACGGACCCGGCGGGCGTCGCGATCGAGATCAATTCCGGCCTCGAGTCGCGTTAGCGCCGGCTCGCGTTCCCGCGAAGCCGTCGCGGAGGCAGCTCCTTCGCATCCGGTCCCCTCGCGCGTTCAGCGGCTCGAGAGGCGGCGTTTCGCGCGGCGCCACAGCAGCGCGCCGATCGCCGCGAGCAGCGCCGCGAACAGCACGACCAGCAGGATCACGACGCCGATCGCTCCGAGGATCCCCTGCACGGTATCCCAGAAGCCGAAGGTCGCGACGAGGGCGGCTAAGATGAGCAGGATGATGATCGGCATGGGCTGACTTTCCGCTGACGGCTCGTCAGCCAAGCGTATCTCATCCCTTCGGAGACCGGCGATTGCGGCAGCTACGGCCCGAACGCTCCCGGACGTTGGGCGAGCGGCGACGCTCGTCGAACGAAGCGACAGGATGCTTCCGGCTCCGGGAACGATCGGCTGGCGGAGCGGTCTCAACGAACCCGATGACGATGAGTCGAGGGGACCGGGAGGATGAAATCGCTCGTGTTGAATCTGCTTGTCGCCGTGACGTTGAGCGGCTGCCTGTCCGTTCCGGGGCGGAGCGTGCGCCCCGATCCGCGTACGGTTTTTCCCGAGCTGAGGCCGTTCGATGCTTCGCAGGCGTTGCCCGGTAAGCCGCCGATGCAGGAGGAGCTCGTCGGCATGTGGTATCGCCGTGAATTCGACGTCGCCGACCCGCTGTTCGGGAACAGGCAGCCGTTCTTCGCTTCCTGGCTGCTGCTGAAGGCCGACGGAACCTACGACCTCGTGTACCAGGCGGTCCTGGGATCGCGCGCGAGGAACGATCCTCGCTTCACCGGCATCGACGTCCGCGAGCGCGGAAGGTTCTCGATCGCCGCCGGAGTTTTGTCGCTCGATCCCGAGAGCACGCGATCGGTGGAGATCCGCGGAGGTCAGCGTGCGCGGCGGGAGCTCGGCAACGAGCCGCGAGAGTATACCGCTCGAGTAGACGGCGGTTATTTGAATCTCGGCGGGCCCTGCGCCTCGTACCAGCTCGAGCCGATCTGCAGCGACGCGAGCGCCGTATGGGCGTCGCTCAGATGGGGGCGAGCGCGCTCGCTCGACGAGATTCCGGAGCTTTGACGCGCCACGAGCGCGACTAGCGCGCGAGGCGGTTTCCGAGCCGGAATGCGCGGCGCAGCAGGGCGGTCAAGAGCAGCCAACCGAACGCGCTGTTCGTCGTCAGATACCGTTTCCAGAGCCGGCGCGGCTCCTGGGCGACTCGATAGAGCCATTCGAGGCCGCAGCGCTGCCAGGTGCGGGGCGCGCGCTGCACGAGCCCGGCGAGCACGTCGAACGAGCCGCCCACGCCGTGCGTGACGAGATTCAGACGATCCGCCCAGCGCGCCATGAACAGTTCCTTCTTCGGCGACGAGATCGCGACGAAGAGCACATCGGCACGGGATCGCAAGATATCGTCGACGATCGCGGGCTCGTCGCGCTCGTCGAAGTAGCCGTTGCGGCGGCCGACGATGCGCACGTTGGGAAACCGGTCCGCAATGGTCATCGCCGCGCGCCTCGAGACCTCTTCGGTCGCGCCGAGACAGTACACGCGATAGCCTGCTCGGTTCCCGTGCTCGAGGATACCGAGCATCAAGTCGATTCCGGCGACTCGCTCGGGCAGCGGCGAGCCGAGCAACCGGCTCGCGAGCACGATCGACATCCCGTCGGCATAGATCACGTCGGAAGCGAGGACGGCTCGCGAGAGCGCGGGGTTGCGCCGCATGTTCACGAGCTTGGCGGCGTTCACGACGCCGATATGACACGGATCGCCGGCATCGATGCAGCGCGCGACGCGGTCGACCGCGGCCTCGAGCGTTTCGGGCACGAACGGAACGCCGAAGATCTCGACCGGCTCCCGGCAGGGGGCGGCGCGCGCAACGCGGGAAGCATCGCTCGGCGCGAGTCGCCGCGCGGCTTGTTTCGTTAGATCGTCCGTGACGGTTTCGGCAGGCTCGCTCATCGGCGCTCGATCGGTCTTCGTTCTTGGGGGCGAAGCGCGAAGCGCGTCCTCGGCTGTTGCCGAACGCGTAGGTTACGAGGATAGGAGCGTTTGCGGACGCTGTAAGTGGTCGGACACACCAGTTGATTCGATCGTGAAAAAGGGACAGATTGGTACGTTTCTCCGGGCAACTTGCTCGTCTCGTAGCGCGGCGCTCATCGGTCGAAGCGTCGCTATGGGCCGCGTGCCGTGGGCGGCCGCCGAGGGCGTCGTCATATGGCGAAAAGGCCTATCAGGAGCGAGAGCACGCCGACGATCTGGCTGGGTCGATCCTTGACGGTGAACACCAAGGGATCGTCGTGCATCTCGCCGCGGCTCGTCTTGAGCCAGACGCGGTTGATCCAATAAAGGGCCCCCGGGCAGAGAAGCCACAATACCTGGGGGTTGCCGTAGAGCCTCGTCACGTCGTCGCTATTGATATAGAGGGCAACGACGAGCACGGCGAGATAACCGCTCGCGATGCCCATCGCGCGCAGCGGTTCCGCGTCGCTCGTCGAATATCCGCGGCGCGAAAGATCGTGTCCGGTGACGCTCGCGAGCTGGATCTCGGTCGCGCGCTTCACGAGCGCGAGGCTCAAGAAGAGAAACATCGAGAACGCGAGTAGCCAGAACGAAAGCTCGATGCCGGTCGCCACGCCGCCGGCGATCACACGCACCGTGTAAAGCGTCGCCAGGGTCATGACGTCCATGACCGGCCGCCGCTTCAGGTCGAGCGAGTAAGCGACGGTGACGACGAAATAGGCCGCGAGACACGCGACGAATGCGCGGCCGACCGGCAAGGCGATGCCGAGTCCCGCGGCCGCGAGCGCCGGCATCAACCAAGCGGCGGTCGCGAGCGGAAGCGCGCCCGACGCGAGAGGCCGATGACGCTTCGAAGGATGGGTACGATCCGCGGGCAAGTCGAGCAAATCGTTGAGCAGATAGGAAGCGGACGCGACGAGGCAGAACGCGACGAACGAGATCGTAGCCGTCAGGAGGCCCGACAGCGTCCACTGGTGTCCGGCGAGTAGCGGCACGAACACGAGAAGGTTCTTCAGCCATTGGTGAGGTCTCATGGCCCGCAAGGCGACGTTTAGACGCGGGGGAGGGGCGCCGAGGACCTTCTCGACGGTCGTGACGGCGCGGGCCGCGCGTTCGGTCCTTCTGTCGGCGCCGACGATCAGGCCCGTCGCGGCTCGCATCCAGACGGGAACGTCCGCCATGCTGTCGCCGATATACGTGAAGCGCCGCTCCCCGAAACGCCGCGACAGCGCATCGGCTTTGAGCCCGCCCTTGAGATTCGTCGCGCCGTCGCTCGCCATCACTTCGTCGAAGCAGCCGAGGTGGTTCGCGACCGCTTCGGCGAAGCGCGCCGTCGACGCCGTGACGAGAACAGTATGTCGCCCCCTCGCGTGCTCTTGCTGCACGTAACGGAGGACCGATTCGTTGTAGGGTAAAGCGGAGGCGTCGAGATCGACGTTGTCCGCGATCGCCGCCTTCAACGCGGCGCGTCCGCGAAACAGGCGGCCGAGCACCGCGAGCGCCCGGCGCGGACGGCTGCGAACGAGCACAAGCGCGGATTCGAGGAGGAGATCCGTGCGGAGCAGCGTCCCGTCGAGATCGACGCAGAGCGGGGGAAACGTTTCCGACCGCTCGATCTCGTTTGCCGTTGAAGCCATGCCCATTGCGCCGTTCGTTCGAGCTCGTTCCCTGCGTGCCTCCCGCCCGTTTCGCGGAGCTAGGCCGCCAATCGACTCCTGAACCGTCCAACCCCGACACGCGCTCGAAGAAGGCGCCACGCATCGACGACCGTGGCGATCACCAACGCACCGAGCGTGCTCCTCAAGGGGGCGCTGTAGCGCGGCTCGAAGTGACTGAAGAGCGAATGAAACGCGATGAAGCCCGCGCAGAAGAGCGTGACGAGCAAGAGCTCCCGGCGGCGGGTCTTGCACGCGTAGCCGAGCAGGAGGAGCAGGACCGGAACGTAGACGTGAGCGCCGCGCCACGTCAGCGGAAGCGCCATCGCAAGATGGCGGAAGGGCTCGTCGACGATCGCAGCGAGCGCTCGCCGGGCGAGCTCGCGATCCGCCTCGAGCTCGGCGGCACGCGGCTCGAGGTGCGCAGAGTACTCCGCGACGAGGCGCACGCGCTCGGCCCTGGCTCGCCGGTAGAACGTCAACGCCTTCTCGGGTTCGCCGGCGAGCTCGGCCTCGAGGTCGATTCTCGCGAGCTCGCCTTCCGCCTTGCGGTTCAGCCGTTGTAGCTTGCCGCCGGCGGCGAGGTCCGCCTCGTCGTAGCCGGTCAGCGCACCCATCAGCGGTTTGAACCCGGGCCGGCTCCATACGTAGAACGCGCCCTTGAACTCCTCCCAGCTCACTTGGTTCTTGGTCGCGCGCAGGAAGAGCACGATGCCGGCACGGCTCGAGATCTGAAAGCTCTCGAGCTTGACGTAATTGCGGTACATCCAAGGCAGCGTGACGATGGCGAACCCGACCGCGAGCAGCGCGACGGTCGCGAAGGTGCGCCGCGGCGTCTCTTGGCGCCCGTTCTCGGCCCGCGTCAGCCGCAAGACCGCAGGAAGCGCGGCGAGGAGGCCCGCGAAGACGTACAGAACCGCGGCTTTCGTCAGCGCCGCCAGCCCAAAGAGGAGACCCGCGAGCAAGAGCGGCGCGACGCGCCGCTGCCGTAAGGCGAACACGAGCACGGCGGCCGCTGCGACGAGCAACGCGCCGCCTTCGAGCTCGGTGTTCAGCGAGTCGAGGTCCGGGCGGGTGCCGACCAGCAGCGCGCCCGCGAGCGCCGCGACGGGAGGCGCTCCAAGCGCGATGACGAGCGCATAAGTTCCTGCGACGGCGAGCGCTTTCCAGATGACGTGATGATATTTGAGATACTGCGCACGCTCCCCGATCAAATAAGCGTCGGTCGGGGCTTGACCGAGCCTGGCATCGGCGAGCAGCACGAAGGGGGCGATTGTCACGGCCGGAACCGGCTCCCGATACATCGTCTCCCGGGGGGACGGCCCGTTCTCGTGAGATATGACGCCGTGGTGCGCGAGGTTGACGGCCATTCGCGCGTTCGCAAGCTCGTCGCCCGTGAGCCGTGCGTCGGTGATCTGCATGACCCAGCTCGGAACGAGAAGGGCGATGACGAGGAGTAGGAGCAGCCGCGACCGGCGCTGGAGAATCTCGAGCGCGTCGGCGTACGCACGAACGAGCAAGACGGCGGCTGCGTGCACGGGCGCGGTCCCTTTCAGGTCTTCTCGGTGTCGATCCCGAAATCGAGCCGTTCGCGTAGCGCTCGAAAGCTACGAAGATCGAAGATCGGGGCTGATCTCGTAATCGTTATGATCAACGGCTGTGCAACTTCCATGCCGCGGGCTCGGGGGATTCGCTCCCGTCGAGGCACTCGTCCGCAGTTCGGGGAAGGCCATGATCCGGCCGCGTGTTGCGGGACGGGGACCGGGGCCGCAGCCTCGACCCTCCGTGCCTCGCGGCCCTATACTCTCGGCAGCCGATCGGACACAGCTGGGGAGGGAGGCGATGAACGAACGGATTCTCGCGCCGTGGCTGCTCGCAGGTGCGGCCATCGCGGTGTGCGGAGCCTTGGGCACCGCTGCCGCCGACGAGCGCGGCACGGCTTACACCTATCCGGACGGCTCGCCGCATCCGGTCACGCCGTGGGGCGATCCGGACCTGCAGGGCATGTGGCCGATCATGCATCTCTTCTCGACGCCGCTTCAGAGGCCTCCCCAATACGGGGAGCGGCGCTATCTCACGGACGAGGAGTGGGAGGAAGCCCAGGCTCGGATGCGAGCGCGCGACGAGCGCTACTATGAGGAAATTCAGAACAACCGCATGGGCATGGGCCACTGGGCGGAGGCGACGGTCCGCACGCCGGCCACGCGTCTCACGTCGCTGATCTCCTATCCGCCGGACGGCCGCCTGCCGGCGCTCACGCCGCGCGGCGAGGAGCTCGTCCCGCTGTTCAAGAGCGACGATACGCGCACCGTCTTCGACGCCCCGGAAGACTTCGACGCATGGGACCGCTGCATTACGCGCGGTTTGCCGTCTTCGATGTTGCCCTACAACTACAACAACGGCATCCGGATCATGCAGGCGCCGGGCTACGTGATCATCTTGCTCGAGATGATTCACGAAGCGCGTATCGTGCCGGTCGACGGTCGTCCGCCGCTCGATTCCGACATCAAGCAGTGGATGGGCGAATCGCGCGGCTACTGGGACGGCGCGACGCTCGTCGTCGAGACGACGAACTTCAACGGCAAGGTCGGCATGGTCATCGTCGGAATCCCGGGCGGGCGCCGCGGCGACACGCCGACGACGCCGGGCATGAAGATCACGGAGCGCTTCACGCGCGTCAGCGATACCCAGATCGACTACGAGATGACGGTCGAGGACCTCGAGGTGATGACCGACAAATGGACGGTCAGCTATCCGATGTATCTCGATCCCGACTACAAGTTCTTCGAGTACGCGTGCCACGAAGGCAACACGGCGGTGCGAAACTTCATCGAGGCGTCACGCTTCGAGCGGGGCCTGCGGCCCGCCGCGCGTCCCGTATCGACGGACTGAAGCCGGCCGTCCACGGGTCGGCCCGCTCATGACCGAAGGCGGGTCCCGACGGGGCCCGCCTTCGCCGTTTCTGGCGAGGCGGCGCGCGATCTCGCTCAGTCGATCGAGTCTGCGCTGAAGCCGACCCCCTCCCAGCCGTCCGACGGCCGCACGATCGACAGGATTTGCAGGCGCGGGCTGCCGTTCCGCGCCCGTCGGCCCGTGACGACGACCTCGTCGCCGGCCTTGAGGTCGTCGTGCTTCCAGCCGCGTCGGTCGAGAATGTTCCGCGGATACGTCTCCGTTTCCCACAGCACGCCGTCGGCGTCCTCGAGGTACACGCGGCTGTGCGGGTTCTGGTACCACACTTCCGTCACGGTTCCGGTGACCGTCTCGATCTTCTGCGGGTCGTACTCGCGAAGGAACGAGTGGTGCGCCTCCGTGCTTGCGACGAAACCCAGAAACCCGGCGCCGACAACGATCGAAAGCCTGCGAATCACCGTGCTGCCTCCGTCCGTGGCTCCTCCGCGGGCAGGTGCTCGCGGATGAAGCATTCGTAGTCCTTGATGTCCTCGCTCGTGCGGCCGTAGTGCTTCGTGACGGTCCACGTCTCGGTGTAATACACCGGGTCGTCTATCGAGAGATCGATCCTGAGCCGCTCGCCGCCGTCGAGCAGCGTCAGGCGCTCGGTCAGCCGGAGCTTGTCGGAGTAGGGCATCCCTTGCGGCCGCAGCAGCCCGGGCTCGACGTTCGCAGTCTCGATGACGAGCGTGTCGCCTTCGAACCGGCCGATCGAGTGTCCCATCAGCGTCGGATAGGAGTCCGGGTGTCCGCGTCCGTCGAGAAAGACGCGCCGCACCTGGTGATCGTACTCGTAGAGCAGCGTGATGCGCTCGGGCTGCTCGATGATCTCGAACGGAAGCGGTGCCGAGATGATCCTGCCGAGCGGGATGATGCATCGGTAGGAGGGGTCCTCGTCCGGGTTTGCGGCCCAGCGCTCCTGCGCCGCGCGTCCGGCCGCGCTGTAAGGCGGCTCGAGCGGCCACTCGTCGGTCGACCACGCTTGTGGCTCCCATACGCCCGCGAAACTCGGCCGTTGGGCCGAGCGTATCGCCCGATCCGCGGCTGCGTCGGTCTCCTGCGCGCTCGCCGCCGTCGGAAGCACGAAGGCGGCGGCGAGCAGCCCGGCGATGATCGCGATTCGTCTCGACATCGTTCCCGTCACTCGGATTCGAGATCGAAGCTTAAGGTGCCGGCGCGGCGCACACCATTACATCGGGCTATGGCGATCATGCCGCGACGCTCATGCGAGGGCTGGTCGTGGGGCCGTGCCGGACACCCCCCTGGCTGAATACTAGTGCGAATGATTCTCATTGACGCAGCAAATGAGAATCGTTATCGTTTCTCGCAGCGGTGCGGACCCGCAGGGAGGGGGCTCGTGAACAAGGACAAGAACGACCTGGCTCCAGGCTGCCTCGCGGCAGCCGTCGGTCTCGCGCTCTGCTCGACGTCGGTCCACGCGCAATCGCCGGCGCCGGACGATGACGCGCGAATGGAGACGCTGATCGTCGAGGGCCGCGCTCACGAGGCCGAGCCGCGCTCGGGCAAGTTCACCGCGCCGCTCCTCGATACGCCGAAGTCCGTGACCGTCGTGCCCGCGTCGCTGATCGACGCGCGCGGTGCGACGTCGCTCGTCGACGCGTTGCGATCGGTCCCCGGTATCACGTTCAACGCGGGCGAGGGCGGAGCCCCTGCCGGCGATAACCTGAAGATCCGCGGCTTCGACGCCGGAGCCGACGTGTTCGTCGACGGCGTACGGGATGCGGGCTCACAGACCCGTGACGTCTTCGCGCTCGAGCAGGTCGAGGTCGTCAAAGGTCCGGGCTCGGCATATACCGGCCGCGGTGCCGCCGGCGGCAGCGTGAACCTCGTGACGAAGAAACCGCGCGACGAAGCGTTCCTCGTCGCGCGCGTCGGCGCGGGCACGGATGCATACGCGCGAGCCGCGCTCGACGGCAACTGGACGTTCGGCGATGCCGCCGCGTTCCGGTTGAACGTCATGGGTCACGAGGGCGACGTGCCCGGCCGCGACGAGGTCTTTTTTTCGCACCGCGGCGCCGCGCCGTCGCTCGCGTTCGGCTTGGGCAAGCCGACTCGGATCGCGCTCGACTATTACTACTACCGCACCGACGACATGCCGGACTACAGCATCCCGTACGGCCGCAATGCGGAGAACACGGCTGCGTTCGGTCCTCCGCTCGACGTCGACCGCGAGAACTTCTATGGGCTCTTGAACCGCGACTTCCAGAAGACCGGCGCGGACATCCGCACGCTCGAGATCGAGCACGATTTCGGCAGCGGCCTGACGCTCCGCAACACGATGCGCTACGGCGTCACGAGCAACGACTACATCGTGACGAACCCGGACGACGGCCGGGGCAACGTCGCAAATGGCTTCGTCGTCCGCAACGCGAAGAGCCGTAATTCCGAGACCACGACGAAGGCGAACGTGACGACGCTTCTCGGCGATGCGCGAACGGGCAGGCTCGTGCACCGCTTCGCGGTCGGCGTAGAGGTCGCCGACGAAGAGATGTACAACCGCGGCTACAGCGTCGAGAGCCGGTTCAACGCCAACGTCAACGCGGATTTTGCGAACTCGTGCAGCGCGCCGGGCGCCGTGGGGCCCTTGTCGGGCTACAACTGCACGACGCTCGCGGATCCGAACCCGCACGACCCGTGGAGCGGCACGATTGCGCCCTCAGACAGCGCGACCTTCGCGGAAGCGGACACGACATCGGTCTACGCGTTCGACACGGTCGAGCTCGGCGCGCGCTGGCTGCTGAACGTCGGGCTCCGCTTCGACGACTACTCGATCCACCAGCTGTCCGGACCGATCGATTCGCCGGCTCTGGCCGAGAATGAGTCCGACTTCTGGAATCACCAGCTCGGCATCGTTTACAAGCCGACCGTTAACGGCAGCATCTACCTTTCGTCCGGCACGTCGTCGAGCCCGTCCGGCAATACGCTCGGCGACGGCACGGAGAACCTGTCCGACGCCAACGCGGACCTCGGCCCCGAGCGGACGCGGACGCTCGAGCTCGGCACGAAGTGGGAGCTGCTCGGCAGGCGCATGCTGCTCACGACGGCGGTCTTCCGCACCGAGAAGGACAACGCGCGAGTCGCGATCGCGCCCGGGCGCGGCGCGCCGCAGCAGAACCTCGGCAAGCAGGTCGTCGACGGTGTCGAGCTCGGCGTGATCGGCAACGTCGGCGACCGGCTGCAGCTCGTTGCGAGCTACACGTATCTCGATGCCGAGATCGTCGACGACGGGCCGATCGAAAGCAACGACGGGAATCGGTTCCCGAACACGCCGGAGCACAGCGCGAGCGTGTGGGCCACTTACGCCGTCACCCCGCGGCTGACCCTCGGCGCCGGCGCGAGCTACGTCGATCTCCGCTACGGGAACGCCGCGAACACCGTGTGGATCCCGTCGTATACGACTTATGACGCGATGGCCTCGCTCGACGTCAACGATCGGATCGAAGTCCAGATCAACGTGAAGAACCTGACGGACGAGGTGTACTTCGTGCGGCCGTACTCGAACCACTATGCCGCGCTCGGCGAGGCTCGCTCCGCCGTCGTGACGCTCAACGTCGACTTCTAGGCGCGCGCCAGGAAAGCCCGACCCCGAATGTTCCGAAAAGTCTTGTTCTGGACGCACCTCGCGTGCGGAGTCGCGACGGGGCTCGTGATCGCGATGATGTCCCTGACGGGCGCGATCCTGACGTACGAGCGCCAGCTCGTCGAATGGGCGGAGCGCGATCTGCGCGCCGAGCCGCCGGCAGGCGCCGAGCGGTTGCCGCTCGACGCGCTCGTCGCTTCGGTCAGGGCCGACAGGCCCGGGTTCGAGCCGACGTCGGTCAGCGTCTCCGCCGATCCCGCCGCGCCGGTGCAGGTCTCCGCCGGACGGAGCGGGGCCGTTTATGTGAACGGCTACAGCGGAGCCGTGCTCGGCGAAGGTGCGGTTCGCTTGCGCGAGTTCTTTCGCGCCGTGACCGGCTGGCACCGCTGGTTCAACGCTGACGGCGAGAGCCGTGCGTTCTGGCGCTCGATTACCGGCGCGAGCAATCTCGTGTTCCTGTTCCTGATTCTGAGCGGTCTTTATCTGTGGCTGCCGCGGACGTGGCGATGGATCACATTCCGTGCGCGGTTGGTGCTGAACCCGAAGGCGGCGACCGGGCAGGCGCGCGACTACAACTGGCATCACGTGTTCGGTGTCTGGACTGCAATCCCGCTCGCCGTGGTCGTCGCGACCGCGACCGTCTTCTCGTACTCGTGGGCGAACGACCTGCTCTACCGCAGCTTCGGCGAGGCGCCGCCGGCCCGGGGGCGGGGCGGTCCGCCTCGTGCTGCGGTGACCGGTGTGTCGCAGCCGGCAGGCAGGATCTTGCCGGCGCAGGGCTCGGTGCTCGCTCCGGACGCGCTCTTCGCGATCGCGGCCGGGCACGTCGACGCGTGGCGACGAATCACGCTCGACTGGCCCATATCGGCCGAGCGCGGCGCGCGGTTCACGATCGACCAGGGCAACGGCGGTCAACCTCAGAAGCGGCACACGCTCGTGCTCGATGCCGCGACAGGCGCCGTCGCATCGTGGGAGCCGTTCGACAGCCAGACGCCTGCGCGGCAGGCGAGGAGCTGGGTCAGGTTCCTCCACACCGGCGAAGCGCTTGGCATCGTCGGCCAGACGATCGCCGGCCTCGTCTCGCTCACGAGCCTCGTGATGGTCTGGACGGGCCTCGCGCTCGCGTATCGACGGTTGGTGGCGACGCCGCTGAGGAAACGTCGTGCTGCCGCCGCGCGCTCCGCCGCATAGGCTCGCGGAAGGGAGATTCGATCCCGCGTCCTACGCGACGCCGGGCGAGCCGCACCACTTTCCGAGCGCATCGGCAAGGCCGACCTCGCCGCGTTCGCCGGCCCAGGCCACGTAACCGTCGGGCCGCACCAGCACCGCAGGCGGCGCCTCGACCGCACCCAGCACCGGAAGCTCGAGCACGCCGTCGTAGCGGGCCTCGACCAAACGAACGCGGCTTTCCCAGCGCTTGATGTCGATTGCACCGGGCTCGGCCAAGTTGAGCAGCACCGGCCGTGCGTCGTGCAGCAGCGAGTAGACCCGACGTGTGCCGTCGGCTGTCGCAACGTCGAGATCGGGCATGCGGCGTCCGCGCAGGGGATGTCCGTCGCCGAGGTCGTAGCGAACCGCGAGACCGGTCATCTCCGCGGCGATATGCCGGCGCGGCTCGTCCATTGCGAGGAGCTCCGCGACGTGCTCGCCGAGCGCTCGCGTGCGGTCGTCCCTGCGACGAAGGGCGACGGCTGCCATCGTGTGGCGCAATACACGGGCGGCGACCGGGTGACGCTCCGAATGATAGGTATCGAGGAGACTTTCGGGCGACGTTCGCTTGACGACTTGCGCGAGCTTCCAGCCGAGATTCACCGCATCCTGCAGACCGATGTTGAGGCCTTGTCCGCCGATCGGCGGATGCACGTGGGCGGCATCGCCGGCGATCAGCACGCGTTCCTTTCTGTAGACGGCGGCCAGACGCGTCATGTCGGTGAAGCGGGAGATCCACGTGGGGCGGCGGACGCCGAAGTCCGTTCCGTAGGCGGCGACGAGCGTCTCGCGAAGGTCTCGCGGCGTGGGCTCCGTGCCCGAGCGCAGCTCGGGCTCGGTCAGCACCATCCGCGTCGATCCGTTTTCTCCTTTTCCGATCGCATGCGTGCCGAACGCATTCTCGTGAAAGCCCCACTTCGGCTCGTTCGCCGTCTCGGCCTCGGCGATCAGCCAGCTCGTCGTCGGATCCGAGCCGGGAAAACCGATGCCGGCCGCCTTGCGAGTCAGGCTGCGGCCTCCGTCACAGCCGACGAGATACTCGGCGCGAAGCGTGCGATCGTCGGAGAGCAGGACGTCGACGCCCGCGTCGTCTTGCTCGATCGCAATGGCCTCGGTTCCGCGATACGCCGTCACGTCGAGCTCGTCGACCCATTCCGCGAGGATCCGCTCGATGCGGTTTTGCCAAAGCGCGAGCGTGTAGTTGTGCCGTGTGGGCAGATCCCTGATGTCGAGCGGGACGTGGAAATGCACTAGCGGATGCTTTTGTCCCTGCGACACGAAGCGCTCGGCGATTCCGCGCTGATCGAGCACCTCGAGCGCGCGCGGGTGGAGGCCGCCGGCGCGCGAGCCGGCGAGCGAGTTGTCGTGACGCCGTTCGACGATCGCGACGTCGACGCCGGCAAGCGCGAGCTCGCCCGCGAGCATCAATCCCGTAGGTCCACCGCCGACGATCACCACCGCATGCTCGGTCATGACTGGCTCCTCGTGCTTGCTCCCGACCAGGGCGCGATCGTGATGCATGAGCCCGGCCTTCCGGCAATCCCCCCTGTAAGCGATAATCTGGAACTGGCGAAAAGCTTCTTTCCGTCCCTCGTCGAACTCCCTCACGATTTTCGACGCGAGACGGCCCCAGAAAAAGATCTCGCCGTCACCTCGAAAAGACCGACGCCGTTACCGCGCCTCGATAGCATTTCAATGCATTCGACGGAACGGAGGAGCAACGTTCATGCGCGTCGGGATGCGTAAGCTCGTTCTCATCGCGATGGGTCGAAGGGCACAGGCCGCAGGAGTTGCCGCGCTTCTCGCGCAAGTCGGAGGTCAAGCCATCGCGCAACGCGCGGCTGATGTCGCGGCAACGGCGGCTTCGGCCCGTACGGTAGAGGAGGTCGTCGTGACGGCGCGGCACCGCGTCGAAACGGCGCAGGACGTGCCCGTCCCGGTCTCGGTGATCGATGCCGCGTCGGTCGAGCGTCACGACGTGAAGTCGGTGTGGGAGGTGCCCCAGCTCGCGCCGAACATCGGCGTCGTCGGCGACAACGCACGGAAGGTCAGCATCTCGATTCGAGGCATCGGCCGCAACGGTGCGAACGACTCGGCCGAGAGCAGCGTCAGCACGATCGTCGACGGAGTGCCGCTCTTCTACGCGGGTCAGGCGTGGGCGAACTACGTCGATCTCGAGCGCATCGAGGTGCTGCGAGGTCCGCAGGGCACGCTGCTCGGAAAGAACTCGACGCTCGGCGCGGTCAGCATCGTGACGCGTGCGCCGACGTTCGAGCCCGAGGCGTCGTACCAGGTCGAGGTCGGCAGCCGGAAGTCGCTGCAAGGCCGCTTCTCGTCGTCCGGTCCGTTGGTCGATGACAAGCTCGCGTACCGCGCCTCGTTCTTCGTCGACCGTGCGAACGGCCAGTACGAGAACGTGTTCCAATCCGACGAGACGTGGAACGAGAAGAACCGGATCGGCACGCGGTTACAGCTCCTCGTCACGCCCGGCGACCGGATCAGAAACCGGACGATCCTCGACTACATGCGGTCCGACGAGCGCGTGAACCTCGTGTTTCCGCTTTCCGACGGCCCGTCCACGTACGCTGACGGCACCCCGCGCACGAGCTCGTACGTCACGCGCTTCGCCGAGCGTAGGTACTTCGACAACGCCGACGGCACGCCGTATCGGCCGTTCCTCGGCACCACCGTCTTCGAGAACGCGGAGGCGAGACCCCAGCAGACGAGTCAGCACGGTATCTCGAACCAGCTCGAATGGACGCTCGGCAGCGGACACACGCTGACGTCGATCAGCGCGTTCCGACGCCAGACCTTCGATATCAAGAACGGCGGCTTGACGCGCTTCTATATCAATAACGGCGGTCAGCAGCTTTGGAACGAGCAGCTTTCGCAGGAGGTCCGGATCGCGTCGCCCGCCGGCGGAAGGGTCGATTACCAGGCCGGCATCTACTATCTCGACGCGCGCGTCTACAGCGACGATCCGACGTATTTCGGGGAGGACGCGGGCGCCTGGTATGCAACGGACGCGCAGTATCGCTTGCTGTACGACGGTGTCGGCGCGGGCGGGCCGGGGGGCGATCTGCCGCCGGGGATCGGCCGCGAGCTTCTGCGCGACTCGCTGAAGGGGATGTATCAGTCGACGGTGACGGACGCGCGACTCGAGAGCCTCGCCGCGTTTGGCCAGCTCGACTGGCATGCGACCGACAGGCTGACGCTGACGTTCGGGGTGCGCTATACGGTCGAGCACAAGACGAACCGCATCCGTCAGGAGCTCGACCGTCCCGGCGTCGAGCTGACGGCCGAGCGCTACCCGGGCGCGACGCCGGAGCAGCTCGCGGCCGCGCAGGCCATACGTTCGCGACGGATCGAAGCGCCGTACGACTGGATCGACGGCACGCCGATCGACGAGGACTTCTCCGCCTGGCTCGTCGGCGCCGACTATAGCCTCGGCGATAACGTGATGCTCTACGTATCGGCTTCGCAGGGCGTCAAGGCAGGCTTCATCTACTTCCCGAACGGCTTTCAGCCGGGGGACGAGTCGACAAGGATCAGACCGGAGGAAGCGTTCGACGTCGAGCTCGGCGTGAAGAGCGATTTCCTCGGCGGCAGGCTCCGGTTCAACGCGAACCTCTACCGCACGAAGGTCAGCGACTACCAGACCGAGGTCGCTTACATCGATCCGCTCGACGAGACCGAGGTGCGGACCCGGTGGGAGAACGCGGACGGGATCACGGCGACCGGCATCGAATACGAGGTGCGCTACGCGCTGCCGCGTCTTCCGATCACGTTCACGCTGAACGGAGCCCGCAACGACGCGACCTACGAGCGCTACCTGACGACGTGCCCGGATCTTCCGCCGCCCGTGCGCCTCTGCGACTACTCGGGCAGGCAGGTGCACAGCGCGCCGAAACGCCAGATCAACACGGGGCTCGACTACGAGGTGCCGCTCGGGGGCGGCGCACTCCGAGTCTGGCTGCATAACAGCCATCGCTCGGGAACCTATCTCGCCGCATCGCAATCCGAGTTCACGTACGAGCCAGCGTACGATGTTCTGTTGGGCGGCATCGGTTACGTGACGCCCGACGACAAGTACGAGATCTCGCTCGTCGGCCGCAATCTCACGGACGAGGACTACGCCATCACGCGGTCGACGTACAGCGATACGAGTCCGGTGCGGTGGATTGCGGGCGAGGAGCGATACGTCGGCGTCCGGTTCCGGGGGCGCCTGTCGCAGTAGGCCGCGGCGTAGCCGCGCTTGCCGCGGGCGCGCTGTAGAAGCTTCTCGGACCGTGCGGTCAGGTGCTGCATCGCAACTCGTTATTTCATGTTAAGCATTAGCAAGAGCATGTAAGTGGCTACATAATAAACATTTTTTGTGGCGATACTGACGTGTGTCGACCCGGCGACGTCAGTAGTCGGGGCATTGCGACCGAGCGTGCCGCCCGATCTCGCGGCACGATGCTCGCATCAGCAGGCGAAGCCCTCGAAGGAGACCACCGACCATGGCGACTACCGAAACGGCGATCCTCGCAGGCGGGTGCTTTTGGGGCATGCAGGATCTGATCCGCAAGCTGCCGGGCGTAGTACGGACACGGGTCGGCTATACCGGCGGCGACGTGCCGAACGCGACGTACCGCAACCACGGCACGCACGCGGAAGCAATCGAAATCGTGTTCGATCCCGACAAGCTGTCCTATCGCGAGCTGCTCGAGTTTTTCTTCCAGATTCACGATCCCACGACGAAGAATCGGCAGGGCAACGACGTCGGTCTGTCGTACCGTTCGGCGATCTATTACCTTTCGGACGCGCAGCGTCGCGTCGCGGAGGAGACGATCGCCGACGTCGACGCGTCGGGGCTCTGGCCCGGCCCCGTCGTGACGGAGGTGCAACCGGCCGGGCCGTTCTGGGAAGCGGAACCCGAGCACCAGGACTACCTCCTCAAGAACCCGGGCGGCTATACGTGCCACTTCCCGCGGCCGAATTGGCGGCTGCCGCGGCGCACGACGGCGCGCACGGGATGAACCGCGCGAACGAGAGGGACGTTATGAACACACGACCGAACGACGTTTCGTCCGAGCTCACGTGGAGCCGGGTCGTCGAGCTCGCGCAGAGCGGCAACGTGCCGCCGCCGCGCCGCGTCGAGAAGAGCGATGCGGAATGGCGCGAGCAGCTGACCGACGAGCAGTACGAGGTCACGCGGCTCAAAGGCACGGAGCGGCCGTGGAGCTCCGAGCTCTGCGGGCTGTTCGAGCCTGGCCGCTATCACTGCATCTGCTGCGACACGCCGCTTTTCGACTCGACGACGAAGTTCGAGAGCGGCACCGGCTGGCCGAGCTTCACGGCGCCGCTGTCGCCCGACGTCGTCGCGTACGCCGTCGACATGAGTCACGGGATGCACCGGATCGAGGTCACGTGCAACGTCTGCGATGCGCACTTGGGGCACGTCTTCCCCGACGGACCGCCGCCTACGCGGCTCAGGTACTGCATCAACGCCGTATCGCTGCGTAAGGCGAAATCAGAGGAGCCCGGGCGATGACCACGTTCACGGCCAGAGACGGAGCGGAGATTTACTATAAGGATTGGGGCCGGGGACCCGTCGTGGCCTTCTCGCACGGCTGGCCGCTGAATGCCGATGCCTGGGACGGCCAGATGCTGTTCCTCGCACAGCAGGGCTTTCGTGTGGTCGCGCACGACCGACGCGGTCACGGGCGCTCGGAGCAGGTCTCATCGGGCAACGACATGGATGGCTACGCGGACGATCTCGCCGCGCTGCTCGAGGCCCTCGATCTCGACGACGTCGCGCTCGTCGGTCACTCGACGGGCGGCGGCGAAGTCGTGCGTTACATCGGGCGCCACGGCACGGCGCGCGTCGCGAAGCTGGTCCTGATCGCGGCCGTGCCGCCGATCCTACTGAAGACCGACGCGAATCCGGACGGCCTGCCGCTCGAGATTTTCGACACGTTGCGCACGGCGCTCGCCGCCGATCGGGCTCGGTTCTGGAAGGAGTTCGCACTCCCGTTCTACGGCGCAAACCGGGCCGGCGCGAACGTCTCGCAGGGCGTGCTGGATCAGTTCTGGCTGTGGAGCATGCAGGCGGGCCTCGAGAACGTCTACGACTGCATCAAGGCGTTCTCGGAGACGGACTTCACGGAAGACCTGAAGAGGATCGACGTGCCGACGTTGCTCGTGCACGGAGAAGACGATCAGGTCGTGCCGGTGCACGTCACGACGAGGAAGTCGGTGCGGCACATCGAAGGGGCGAGAGCGGTTTACTACCCCGGCGCTCCGCACGGTTTGACTGCGACGCACGCGGACCGGGTCAACGCAGAGCTCCTGGACTTCCTGACCGCCTGAGCACTGCGTCGATCGCCGGCAACCGCTCCCCGGCTATCCGCTCGGCGCGATTTTCCAAAGCTCGCCGTCCGGCTCGTCGGTGACGACGTAGAGCGCGCCGTCCGGGCCCTCGCGCACGTCGCGGATGCGCTGGCCTCGATCGGCCAGCAGGTGCTCCTCGCCGGTCACGCGGCCGTCGTCGAGCTCGAGGCGCACGAGGCGCATTTCCTTCAGGCTGCCGATGAAGAGACTCCCTTGCCACTCGGGGAACGCATCACCCGAGTAGAACTCGGCGCCCGAAGGCGCGATGACCGGATCCCAGTAATAGACCGGCTGCTCGTAGCCCTCGCGCTGCGTCACGGAACCTGCGATCGGCTCGCCGGAATACTCCTCGCCGTACGTGACGACCGGCCAGCCGTAATTCTTCCCCCGCTCGATCAGGTTCAGCTCGTCGCCGCCTTGCGGGCCGTGATCGACGATCCACAGTCGGTTCTGGTCGTCGAACGTGGCCGCCTGGACGTTGCGGTGGCCGAGCGTCCAGATCTCGGGTCTCACGTTTGCTTCGCCGACGAACGGGTTGTCGTCGGGCACCGAACCATCGGGATTGATCCGGATGATCTTGCCCATGTGGCTGTCGAGATTCTGCGCCTGCGGCCGCATCGCGAGATCGGAACGCTCGCCGAGCGTGATGAAGAGCGTGCCGTCTTCCGGATGAAACGCGAGCCGCGAGCCGAAATGGAGGAGCCCGTTGTAAGCGGGCATCGCACGAAAGATCACCTCGACCTGCTCGATTCGCCGTCCGTCGTCGGACAGGACGCCCCGTGCGACGCTCGTGGCGTTGCCGCCGTTGCGAGGCTCGGAGAAGCTCCAATAGATCATCCGGTCGGTCTCGAAATCGGGGCTGAGCGCGACGTCGAGAAGACCCGCCTGCTCGCCGATCTGGACTCGAGGAATGCCTTCGATCGGGTCGCCGACGTCGCCGTCCGCGCCGATGATCCGCATCCTTCCCGGCCGTTCCGTCACGAGCAGATCACCGTTCGGCAGCGGCTCGACGGCCCACGGATGCTCGAGACCGCTCGCGATCACCGTGACCTCGAAGTCGACGTCGGACTCGATCGCGCACGCGCGCGTCTGCTCGGGAAACGCGGGCCGCTGCTCGGGGACGTTCGCTTCGCGAGTTTCGATCGGCTCGCAGTCCCGTGACGGTTGCGGCTCGACGACGGCGACCCTTTCGTCCTCCGACTGCTGAGCGGCCGTCGGCATGCCCGCGGCGACCGCAGTCGCGAGCGCGGCGTGTACGAGCGGGCGGTGCGGGGTTCGTGCTCGATGCTCCATCACGTGCTCCGTGCATGATCGATCGTGGAGGTCGCGCGCGTGCTCGACGCTGTGAACGCGGCCGGCGTCGGCGGTGCGCGGCGGCATGTGCCGATCGAGTCTCGGTGCTGCGGAGGAGGCCGGGCAATAGGGGCGACTCCCGGAAAAGGCGACGGGAGCCGGTCGAGTCGACGCGGCTCGCGTGGGCGAGCCACCGGCCCGGCGCCGAGCCGATAGTCCCACGTGCCCGCTCGGTGCCGCGGCGGGGCGCGCTGTGTCGCGCGCTTACGGACTTACTCTTCCCGCAACGCCTCCATCGGCGTCGAGCGGAACACCTCGCGGCTTCCGGAGAGTCCGATCGCGGCGCTCAACGCCGCGACGCCTGCCGCGAGCGCGACGAGCGGGACGGGCTCGGCCGCGAACGGCACTTCGAAGAGGAAGCGGGCGAGCGCCCATGCTGCCGCGAGCGAGAGTCCCGCGCCGACGATCGCGGCAAGGAGCCCGAGCGCCGTGTACTCGGCGAGCAGGATCGCGCCGATCTGTCGCCGCGTCGCGCCGAGCGTCTTCAAGAGCACGCTCTCGCGGATGCGCTGCAGCCGCCCGGTCGCGACCGCGCCGAGCAGCACGACGAAGCCCGTTGCGACCGAGAAGCCTGCCAGGAAGCGGATCACGACCGACACACGCCCGACGACCTCGTCGAGGGTGGCCTGCACGAGCGTCAGATCGATCGCGGAGACATTCGAGTGCGCGGCGACGATGTCGCGCTGCGCGAGCGCGCGCGCGTCGGCGTCCTCGCCCCGTGCCAGCAAGACCCACATCTGCGGCGCCGCCTCGAGCGCGGCCGGCTCGAACACGGCGAAGAAGTTCGGCTCGAGGCGCGCCCAGTCGACGGCGCGGATCGAGGTCACGACGGTCGGCACGATCACGCCTTGCACGTCCCAGTCGATGCGGTCGCCGACGCGGACGCCGAGCTCTTCGGCGATCTCCTGCTCGAGCGACACCTCGTAAGGCGCCTCCGCGCCGGGACGCCGCGCGCCTTCGCCCGGATCGTTCTCCCACCATCTGCCGGCTATGAGCCGCTCCGAGTCGGACAGCGTGTCGCGGAACGTCGAGCGGTACTCGCGGCGCAGGGCCCAGCCGCGCGGGCCGTCACCGCGCCTGCGCTCGGTATCGGGGCCGTCGTCGAACGAGTCGAGCGAGTCGAGCGTGACGTTCACGGGCCGGACCGGTTCGCCTTTCACCGCGGCAACGCGCATCGACACGAGCGGCACGCTTTGCAGCAGGTCGACGCCGTGCCGCGCGAGGAGCCGCTCCACGGGCTCGACCTGATCGGCCTGCACGTCGAGCAGGATCAGGTTGAAGCGCGTTTCGGTGTTGACGGTGAGGGGCCGCAGGATGTTCGCCTGCGTCAGCATCAGCGTCGCGATCAGGAATGCACCGAACCCGAGCGCGAGCACGACCGTGACCGTCTGATTGCCGGGCCGATAGAGGTTCGCGATGCCTTGCCGCAGCGTATACGGCAGCGCGCCGCGCGGCGCGGCACGAAGCATCCGCGCCGCGGCGCGCGCCGCGAGCCACAGGATCAGCAACGTGCCGCCGATCCCGGCTGCGATCGCGAGGCCGACGCCGCCGCTCTGCGCCTGGTAGACGACGAGGAGCAGCACGCTCGCGATCAGCGCGACCCAAGCACCGCTCCGCACGAAGTCGCGCGACGCGCGCGGCAGCGGCTCGACGCGCCGCCTGAGCGCCGCGAGCGGTGACACGCGGCGGACGTCGAGCAGCGGCAAGAGCGCGAACGCGAGCGCGGCCCACGTGCCGACGAGAAGGCCCGCCGCGGCCGCCGGACCGTCGATGCGTACCGGCACGTCGACCGGCAGGAGACCGGTCAACATCTGCGGCAGCAGCCACTGTGCCGCAGCGCCGAGCGCGACGCCGAAGGCCGCTCCGGCAAGGCCCATCACGGCGGCCTGCAGCAGGTAGATCGCGAAGACCTGTCCCGAGGTCGCGCCGATGCAGCGCAGCACGGCGATGCTGTCCACCTTACGGCTCATGTACGCGCTCATCGCGCTGGCGACGCCGATGCCGCCGAGCAATAACGCGAACACGCCGACGAGCCCGAGATAGCGGCCGAGGCTGCCGAGCACCTCGTCCATCTGCTCCTGCTGCTCGCGGAGCGTCCGCGAGCGCACGCGCTCGGCGCGCCAGACGGGGCGGTACCGGTCGTCGATGAACTCGGCGAGCTCCGGGTCGTCGACCTTGAGGAATGCGTCGTACTCGCTGCGCGAGCCGAACCCCAAGAGACCCGTCTCGTCGAGGAACGCCGCCGGCATGAAAACGCGCGGCGCGAACGATGACGCGATCTCGATGTCACCCGGCAGGCGCTCGAGAGTGCCGATCACCGTGAGCTCGGTCTCGCCGATCGAGATCGTGTCGCCGATCGCGGCATCGAGCGCGACGAGAAGCGCCGGATCGACGATCGCGTGGCGTCCGTCGTGGAGCTCCTGCCAGCGGCCGGGCGGGCTCGTCTCGATCGTGCCGTAGAACGGGAAGCCCGGCTCGACCGCGCGGACCTGCACGAACCGCGTCGCGCCGTCGGTATGGCGCGCCATCGAAGTGAACGACGTGACGCGCGCGATCGCGATGCCGTCGGCCGCGAACCGCGCGAGCAGCTCGCTGCTCATCGGGCCGAAGGGCTCGCGGCTCGAAAGCTGCATGTCCGCGCCGAGCATCGCCCGCGCCTGCTCGCGGACCTCGCGCTGCATCGTCGACGCGAAACCCTGCACGGCGACGAGCGCGGCGACGCCGAGCGAGATCGCGGACAGGAACAGGAAGAGCCGCCGCCGCGAGAAGCGGCTTTCGCGCAGCGCGAGCGACAGCAGCCGGCGAAACGTCATGCGGCCGCAGCGGTGTCCGAGACGATCGCGCCGTCCGCGAGACGGATCGTGCGCCGCGCGCGCGCGGCAAGGTGTGGATCGTGCGTGACGAGCACGAGCGTCGTGCCGCGCTCGCGGTTGAGCTCCTCGAGCAGCTCGATGATGGCCTGGCCCGTGCCGGCGTCGAGATTCCCGGTCGGCTCGTCGGCGAACAGGATCTTGGGCTCGTTGACGAACGCGCGCGCGAGCGCGACGCGCTGCTGCTCCCCGCCGGAAAGCTGGGTCGGATAATGGTCGAGCCGATCGCCGAGCCCGACGCGGCGGAGCAACTCCGCGGCGCGTCGCGAGACGTCCCCCCGGTCGCCGCGCAGCTCGAGCGGCACCTGCACGTTCTCACGCGCGGTCAGCGACGGGATCAGCTGGAACGACTGGAACACGAAGCCGACCGTCGCCCGGCGAAACCGGGCGCGCTCGTCCTCGGTGAGCGGCGTCAGGTCGGTGCCGGCGATCTTGACCGATCCGCGAGTGGGCGAGTCGAGCCCGGCGAGGAGGCCGAGCAGGGTTGTCTTTCCGCTGCCGGACGGGCCTAGTATTGCAACGAAGTCGCCTTCTTCGATATCAAGGTCGACGTCGCGAAGGACCGTCAGCGTTCGATCGCCGCTGCGATAGGTTTTCTCGAGGCCCCTGGCTATGAGCATGAAATGGACTGCTCCTGTTCGCTCGGCCGCGCTGCTGCTCGCCGCGTTGATGATCGGTTGCGGGGGGGCGGAAAGCAACTCGCCGGAGCGCGTTGCGGCGGGCTCGAATGCTGCCGCGGAACGTGCCGCGGACGACCCGGCCGTGCAACGTGCCGCCGATGATCGGGCGGTGACGGCCGACGCTGCCGAGCGCACGGTGCTCTTCATCGGCACGAGCCTGACCGCCGGGCTCGGGCTCCCCGAGGCGCAATCGTATCCGCTCCTGATCGAGCGGCGGATCGACGACGCGGGGCTCCCGTTCGACGTCGTCAACGCAGGGGTCAGCGGCGAGACGTCGGCCGGAGCGCTGCGCCGCATCGATTGGCTCCTGCGGCAGGATTTCGACGTCGTCGTGCTCGAGACCGGCGCGAACGACATGCTCCGCGGCATCGATCCCGCTTCGACGGAGCACAACATCCAGGCGATCATCGATCGGATTCGGGACGCGAGGCCCGACGTCGTGATCGTGCTCGCGGGCATGCGTGCGCTGCCGAACATGGGCGCGGAGTACGCGCAAGCCTTCGAGGCGATCTATCCGCGAATCGCCGAGCGCAACGAGCTGCCGTTCGTGCCGTTCCTGCTCGAAGGCGTCGGCGGCGTCCGGGAGCTCAATCAGAGCGACGGCGTGCATCCGAACGCGGAGGGGCATCGCGTGATCGCCGACACCGTTTGGCAGGTGCTCGAGCCGGTGCTGACGCACGTCGCAGCGGGGCGCGATCCGGGGACGGGATAGGTCGTCGGCGCCGCACGGAATTCGAATACATCGAAGGGGGAGTCCGCCAGTGCGTCCTGAGGCTCATCGAATCGCGGCGGCCGTCGCGCTCGCCTGCGCGGGCAGCGCGCTTGCCCAGCAAGAAAGCGCGGGGCCTTCCGGCGTCGGGCCCGCGAGCGATGGAAGCGCGGCCGCCGACTGGCCGTACTACCATCGCGACCTCGCGGGCACGCGCTACTCGCCCCTCGACGAGATCACGCCTCGGAACGTCGCGGATCTCGAGCTCGTCTGGCACTACCGCTTCAATCGTCCGGGACGGCCGGTCACGGGGCCGACGGCGTTCGAGCTCTACCAGCAGATCACGCCGATCGTCGTCGACGGCGTGATGTACATGCCGTCCGGCGATCGCGTCGTCGCGCTTCGCCCGGAGACCGGCGAGGAAATCTGGGTGCACGAGCTCGACGAGGGGCTCGCGTCGTTCCGCGGCGTGAGCTACTGGCCCGGCGACGGCGACATCCCGCCGCGGATCTTCTTCACATCGCTCAGGAAGATCGTCGCGTTGAACGCGGCGGACGGCACGCGCGCCGAAGGCTTCGGCACGAACGGCGAGATCACGCTCGACGTGCCGTACGTCGGCGCACCTGCGATCTATCGGAACCGCATCATCATCGGCGCGAACTTCTTCGGTCCCGGCGAGCCGCACATTGGTCCCCAGCTGACCGAGCCGCGCGGGCAGAAGGGCAACTCGCGCGCGTTCGACGCGATCACCGGCGAGATGGTCTGGGAGTACAACACGATTCCTCAGCCCGGCGAGCCGGGGCACGAGACGTGGGGGAACGAGAGCTGGCGCGATCGCACCGGCAACAACGTCTGGGCGTTCGCGCTGACGGTCGACGAGGAAGCGGGGCTCGTCTACATGCCGGTCTCGACGCCCGGCGCGAACTACTACGGCGGCGATCGCCCGGGCAACAACGAGCCGGCGAACTCGGTCGTCGCGCTCGACGCGATGACGGGCGAGGTGCGCTGGTACTTCCAGACGATCCATCACGAGCTCTGGGACTACAACCTGCCGCCGGCGCCCGCGTTGATCGATCTCGAGATCGACGGCGAGCCGATTCCGGCGCTCGCGCAGACGGGGAAGATGGGGTGGATGTTCATCCTGAACCGGCTGACCGGGGAGCCCGTGTTCGGCGTCGAGGAGACGCCGGTGCCGGCCGGCGACGTGCCGGGAGAGTGGTATTCGCCGACGCAGCCGATCCCGGTCAAGCCGCCGCCGATCGCGCGCGTGAGCTTCGATCCGGAGACGGACATCGTCACCGCCGAGCACACGACGGAGGCGCACGCCGCCGCGTGCCGTGCGCTGTGGGACGAGGTCGGCTACTACAACGCGGGACCGTATACGCCGTTCCGGCTGCGCGAGGAGGGCCAGCCGCCGACGCTGCTCTTCCCGTCGCTGACGGGCGGCGTGAACTGGGGCGGCGTCGCGATCGATCCCGAGCGCAAGCTCATCTTCGTGAACTCGAAGGACGAGGCGACGGTGGGTTGGATGGTGCCGAACCCGCGCTACAGTGAGGAGACGTCGTACGAGCAGGTCCCGTATGTCCTCGGCAACGGGCCGCCATTCGCGGCGCCGCTCGGTGACGGTGCGGAAGGCAGCGTGCCGTGCCACGCGCCGCCGTGGGCGAGCCTGCTCGCGATCGACGCGGAGGCCGGCGAGATCGTCTGGTCCGTGCCCCTCGGCATCGACGAGCGGCTGCCCGAGGGCAAGCGGAACGTCGGCTCGCCGGGCTACGGCGGACCGATCGTGACCGCGGGCGGGCTCGTCTTCATCGGCGCGACGAACGACCGGCGCTTTCGCGCGTTCGACTCGCGCACGGGGGAGGAGCTCTGGTCGTACGAGATGCCGTACAACGTGACCGCCGTGCCGATCACGTATTCCGGGCGCGACGGGCGGCAGTACGTCGCCGTAACGGCGGCGCGAAGCGGGCGCGGCACCGCGCGCACGGGCGACGAGGGTCTCTTCGTGTTCGCGCTGCCGCGGTGACGGAAATCGTGTCAGACACCTTTTTCGTTCCGCAAAAGATGTCTGACACGACCGACGGTGTCGCGATCCCGGGTATCCGTGTTACAAAGCCTCGTCCGCCGTCGCTGCCGTTTCGACCGCTTTGCCGCGCGGCGGCATACGGAACCCTTGGCCGCGGAACAGGCGCTCACCGATCGTCTCGCGCCACTGCAAGAGGAACGGCATCTCGAGCTTCGGATCGCGGTACTCGTCCGGCAAGAGCACGGGGACGCCGCCGATGATCGGAAAGTAGCGTTCGCAGCTCGGGCACTCGAGCAGACCCTGCACGATCTCTTCGCCCGCGATGCGGAACACGGAGAGCGTCAACGGCGCGCTCTTGTCGTAGGGGCACGCGAGCTTGTTGTAGAGATCCTTCGTCATGTCATGAACCTCGCGACGTGTCGGGTCGAGCGCGCTGCGCGAGTCGCGTCCGCGTAGCGCCTCGCGGCCGCTTCCGGGTCCGCGGAGGCGAGGATCCCGCTGATCACTGCGATACCGTCGGCTCCGGCGGCGAGCACCTGCGGCGCGTTCTCGGGAGTGATGCCGCCCGAGGCGTATCTCGTGAGCGCGGGGTAGCGCTCGCGCGCCGTCGTGAGCGTCGACAGCTCGACGAGCTCGCACGCATCCGCGGATCGGGACGGGAACATCGAGCAGAACGAAACGTAGTCGGCACCCTCGCTTGCCGCCCAGTGGACGCGCTCGAGCTCGTTGCCGACGGTGACGCCGTACAGCACGGCTCGCCCCACGATCTCGCGGACCTCGTTCGGGGCGAGGAACGGCACGTCGTAGTGGATGCCGTCGGCCTCCGTCTTGCGGAGCAGGTCGAGCCGATCGTGAACGAGCCCTGGAACGCCGCGCGGCCGTGCGAGCGCGACGGTGCGTCCGATGAACTCGATGGCGTCCTGCCCGTCGGCCCAGTGGTTCCAGACCGGGATGACGTCGACGCCGCCCGCACGCGCCGCGTCGACCTTCGGCAGCACGCGCGCGGCGCCTGGCCGCGGATCGACGACGAGATAAAGGCTACGGTGCTTCATCGTTTCCCGCATCGCGATGCTCAGCGTTTGCCTTCCTCGACGGCGCGATAGAACGCACGCCAGTACGGATCGAAACCCGGATGCGTCAGCGGCGTCGCGCGACCGTTCCGCACGATCGAGCAGCCTTCGGCGCGTTCCGTCAGCTCGCCGACGTCGGTCGCCGGGATGCCTTCGGCCGCGAGCACGTCGATGACGGCTTCGGCACGGTCCGGCGCCACGGCGATCACGAGCGCGCCTGCGCCGACGATCTCGAACGGATCGAGGCCGAACGTCCGCGCGATCGCCGCCGCGGCATCGCTCGTCGGAATCCGCTCGGCGTTGACGCGCAGCCCGCAGCCCGTCGCCGTCGCGAGCTCGACGAGCGAGGCGCGCACGCCGCCCTCGGTCGCGTCGTGCATCGCCGTCACGCCCTCGTCGCC
>CAZKNH010000032.1:0-32384 GCA_964553875.1 uncultured Gammaproteobacteria bacterium | reverse complement strand
CATTCGCGGCGGCGATCCGGCCGAAATCGAACGGATCGTCGACGATCGGCATGAAAAAGTCGGTCGTCGCGATCACGGCCTGCTCGTCGCTCAGCCGATAGACGGCCGCGTCGTCCGCCGTATCCGCGCCGACGAGAAGATGCTCGAACGCCGAGGCAGGCGCGAGCCCCTTGATCAGCTCGGCGAGCACGCCGGGGGCGATCTTGCAGCCGCAGCCTCCGCCGTGCGAGAGCGACGTCAGCCTGGGCGTCGAAACCGATGTTTGCGTCATATGAGGAGCCTCGCGATGGCGGAAGGCAGCAGGAGTCGAACCTACCGGGAGACGTCTGACGCCCCCGCCCGGGTTTGAAGCCCGGCCGCACCACCGGGTGCGTGTGCCTTCCATGTTTCCGGTAAGGCGCCGCCGGCTCGGCGGATCGAGCGCGCGTCGCGCACTCGACGCGTGTAACCGACACGGTCGAAATACTCGAGGATCTGGATCGCCCGCTTCCGCCCGACGCCGATCGCATCGCGAAAGCGTGCAGCCTTCACGGCACCGTCCGTGCGCTCGAGCATCTCGACGACCTCCGCCAGCTCGGCGATGCAGCGACTGTCGTAGAACAGGTCGCGCACGACCTGGCACACTGTGCCTAGCCTGGCCTGCCTGCGCAACACGTCGCGCACGCGTTCCTCCGGCTCGTCGAGCGCCGACGACAAGTCCCGGACCCACGGCGGGTTGAACCGTCCTGCAGCGATCAGCGGCGCAAGACGCTCCGCGAGCGCGCGGTCCTCCTCCGAGAGCGTCACTTCGTGCTCCGGCGCCTGGAGCCAAGCGCCACGGCGGACGATCTCGCCATCGCGGACGAGCGCATCGACTAGGGCCGCGCAAAGCGGCGGCGGCAGCTCCGGGAATGCGATCCGCCGCAGCCGCGCGGCGTCAGGACCGGGCTCGTCGGGCGCCGCCGCGTGGAAGCCTCGCAGCGCCTCGAGCGCTCGCCCACGGAGGCGGCCCCAATGTCGCTCGAGCAGCACGAATCGCTCCTTGCCGGTCTCGACGACTCGGGCATCGGTCGGCAAACGAACCTGCTCGGCAGGAAGCCCGGTCGCGCGAACGAGCTCGATCATCGCGATGCCGAAAGGCGCTTCGAGCAGCAAAGGCGAAACGTCGCCGCTCGCGATCGTTTGCTCGAGCGCGTCGAGCCGGCGAAGGCGCTCGGGCGTGCGCCGCTTTCGCCGCGGCGCATCGGCGTCGAGCACGATGCCGCCGCCGATCGTCCGCGCGGCTCCGGCATCACGGACGATGAAACGATCGCCCGGTAACGCGCACATCGGCGCGTCGAAGACGAGCTGCGCGCGCGCCGATTCCCCGGCACCGATCGCGCTCGATTCGAGCGGAACCACGTGCGCGACCCGATGCGCCGTGCCGATATGCACGTGCACCGGGGTACCTTGCGCGAGCCGCGGCGCGCTCGTCACGGGCAGCATCTGCAGCCGCACGTCGAAGCGCTCGCTCGGCACGAGCAGTTCGGGCGCGGCGAGCCAATCGCCGCGCGAGAGGCCGTCCTTGTCGAGGCCGACGATGTTGAGCGCACAGCGTTCCCCTGCCTTGCCGGTCGAAGCCGGCCGCTGCTGCGCGTGAAGGCTGCGAACGCGCACCGGGACCCGTACCGGCATGACGAGCACCCTGTCGCCGACCGAGATGCTTCCGGAAAAGACCGTTCCGGTCACGATCGTGCCGTGGCCCGCGAGCGTGAAGACGCGGTCGACGGCAAAACGGAACAGCGCGTCATCGCGCCGCCGTGCTTCGCGTCTGGCGGCCTGCTCGAGATGCCGGCGCAGCGCGAGGGTGCCAGGGTCCCCGTCGGCAGCGGCGTTGACGGGGAAGATCGGTGCAACGGCGAGCGCCGTGCCGGAAAGCGCGTGCCGTACTGCCGCTTCGACGTCCCGCGCGCGGGCCGCATCGACGCGGTCGATCTTGGTCAGCGCGACGGCCCCGCGTGTGACGCCGAGCAGCTCGAGGATCGCGATGTGCTCGAGCGTCTGCGGCATCACGCCGTCGTCCGCCGCAACGACGAGCAGCGCGAAGTCTATTCCGCATGCGCCCGCGACCATCGTGCGCACGAGCCGTTCGTGGCCGGGCACGTCGACGAATCCGAGCACGCTGCCGTCGTCGAGGGGGACGTACGCGTAGCCGAGCTCGATCGTCATGCCGCGCGCCTTCTCCTCGCCGAGCCGATCGGTGTCGACGCCGGTCAACGCTCGCACGAGCGTCGTCTTGCCGTGATCGATATGCCCAGCCGTGCCGATGATCATGCCCCCTCCTCGCGGCATCTTCGGATACCGGTGGAGGGCTAGCAAGGCCAGGCAGGTTCGCTTGCGCGGCCCGGTCGCAAGGCGCAACGCGGCCGTCGCTCACGTCATCATTCGATGCGAGTTCCAGAGCAGCCGATTCGATTCCTCGACGTCGGGTCGACGCGCGCTGTTTGCCGACCCGAACGACGCGGTAGGCACGACCTCAGCCGCCCTCGAAGGCAATCAGGGGCTTTCCGGGCGAGATGCCGCGGCCGTCGCGACGCTCGAGCCGCGACCGCCGCTGCATCGTCGGCTACGAGGCGGCGATGGCGATCCCTGCCCGACAGCCCCTGTTGAACAACGCCGTCAGAAGTCCAACCGGGCGCGGATACCGACCGTGCGCGGATCGCCGTACAGCACACCGACGCCGGCGCCTTCTATGTACAGCTCGTCCGTCAGGTTGTTGACGAAGAGCTGTACGTCCCAGCTACTCCGGTTGAACGTCAGCGAGAAGTTCAGGATGTCGCGCTCGTCGGTCTCGTAGAACCGGTCGGTCGGCCGCTGCAGCACGCTTTCGTAAGCCTTGTCGGCATGGTTCAGCCACAACCTCGGCGTTAGCGTCCCGCCGTTCCGCAGCTGGAACGCATAGTCGATGCTGACGGTATACGTGAGCTTCGGCGAGAACAGGTTCTGGGCTCCGCTCAGCGTGATCATGTAGGGCGAATAGTCGAAGCACTGAGTCGGCACCGGACCGACGCAGCCCTTGCTGATATCGCCCGGCCAGACCCCGCCGCTGGGCGCGATCGGCAGCGAACGGGTGTCGACGGTCGTCAGCTCGCCGAGCTTGGAGTCGGTGTACCCGAAGCTCGCATTGATGCCGAAGTTGCCGAGCACCGCGCGCAGTGACCCCTCGATACCTTTGATCGTCGAATCGCCGATGTTGGTCGTCGCCTGCTGCGAGTCCTGCGCCGTGGTTCTGAACACGGACATCTGCATATCCGTGTAGTCCATCGAGAACAGACCGAGCTCCGCATAGAGCCCCGGACGGACCGTGCCCTTCCATCCGATCTCGAAATCGTCCACGACCTCTTCGACGACTTGGTTGGCCGTTGCCGGTGTCGATTGACCGGCCTTGTACCCACGAGCGAAGAACGCATAGAAGAAGTGGCCATCCCGCGGCTGCCAGTTGAGCCCCACTTTGTACGTAGGGATGTCACCCTTCCAAACGAACACTTGCGGGTTGGCCCAGTTCGGCGTCGGGTCCGGACAATAGAACGTCACGCCCGGCTCGATCGCGAGATTGGGGCACGGCACGGGGTGCGTGGCCGTCGGCTCGGTGATCACCGGCGTGATCAAATTCGCTCGGCGTTGCTCGTTGTCGTCCTCGTTGTAGCGGGCCTCGACGAGCAGCTCGAGCGTGTCGGTCACATCGAAGTTGATTTGACCATACACCGCTTGATGAATGACATCGTCGACGGACGTCCAGAGGAACAGCGATCCCGGGTTGCCGTTCGCATCGAAGCCTCGGCGCCCCTGCGTCGGGCACGGCCGCCAGGTGCCGTCGTATTCCCAGCCGCAGGCTCGGTTCGTCAAGTCGATGTCGAGCGACAGCTCGGTATGGCGGCTGTTCTTGTAGAGGCCGACCAGCCACTCGAGCCGCTTCCCCTCGGGCGAGATCAGGTTGAACTCCTGCGACCACGTCCGCATCCCGGGACCCAGATGGAAACCGCCCCGGGGCGCGTAAACCATGCTGTTGCCGCCTTCGACCTGAAGCCGGTCCATCTGGATATCGCTCGACAGCGACCTGAACGTGATGCCGTTCCGGAACGTGTAGTTCAACTCGAGGGTCACGCGATCGTTCTTCTGGATTCGGAACTGATTGTTCGGGTTCGCGATCACCCAAGGGTCGGGCGGGTCGTAGATCTCTCCGCCCGGTCCGGGAACGCCGCCGAACAGCCGGTCGGGCGTCGCCGGGTTGAAATCGTGATCGATCATGACGCCCGTTCCGGGCGCAGGCCCCGGGGCGTTGCGCTCGTAGGTCACGACCGGGATCGACGGTGTCAGCGGATCGTTGTCGTGGTCGTAGTAGCCGGTGTAAGGATGAGGATTCGGTTGCTCGGGTATTCCGTACGTGTGCAGCTCCGTCTGCTCGAATTTCGTAAAGAGACTGAAATTGGCAGTGGGCTGCCACAAGAAGCTGACGCGGAAGTTGTCGTCCTCTTGATCTCCCGGCGTGAACTGCTCGCCGCCGGTGCTCGCGCGACCCGCTATGTTCGTATAGAAGCTATCGCGGTTCTCGCTCATGTACGCTATGCGGGCAGCGAACTTATCGGTGATCGGCACGTTCACGGCGCCCATGATCTTGCGCTGGTTGTACGTGCCGACGAGCGCTTCGACGAAGCCGTGCAGCCCGTCGAGATCGGGGCGCGCCGAGTTGATCAGGATCGCGCCGCCGGCAGCCGCCTGGCCGACGAATGTCGCTTGCGGACCGCGCAAGACCTGAACGTCACCGACGTCGAAAAAGCCGCTGGCAAGAGCCATCTCCTCGCCTTGGGTCCCGCCGTCGAAGAAAATTGGCACGCCGACCTGCTCGCTCGGGCCGCCCGTCGATGGGTTGCCGACGCCCCTGATATTGGCCTGGACATAAGAACCGTTCTGGAAGAACTGCAGGGCGGGTACCTGATTCTGCAGGTCGATGATGTCTTTGATTTGGCTCGACGCGAGGTCGACGCCGGTTAGAACCTCCATTGACATCGGAAGCGTGGCCTGTGTTGCAGCCCGACGCTCCGTGGTGACTATGATTTCCTCGAGCGCCCTTTGCGGTTGCGCGCCTTGGATCAGCTGGCCCTCTTGTGCGAGCACGCCACCCGTTCCGCCCCCCATAGCGGCGATGGCGGCGGCAATGGCTTTCGTTAGAGGCCTACGACTCCACTCGACGTAAGTCATTGAAACCTCCCTTCGGATTTCTACCCCTGTGCACACGGCGTCCGAGCTGTTCTTGAGATCATCGGGTGCCGTCGACGTTCTTATACCGCAGATATTTAGATGTACGTCGTTGGAATATGGACACGGAATCGGCCGCGACGCGCGCCGATAGTTGTCCTGCGCCCACACGTTCGCCGCCGCGGCCGGCAGCCGGGGAGCTCGAGTCGCCGTAAATGTGACGATCAGCCGTGCGCGGACGGAGATGCTACACTCGGCGGACGAGCTCTCCCGCCTTCATGACTCAGCGTTCATTTGCCGACTCACCGATCGGCTTCAGGCTCTCGGAACGGAGGATGCCGCATGAACCGCACCGCGACTCTGCTCCTCGTGTCCGCTCTTGCCTTGGGCGCCGCATCCTCCCAAGAGAACGACTCGGATGCTTCGCGTGACGAGGAGCAGACATCGGCTCCCGATCAGCTCGAGCAGTGCTTCAACGCCGAAGGCTTCACCGACTTCAATGTGGTGACCGACGGCCATATCTACGTTCGGACGCGCGGCGGCAACCACTATCTCGTCAGCACAGAGCACTGCGAGAATCTGCAGCGAAGCTATCAGCGCGGCACCGTTCGCCTGGTTCCCTATGGCCGTCGTGTCTGCCAGGGCGACGGATCCCACATCGTGTACGACGCGAACGGCCGCGACCTGCCGTGCCCGATCCTCGCGATAGAGCGGGTGCAGGACAGAGCGGAAGCGCTGCAGCTCGCCGAAGGGGCTGCCCCACCCATCAGTGTCGAGGAAGCACCCCCGCGCGACTGAAGATCAAGCGACGCGCCCGCCGCCGGTTCGCCCCGCCCGCCAGTCCGGATCCGCGAAGAATCCTCTCGTCTCTCGCGCGACAAGGCCCGAGAGGAGCAGCAAGCCGACCAGGTTCGGCAGCGCCATCAGGCCGTTCATGACGTCTGCCAGCGTCCATACGAGCTCGAGCTCCGTCACGGCGCCGACGAAGATCGCGAGCACGAACGCAAGCCGGTACGGTGCGACGGCTCCGCGGCCGAACAGCCGCTGGATGTTGCGCTCGCCGTAGTACGCCCAGCCGAGGATCGTCGAGAATGCGAAGAACACCACGCTCAGCGTGACGATGATGCCGCCCCAATCGCCGGGCAGGCCGCGCGAGAAAGCGAGCGAGGTGAGCGGTGCGCCGGTCTCGCCGCTCGTCCAGGCTCCTGTCGTGATGATGACGAGCGCCGTGCAGCTCACGATTACCAGCGTATCGATGAATGTCTGGGTCATCGAAACCAGTCCCTGGCGCACCGGATGACTGGTCTGTGCCGCGGCCGCGGCAATCCCTCCGGTGCCGAGCCCCGATTCGTTCGAGAAGATTCCGCGCGCCACGCCGTAGCGGATGACGGCCGCGATCGTCGCGCCGGCGAACCCGCCGGTCGCGGCAGTGCCGGTGAACGCGTCGGTGAAGATCAACGCAAGCGCCTCGGGGATCGCGGTGACGTGCGTGGCGAGCACGATCGCCGCACCCACCATGTAGAGGACGGCCATGAACGGCACGAACAAGGCCGTGAACCGACCAATCGACTTGATGCCGCCGAGGATGACGGCGCCTGCGGCGATCGTCATCACGGTGCCGGTAATCCAAGGCGCCACGCCGAACTGTGAGCTCACCTCGTCGGCCACGGTGTTCGACTGCACCATGTTGCCGATGCCGAACGCCGCGATCGCGGCCGCCACGGCGAAGCCGATGCCGAGCGCCGCGCCGATGCGGCCCCCGATGCCCAGGGTCAGATAGAACTGCGGCCCCCCGGATTGCTCACCGGCCGCGTCGACTTGCCGAAAGCGCACGCCGAGAAACGCTTCCGCGTACTTCGTCGCCATGCCGACCAGCCCGGTGAGCCACATCCAGAGCACCGCCCCGGGGCCGCCGAGATAGATCGCGGTCGCGACGCCCGCGATGTTACCGACGCCAACGGTCGCTGCGAGCGCCGTGGTCAGCGCCTGATAGTGGCTGATGTCGCCCTCCGTGCCGGGCTCCTGCCGCTTGACGAGAGCGAACCAAAGCGCATACCCCAGCCGTTTGAACTGCAGCCCGCGCAACAGCACGGTGAGGTACAGCCCGGTGAGCAACAATAGCGGGACGAGCGGTCCCCAGACGAAGCGGCCGACTAGCTCGAGAAATTCGATCATGAGAGGCGCAGCGAACGAAAACGGCGTGCCGATGGTAATTCAGCCGCGTCCGGAACACACGGTAGGGGGCCGGTCTTCCGATACTCGGCGGAGTTGCTCGTCGGCAGCGAGCGGCGCCTATCTCACGCTCGCGCTGGTCACTGCGGCATCAGGAATGATTGAGCACAGGGCGGAATCTGGTTTCCGTGCTACTCGTCGAGCTCGATCCTGAGCGTCGCGGCCCCGTCTTCGCCCGCGCCCCAGAGGTTCTCCTCGCAGATGTACTCCTGCATCTTGTAGCTGGGCCAGCGCTTGTACATCCACGTCCATGTCCACGGCTCGGTCAGGTATTCCGGATCGATCACCGCAATTTCATTCTGCATGTAGTTGCGATCCGGCAGCAGGCTGATCCGCTCGATGATTCGCATGTTCGCCGAGTGCGGCACGTTCCGGTAGCGCACGTATTCCTTGATGCCGGTCGTCTCGACGACGAGCGTGTCGCCCTCCCAGCGCGCACCCGAGTGGCCCGCGAAGCGCGGCTCGGCGTCCTCGGGCGGCGGCGGTTCCTCGCCGATGTAGATGCGGCGCACCTGGTTGTACGCCTCCTGGATCACGGTGACCTGGTCGCCGGTGACGAGCACCTCCATCGGGAACATCGCCATCATCATGCCCGGCATGCCGTCGCCGATGCAGTGCGTGTAGTGCGTCGCCGGCGGTTTACCGGCGGCGGTCAATGCGGCGGCCTCGTCCTGCGCGTTGCGCCACTCGGCATAGTACTCGGGCTTGAGCGGCGGATCCGGCACGGGCTGCGGCCGCGGCGGCGCGCTGTCGTCACTGCCGAGCCCGGCGAATTGCGACGGATACCGCTCCCAGGTCCCGCCGATGTCGCGCGGCCCGTACCGTGTTTCCCCGTCGCTCGAGGTCTGCGCGAGCACTGCACCGGCGCACCACGATAACGCCGCCGCAACGCGGAGCGCGCCGATCCCGCGGCGAAACGCTGCGCGGCTCATCCCTGACCTCCGGCGGCCGCTTCCTCCTCCGGATCGATCGGAATCGTCGCCGGCCCGGCGGGCCCGCCGTTCGAGAGCACGCGCCCGTCCGCGGTCTTGATCGCCTTCAAGAGCGCCGCCGGCTGGCCGTTGCGCATCGGCGCGACGACGACCGTGATCTCGTCACCCTCCTTGACCATGTTGAACTTCCAGCCGACGCGATTGAGTATCCCCGGATTCGCGCACTCGATGAGCCACAGCTGCTCCTCGCCGCCGGCCTCGGCGCCGCGAAGCTGGATGTACACGTGCGGGTTCTGCCAGGTGAACTTCTCGACCGTGCCGTGCAGGCGGATCTGCCGCTCGGGCTCGTACGGCGCGAACGAATGATGCGCGAAAGCCGGCCCCGCTGTGACGAACGCCAGCGCGGCGAGCGCATAACGCCGAATATGACTGCTCAAGCCCCTCCCCCTCTTGGCATCGCGGGCCGAACGCCTGGCCCCGCTCTCGATGCTAGCAGAAGCATTTCCGTCCTTGGCATGAGCGCAAACGCATACGCTCCATTCCACGAAGTTCTGCACCGGTCGAGCCGACTCGTGTTGCTTTGTGCGGTCCGAGTCGACTCGATGCTCGTCATGCGTGTCCACGACGACGGATCGCGTGTCGTGCTCTCTCGGAGCTAATTGCCGTCTGCAGGTACCGTCGTGTCGAACGAGCGCCGCGCACGGGACGGCGCGGACAACCCGGAGGCGCATTGCCTGCCGATGGGCATCATGCAGTTCCATACGCAAGGCGCGCCGCGCAAGTTCATTCAGACGCCGAACGTCGTCGTGATCCTCTACGAGGCGAGCATGGGCGTCCGGCAGATCTTCATGGACGGGCGGTCGCTTCCGGGCCAGGACGCGCATCTCTGGTGGTACGGATATTCGGTCGGCCGCTGGGACGGCGACACGCTCGTGGTCGAAACCGCCGGCCTGCGCGACGGCGGCTGGCTCGATATCTTCGGCTCGCCGTTGACCGACGCGGCGAGGATCACCGAACGGTTCCGCCGCGTGAGCTACGGACGGATGGAGATTGACATCACCGTGGACGATCCGAAAGCGTATACGCGGCCGTGGACCGTGCGCGTCAACCAAGAGATCATGCCTGACCAGGAGCTGATCGAGTTCGTGTGTCTCGAGAATCAGCGCTTCCGGCCGCGCTGACAACGGGCGGCCGGAGGCGGCCGACGCCGATCCCGGCACGCTCCGCCGGGGAACGGGCCTTGCCGCCAATCCTTTCCGCCGCGGCCACTTCGGTTCTCCTTAATGGTTCGGCGACGCAGCCCGCGTCTATACTCCGCGCTCCTCGCGTTGTGATCCGCGAACCGGGAGCGCCTGTGAGCCAGACGAAAATTCTTCTCGACGAATCCGACATCCCGACCCATTGGTACAACGTCGTTGCCGACATGCCGAACCCGCCCGCACCGCCGCTCGGGCCGGACGGCAAGCCCGTGTCACCGGACGCGCTCGCCGCGATCTTTCCGGAAGCGCTGATCGGGCAGGAGGTGTCGGCCGAACGCTGGATTCCGATCCCGGAGCCGGTACGCGAGGTGTATCGCCTGTGGCGCCCGACTCCGCTTTTTCGTGCGCACCGCCTCGAAGCCGCGCTCGGGACGCCCGCGAAGATCTTCTACAAGTACGAAGGCGTGAGTCCCGCCGGCTCCCATAAGCCGAACACGGCCGTGGTCCAGGCGTACTACAACCGCGAGGCCGGAATCCGCCGCCTCACGACCGAGACCGGAGCCGGCCAGTGGGGCTCGTCGCTGGCGCTCGCGGGCCGGATGTTCGGCGTCGATGTGCGCGTGTTCATGGTCAAGGTGAGCTACGAGCAGAAACCCTACCGCCGCTCGATGATGCAGGCATGGGGAGCGGAAGTGCTCGCGAGCCCGACGAACGTCACCGAGGCCGGCCGCAAAGTGCTCGCCGCCGACCCGGCGAGCTCGGGCTCGCTCGGCATCGCGATTTCCGAGGCCGTCGAGGAGGCCGCGAGCCGCAAGGACACGAACTATGCGCTCGGCTCCGTGCTCAACCACGTGCTGCTGCACCAGACCGTGATCGGTCTCGAAGCGAAGAAGCAAATGGAGAAGGCCGGCGCCTATCCGGACGTCGTCATCGCCTCCTGCGGCGGCGGCTCGAACTTCGGAGGCATCGCGTTTCCGTTCCTCGCCGACAAGGCAGCCGGGAAGCGAGTCCGGCTGGTCGCGGTCGAGCCGACGTCGTGTCCCACGCTGACGAAGGGCGTGTACGCCTACGACTTCGGCGACGTTGCCGGCTACACGCCGCTCATGAAGATGTATACGCTCGGTCACGACTTCATCCCGCCCGGTATTCACGCGGGCGGTCTGCGCTATCACGGAGATTCACCGCTCGTCTCGCAGCTCTATCACGAGAAGCTGATCGAAGCGATCGCGGTGCCGCAGCTCGCGACGTTCGAAGCGGGGGTGCAGTTCGCGCGTACCGAGGGCATCATCCCGGCCCCCGAGTCGGCGCACTCCGTTCGCGTCGCGATCGACGAGGCGCTCGCGGCGAAGAAGGTCGGCGAGCCTCGCGTCATTCTCTTCAATCTATCCGGGCACGGTCATTTCGACATGTCGGCATACGACAAGTACTTCGCGGGTCAGCTCGAGGACTTCGACTATCCGGAGGCGGCGATCGCGGAATCGATGAAGAAGCTTCCGAAGGTTGCCGGCTGAAGACATCGCGCTAGGCACGGACGTTTCCCAAGGCTAGGATAAACCCGACCCGTGATGCCCGCGAGACGCCGAACCGCCCGTCTCGCAGGCCTCGAACAACAAAGAGCTCGAAGGGGGAACGAACCATGCCGACGGAAGACAACCTGCCGCGTAGAGACTTCTTGAGAGGCAGCCTCGCGGCGGGAGGATTGGCGGCGACGGCGGGGATGCCGTTCTGGTCAAAGCTCGCGCTTGCCCAGGACGAGGTGCTCGTGCCGTTCACGGACGTTCCGGAGGCCTTCATGGCGCCGCCCGTCACGCCCGGTGCGATCCACTTTCTCGATACGCGCCACATCGAAACCTTCTACACGCCGGTCGGTGACTTCTACATCGTTCAGCATTACGACCAGCCGGAGATCGCCGAGGACGCCTACCGCCTGCGGATCACCGGAATGGTCGAGCGGCCGATCGAATTGACGCTCGCGGAGCTCAAGAGCCGCGAGAAGATCGAGATCGACGCCGGCTTCGAGTGCGGCGGCAACAATCCGAACCTCTTCAACGGCCTGATCGGTAATGCGCGCTGGGGAGGCGTGCGATTGCGCGACCTGCTCGCCGAGGCCGGCGTGCAGGATGGCGGAATCGAGGTCGTCTTCTACGGCGCGGACAAGGGCATGGAGGAGATCAGGGGCGCTCAAGTCGAGCAGAACTTCGCGCGAAGCATGCATATCGACGACGCGCTGCGTCCCGAAGTGCTCATCGCGTACGAGATGAACGGCGCACCCCTGACCCTCTACCACGGCGCGCCCGTTCGCCTGATCGTTCCCGGCTGGTACGGCGTCGCGAACGTGAAATGGCTCGAGCAGATCCATGTCCAGGATCGGCGCTTCATGGGACGCTTCATGGCACGCGACTATGTGACGTTGAGCCGCCGTGACGTCGGCGGCGTCGAGCGCTGGGAAGAGCGCTCGGTGACGAAGATGCACCTGAAATCCGCGATCATTCGCGTGACGAGGCGGAACAGCGACCATATCGTCACCGGGTTCGTGCTGAACGACGGGACGCCGTTGCGCTCGGTCGAGGTCAGGATCGACGATGGCCCGTGGCAGCCCGCCGAGATCGACCCCCAATCCACGCAGTACTCCTGGAAGTTGTTCCGCTACGTGTGGTCCGACGCGACCCCTGGCGAGCACACGCTCGTCTCTCGCGTGACCGATATCAACGGCCAGGTTCAGGCGACCGCCGACCAGCTTCCGGAGAAGCGGACCCGATGGGAGAACTATGCGCAGTTCCCGAGGACCGTCCGAATCTCCTGAGCGGTCAGGCTCCGGCCCGCGGCTCGCTCATCACGCGTAGCCGCTGGGCCGCCATGCCTCCATCATCTTCTGGCGCGCGAAGTGCAACCTCTCGGACATGAGCCCGGAGAACCGCTTGATCAGCTCGTAGCCGAAGCGCGGATCGGATTCGCACCTCGCGCGGATCGCTTCGCCGTCGAACTCGAGCACTTCCGCGTCCTCGTCGGCCCTCGCCTGAAACGACCACGTATAAGGCGGAATCAGCCACGACCATCCGAGCACTGCACCGGCATCGAGCGCCTGAAGCTCGAGCGGCGGCCCTTCGAGCGCGGCGACTTCGACCGATATCTTGCCGCTGAGGACCACGTAGAAGCGGTCGGAGCGATCCCCGTAGCGGAATAGCACGCTGTCGCGTTTCAATCGGCGACGCTCGGCCTTCCCGGCGAGAAACTCGATGTCTTCCCGCGCGAGCCCGGCGAAGAACGGATTATCGGCGATGACGTCGGCGATCCCGGGATCCTTCATCTTCGTCGCCTCGGGCCTTCGATTCGGCTATTACGCCGCAAAAGGCCGGCGGCCGCCATCGGGAGTTGCCGAATCACTCCGCGGATCGATAAGCGGTCATCGTCGTCGGACGGTGCGCCGGCGAAGCGTCCTCGAGCAGTCTCTGCAAAGCCGTTCGCTCGACGGGCTTGACGAGATAATGATCGAAGCCTGCCTCTGCTGCCCGCTGCTTGTCCTTGGCCTGCCCCCAGCCGGTCAGTGCCACGAGCACCGGCTGCACCGGAGCGCGTTCTCGGATGCGTTGCGCGACGTCGTAGCCGTTCATGCCTGGCATCCCGATGTCGAGAAGCACGACGTCCGGAAGGAACGTCGGCACTGCGTCGATCGCCTTCGCCCCGTCGAGCGCGACGCAGATTTCGTGTCCGAGGAGGGTGATGAGCCGTCCGAGCATGTTCGCCGCATCGACGTTGTCGTCGACGATCAGGACCCGGCGGCGCCACGCGGCGGCGCCGCCCGGTAACGAGCGCTCGCCCCCTGAGACTCTCGTTATGATCGCTTCTGTCTCGTCAGGCGGAGCGGCTTCGCGCAACGCTCGGCGCACGGTCGGCACCTTGATCGTGAACGAGCTTCCACGCCCGAGCCCCTCGCTGTGAGCCTCCACGCTGCCGCCGTGCATCTCGACGAGCGATTTCACCAATGTCAAGCCGAGTCCGAGCCCCTTCGCGTTGCGCTCGAGGGAGCCGTCCACACGCTCGAACATCTCGAAGACGCGCTCGAGATTCTCCGCCGGAATGCCGATACCGTCGTCGCTTACGGTGAGTGTGAGATCAGGACCGCTCACCTCGGTGCTGAGTCGCACGTGACCGCCGGTAGGAGTGTACTTCGCAGCATTGCTCAAGAGGTTCGCAAGCACCTGGGCCAGGCGGACAGGATCGGCGTCGAGCTCGATCGCCTCCTCGGGCAGATCGACGGTCAGCTCGTGCCTGGCCTCGTCGAAAAGCGCGCGCGTCTGCTCGAGCGCGCTCTCGACGATGGCGGCGAGACGGACACGGCACTTGCGCAACTCGAGCCGGCCTTGCGTGATGCGCGAGACTTCGAGCAGGTCATCGACGAGCCGAGTAAGCTGCGTCACCTGCCGTTCCATCACGGCCAGCGTGACTGCGGTGACCTCGGGATCATGGGGCGCCGCCTGAAGCAGATCGATGCCGCTGCGCAACGGCGCAAGCGGATTCCTGAGCTCGTGCGCGAGTGTCGCGAGAAACAGGTCCTTGCGGCGATCGGCATCGCGTAACGATTGCTCGGCGCGCTGCCGCGCGATCGCGAGCGCGACGAGATCGCTGACCGCACGGAACAAGCCGACCGACTCGTGCGTATGCTCCGCCTCCGTGCTGGAGCCGAACGCAAGCGTACCGAACAGCTGGCCGCCGGCGATCAGCGGATGGCAGACATACGCTTTAAGACCAAGCGAGCGGAGCGCGCTCGCGACCGGATCGTCTGCCGACGTCGAATCCGACAGGATGATCGAGCGGCGCGTCGCAGCGACCGCGCCGCAGGGCGGCTGACCGAACTCGAGCCGGGCCATCGAGTCGCGTTGCGACGGCGCAAGACCGCTGCTCGCCGCAAGCCGCAAATGGGTGCCGTCGCTGGAAACGGCATAGTGAGCGTAGACATCGAGGTCGAACAGCGCGGAGAGCTTCACGAACAGCTGCTCGAGGAAGCGTATCGGATCGCTCGTCGCGAGCAATCCGGCTGCCGCCTCGTAGAGCAGCGCGAGCCGCTGCGCGCGCTGCCGCAAAACGCGCGCGGAGCGCTTCTGTGCAGTGATGTCGACGGCGGTGCACAGGACGCCGTTGATGCTCCCGCTCGCGTCGCGCTCGGCATGCACGCCGAGGTCGAACCAGCGTCGTGCACCGTCGAACGTCAGCCACATTTGGAGCCGCCGCGGCCTGCCCGTCGAGAGGACCTCCCGTTTGATCGCGACGAGCAGCGCGGCGTCCTCGGAACCGAACAGATCCTCGTCGGTCTTGCCGACGACGTCTTCCTCGCGCAGCGCTCCTCCAGGGTCTCGGATCCACGTGTAGCGGAGCCCTGGATCCTGCATCGACACGAGGACGGAGAAGACCGGCGGCGCTCGTACCGCGCCGCGCTCGGAGAATCCGCCGTGCAGGTACTCCATGCTCCGAGCCGCGCCCCCCAATGCCGGTCATCGACGCGCCAGGTTACCCGCCGACAGCCGCGCCGTCGTCGCGCTGCCGGAACGAGCTAACTCTCGTCCTTTTGTAACGGCGCGTCAATCTCAGTTTCGACAACGTATAGAGCGGCGATCCTCGAAGCGGGCGGCTCCCCGCCGCGAGCGAGCGTCATTCAGATCGCCCCCGGATGCTCGCCCTTCTCCTACCGCGACCTCCTGGACACGTACGTGTCCCAGAGCTCGCCTGCGAAGAACCTGCCGAAGCCGCCGACGGTTCGGAGCCGCTCGCCGGGACCCGCGGCATTCGTCGCGTGCAGCGTCGACAGCAGGCGGAAGAGTGCGCCCACCCCGAGCGATAGCACGCCGGCACCGACGACTTTACCGCTCGCATCCGAGCCTTCGTGGAGACGCGCATAAAGCGTCGTCGTCTCGTTCCACATGCGGAAAATCGAGCCGGTGCCTACGTGCTTCTTGCCGGCGAGATAGTAGCTCCGGCCCTGATGCTCGAAGCCGAGCTCGTAAACCATGTACGTTTGCCCCGGCTCCCCGCTCGGCGCGAACAGCTTGAACACACCGTGCGACGCGGGCAGCGCCATGCCGAGCGGCGGGTAGTCGATGTGGCCGATGATTTCGCCGGTATGCTCGGGGTCGGCGCGGAATGCCGCGAGATCCGGTATCGCGATCGCAGCATGCATCACGAGGCGCGTGCCCGCCGCTCTGCCTTTCTCTGCACCGCGCCGCGGATCGGTCTCGCCGAGGGCAAACGGCCCGGCCATCGTTTCTCTGAAGGCGATGCCCGGCGTATCGTCGCGCATCATCGTGCACTCGACCGAGAGCGTCACGCCTTCCGCACGCCGCGTTGCGAGATACCGCTTCGCGTCGGCATATCCCCTGTCGATGAGGCTCGCATGATCCGTCTTGCCCCAGAACAGATCCGGATCGAGGGGCAGCGGACGCTCGGGACGGATCACATGGACCCGCACGGGTCGCTCGCGGCTGCGGTTGATGTCTGCGATTTGCTCCAGCTCGCGGTTGAGTGCCGCGTTCGCGCCCATCTCCAGCATCTGCACGTAAAGGCGCAACATGCCCCCGAGGTAACGTCGGCCGTTGCCGAGGCACCAGACGAGCCAGATCTCGTCGGCGCCGCGCCGCACCGCCTCGAGCAGGTTCGCATCCAGGACGAATGCGGAATCGAGGTACAAACGGCCATCGTGCTCCACGGGAGGAAGCACCCCCGGCAGCGACATCGACGCGATGAGCAGATCCTCGTTCATCTGCCCGCGCTCGAACACGCGGTTCACCTTGTAGTGGTAATCGAACACGTTGAACGTCGCATCGGGTCCGTCCCCGTTGCGCACGCGTTCCATGTCGATGCCGAGATGGGGCAGCACCTGCTTCCGGATCTTCTCGGAGCCGCCGAGCGCCGTAACCTGCCCCCTCTTCACTTGCTTCAGCAGTGGACGCAGCGAAAGGAAGCTTTCGAGCGGCAGCGTTCTCCAACGCTCGCACATCTCCTCGGGCGTGAGCCCGGAGAGCAGCATCGCCGCGTTGAGCGCACCGCCCGACGTTCCGTCCACATGCACGAAATCGATACCGGCTTCCTGCAGCGCGCGAATCGCCCCGGCCTGGTACGACACGCGGATCCCGCCGCCGGAGAGGATCAGGCTGCGGCGCGGCCGCTCCGTTCCGTCAGGAGGTGGCGTCGAGGTGTGCGAGGATGTGCCCATAGACGTCTTGCGCCGCTCGGTAGCCGAAGATGCAGTCCACGTGTCCGTAGCCGTCGATCACATGACGCCTGTAGTGGTGCGCGCCGTTGGCCTCCGTGAGGAGATCGAGCGTGCGTTCCGTGCTCCGGGGCAGCACGCATTCATTGGCGCCGCCGTGGATGAATGCGATCGGCAAAGCGAGGCGCTCGAGATGCGGCAAATAGCGCTCGTCGCCCCTCTCGTCGACGATGTGGCGGGCACGCACGATCCGCGACAGCTGGCCGAACGCTCTCAGGTTCACCAGGCCGAACATCTCGGGCAGCGCATCATGCGTGGCGTCGTTCAGCCAGCGATGCTTGTAGAGCTCGCCGAACAGCGCGGTGATGCGGCGGCATACCGGGCTCGAGCAACGCTCCTCCGGCTTCGCGGGCAACGAGGCGAGCGTCGCATCGTAAAGCCGTTCCGGCCATCCGGCCGAAACGTCCGTGTAGGCCGTGAGCGTGCGGCCTCCGAGCAGCCGCAGCACGTCAGGCATGCGCGACTGCGCCTTCAGCCGGTTGACGAGCACGGTCTCCAGATGAGTCGAGACCTGCGACAGCACCACGGCGCGTACGCCGTCGAGCCCGGCGAGGAGCGCCATCGTCAGCGTGGACGCGCCGACGCCGTGCGCAACGATCTGTATCGTGGCGGCGCCGGTCGCTTCGCGAACCGCGGCGACGGCCGCCGGATAGTCGCGTAACGCGACGTCGTCCATGCTCGATTGCCGCGACGCCGCCTCCAATTCGATGCTGAAGCGGTAATCGAGCAACCAGACGTCGTAGCCGGCCGCGCTCAAATGCTCGAGCAGATTCGGCTCGATCGTATCGATCGAATACATGCGGCTCGAGACGCCGACGCAGTGAGAAAGGATCACCGGCCCTTTACGGCCGCCTCGATAGCGAGTGAGCCGCAGCATGACGCCGTCGTCGGCGCGAACGTGCAGGACGTGAGGCGCTTCCGTCGCAAGCGGCCGGCGCGGCCGCACCCGACCCGGATCGTAGCGAACCGAGCCCCGGCGGCGCTCGCGCGTCACGGCGCTCATTTCTTGCCCGCGTCCACCGGCAGCGGCGCGCTCGGCGGCGGGAGCCACTCCTCGCTGAGCCCGAGCCCGACGACGCTTTCCAGGCCCTCCGGCGCCTCCGTCGGCAACTGGGGATAGGTCAGGAACCACGCTTCGAGATGATCGTCGAGCGCGCCGCTGATCTCGGGAAAGAAAACCGTGAACAGCGGCCGGTCCGATATGTCGAGCTCCTTGAGCGGCTGCACGCGCGGATGGTCGCCGATCACGAGCTTCGCCTCGGCTGAACGACCGAACGCGAAGTGCGGTTTGCTGCGAAAGTACACGGTGGACTTCATCAGCATGCCGCGAAAACTGCACCAGTTGACGCCGGTGGCGCGCAGCGGAACGCCGATTCCGGTGGGTCGGCGCATATCGATGTGGAGCGCAAGCTTGCCGTCGAGGTCGTACTGGCTGCTCACGCGGGTGTCCGAGATCGAGAAACTGAGGTTCGCCTGATGCTTCGGCATTCCCCAGATGCCCTTGCCGCCCTTCACGGAGATTTCCGTGCTCACCGGCAGGTCGACGACGTATTGCCCGGTGCCGAAGGGCTTCATCAGCAGCAGCGGCAGCAGCGGTGGCGCCGGCGCGCGCCCACGCGTGCAAGCGATGCCGACGCTGAATTCGATGTACTTCCCGATCGGCGTTTCGCGATAGTCGATGACCGTGATGAGCAGCACGCCGCGCTTCCAGAGCCGCAGCGGATGAATCTCGCCTTCGGGCAGCAGGCGTCGAGCGCGCTCGGCGTCGATCGAAAACGCCGCCATGAAGGCCGGCGATTTGCTGCTCCGGATCGGCATCTCGAACGGAATGCCGTCCACCAGCGAGAAGCGACCCGTTTGGGTGCGGAGTCTGCGCGGTAGCGTCATCGGTGCTCCTCGGTCGGCGCTCCCTTGGCCGTCTCGCGCGGGTCGAGGCAGCCCAGCGGCTTATCGGCGCGCGATAGAGAGCCCGCTGGGACCGAACGTTCCTTGTCGGCCGAGGACATCCTCGTCATGCTGTCGCTTCACCGTTCAGTGGCACAACGGGTGGCATGTTTCCTTAACGTCTCGGCGAGGTCAAGGAAACGCTGATGTTCCAGAAACGATCCACATTACGAAGATCTGGTCAACGACGGCTCGTGCAGCGAAGTGTCGATCGCTTGACCGAAGCCGAGCTCGAGACGGCGAGTATCGGGCCGTTAGCCGCCGAGCGGGGCAGGCATGCGTGTCAAGCCGAGCGTAACGCGGCCGCTACGCGATCAGCGAGGACTTGCAAACGCGCGGCGTGACCGATACGCGCTGCGCGTCGACGATCATGATCGGAGGCTTTTCGCCTCTCCGAGCGCCGACCACGCAGCCGCGAACGAGGGCTCGTCTGCCTCTTCGAGACAACGCAGGTCGAGCCAAAGCGCACCGTCCTTGATCCGGCCGATCACCGGACGCGGCAGCGCGCGCAACTCGCCCTCGAGCTTACGCACGCTTCCCCGCCGGCCCTTCGCCGGTCGCACGATCAATCCAAAGCTCGGCAACTGCTCGACCGGCAGCGCGCCGCTGCCGATCTGACTCGCCATGGGCCCGTGCGTGACCTCGTAGGCTTCCCCGAGCGCCTTCTGCACGATCGGCGCGAGCCTTTCGGCCTGTGCGCGCATCGACTCGGCCGGGCGCGTCAGTAGACGCAGCGTCGGCAACTCCGCGGCGAGCCGGTCGGGCGCGCGATACATATTCAATACGGCCTCGAGCGCCGCCAACGTCAGCTTGTCCACGCGCAACGCGCGCTTCAGCGGATGACGCTTGATCTTCCTGATCACGTCGGCCCGCCCGACGAGCAGTCCGGACTGAGGCCCGCCGAGCAGCTTATCGCCGCTGAAGCAGACGACGTCCGCGCCTGCCGCGATCGTTTCGCGCACCGTCGGCTCCTTCGGCAACCCCCAAGCCGCGAGATCGACGAGTGATCCGCTGCCCAAGTCGACTGCGACCGGCAAGCCGTGCTCGCGGGCGAGCGCCTCGAGCTCCGTGATCGGCACGCTCGCCGTGAAGCCCGAGATCGCATAGTTGCTCGTGTGCACTTTCACGAGCAATGCCGTGCGCGGCCCAATGGCCTCGGCGTAATCGCTGAGATGCGTGCGATTCGTCGTACCGACCTCGATGAGCTTCGCGTTCGCTTGCCGCATGATGTCGGGCATGCGGAACGAGCCGCCGATCTCGATCAGCTCGCCGCGCGAGATCACGACCTCGCGACGACTCGCGAGCGCGGCGAGCATCAACAGGACCGCGGCCGCGTTGTTGTTCACGACCGTCGCCGCCTCGGCGCCGGTGAGCTCGCAGAGAAGCGACTCGACGATTGCATCGCGATCGCCGCGTCGACCCGCGGCGAGATCGAACTCGAGATTGAGCGGCGCGGTTGCGGCCTCGGCAAGCGCCCGGGCCGCAGCCTGCGGCAGCACGGCGCGGCCGAGGTTCGTGTGGAGCACCGTGCCCGTCAGGTTGAACACGCGCCGCAGCCGCGGCTTCGCCGCATCGAGGAGCCTTGCTTCGACGGCCGCAGCGATTGCGGCGTCGGCGAGCGCGGCACGCTCGAGCGAGCCCGCGAGCGCGGATGCGCGCAGCGTTTGGAGATGAGCGCGGAGCGCGGCCGTGGTCTGCGTGCGGCCGAAGCGCTCGAGAAGTGGGGCGAGCGCCTGCCCGCTCAGCAGCCGGTCGACGGATGGAATGTCAGCGGCGCTCGCACGCGCCGAAGGCGCAATCGATGCCTGCACGTGCCTGTCCCTCCTCGCGGCATCTTGGGATACCGAGGGAGGGCTCGCAAGAGCGACGAGCCTCTTTCCGATCTCGTGAGCAGGGCGGAAGTAGTGAAGCCTCGCGTCTCGGATGCTCTGTGTCTCACTCGAATCCGAACAGCGGCGGGAAGACGAAGGCCACCGCCGCGGCCCATCCCGCGATGACGTAGAGATAGGTCGTCTGCCAGCGCCACAACCGCGCGAACGGTGCGCCGGCGCGTATGAATCGGGCGTAGAGAAAGGCGGACCCGGCGAGGTTCACGAGCAGCACGACGTTCATACCGAGCGCAGCCAGTCGGTTCGGCGTGAACCCGAAATCCGAGATGCGGGCGCCGATCGCCCAGAGGGCGAGCGCATCCACCAAGAGCGCAATCCCCACCAGCGCGATCGGCAGGAAATCGAGCAACGTCGGCGAGGCGTCGGGGTCGCGGGCCGAGATCGAATAAAGGAGCAGCCCGAACACGACCACGAGCAACAGATCTACGGCGATCAGGATCTCGCGTTCGACGTCGATGCCCCGCCCGGTCACCGCCATCGTTGCGACGAACGCGACGAGCACCAGCGTGAAGAGGGGCATGAAGATGCGGGCCAGCACGGGCGCCATGTTCTCGATGACGCTCTGCTTCGCCTCGACGAGCCACGTTGCGATGACGAGCGCGCCGACCGCACCGCAGGGCAGGATCCAGTTCTCGACGACAGGCTCGACGTCGAGGCCGATCGCGCCGAACAGCGCGAACGTCAGCCCCATCAGCACACCCCCGCCGAGCGCGATCAGAACGAAGTAGATGATCAGCTCGCCCGTGAAGCGGATGAAGTCCATCCGCCGCTCGTTGCCCCGCCAACGTCCGCCGACATAACCCGCGCCGACGGCCAGCCAAAGGGCGATCGGCAGGTGCAGCACGGTCAGGGCCAACGTGTCGGCGACCCGTGCGCCGGCGGCAGGCGCAGGGAACGGGAAAGCGTTCACGACGACGGCCGCGAGCGCAAAGATCGCCGCCAGCGCCAATTGGCTCGATCTGGGGAGCGGCCTTTCGAGCGCAAAGTACGCGACGATGAACGGAAGCGTGAAAAAGCCAATGTTCAGCGCGTAGAAAGTGCCGTCATCGTCGAACCCGATCCCGAAGAGCGCCGGTATCTTGATCGTTACGGCCGCCGCCACCGCCAGCGTGACGGCGAGCCACATTTGCCGAGTCCCGTGACCAGCGGGCGATTCGCTGTCTCCCGATGCGCCGTCGCCGGAAAGCACGAGCTGCTTCCACAGCCTTTCGGAGTGCTCGCGGGCGAATTCGCGCGTCAGCGCATCGATCGCTCCCATTCGCCGGACGGCCACGAGGAACGCCTCGTCGCCCGAGAGCCCCTGCTCGCCGAGCGAAGAGATGTGCTCGCGGAGGTGATCCTCGAGCTCCGCCGCGTCCGGACCGCTGATCGCCCGGCTCCTGCGCAGATGCGCCCGCCACGCGTCGATCTGTCTTTCGAGGGCATCCACCGCAGGATCGGCCACGCACTTCTCCATCGGCTCAACCCCCGTCCGGAATGGGAACGCCGCTTCCGTCGCTCGCGCATTCCGATATGGTGGAGAAGATTCTCCGCAGCGTGTCGTCCACGGTGCGCCACTGGCGGCGCTCGTCCGCGAGCTGCCGCCTGCCCGCGTCGGTCACGCGGTAGTACTTACGCCGCCGGCCAGATTCCGCGCGTTCCCACCTCGTTTCGACGAAGCCCAACCGCTCGAGTCGATGGAGGACCGGATAGAGCATCCCATCGGTCCACTCGAGCTCGCCTCCGGACAATTCGCGGACCCGCTTCAAAATCGCGTAGCCGTAGCTGTCCCCCTCGGCCAGAATCGCGAGGACCAAAGGCGTCGACGACGCCGCGACCAGATCCTTGTTTATGCCCACCCGGATACGCCCCCTTCGGGCGCACTCATTGACCGGGAACCGGCGTGACAATACATAGCTCTGTTATGCATAGCTGCCCAAGATATTACAGGTCCGAAAGCGAGGCAAGCCGATTCTTGGACGGCTCCATCGCTGGGCCGCTTTGCCCGCCCTTCTTCGGCATCTCGGAGTACCGGCTGGACAACGGGCTCCGGGTGCTCCTGTTCCGCGATCCTTCGAAGGCGACGATCACGGTCAACATGACGTACTTCGTCGGCTCCTTGCACGAGGGCTATGGCGAGACCGGCATGGCGCATCTGCTCGAGCACATGCTCTTGAGAAGCTCGACGAGATTCCCGGACATGCCCGGGGCGCTGAGGAGCCGCGGCGCCCGGTACAACGGCACGACGGGGCCCGATCGCACGAACTACTACGAGACGCTCGCCGCAACCGAGGAGAACCTCGAATGGGCGCTCGATCTCGAGTCCGATCGCATGGTGAACGCGCTCCTTTCACAGGCCGACCTCGACACCGAGATGACGGTCGTGCGCAACGAGCTCGAGCTGAACGAGAACAACCCGATGCGCGTGCTGTACGAGCGTGTGCTTGCGACTGCTTACCTTTGGCACGGCTACGGCAAGTCGGTGGTCGGCACCCGCAGTGACATCGAGAACGTGCCGATCGAACGCCTTCAGGTCTTCTATCGCCGTTACTATCAACCCGACAACGCGATGCTCGTCGTCGCCGGCCGCTTCGAGGAGCAGCGGGCGCTCGAGCTGATTGCGCGATACTTCGGTCCCATCCCGCGTCCCGAGCGCGAGCTCACCGAGAATTGCACGGTCGAGCCGGCGCAGGACGGCGAGCGCGAGGTGATCGTGCGCCGCGTCGGCGACGTGCAGATCCTCATGGCGGGCTAGCACGGGCCGGCGGGTGCACATGAAGATTTCATACCGTTTCAGCTCGCAGCCGGAGCGCTCGGCACCGAGCCGTTCGGTCGGCTTTACAAGGCGCTCGTCGAGACGGGACTTGCGTCGCAGATCGGCATACTAGCGTCCCAGCAGCGCGATCCAGGCGCCTTGATATTCCTGGCGATGCTGCCGCAGGACCGCTCCCTCGACGCGGCGCGTGCCGCGATGATCGAGACGATCGACGGGCTCGCCGACAACCCGATCACGGCCGAGGAGCTCGAGCACACTCGCAGCGTGACGCTGACGGGCTTCGAGCAGATGTTGCTCGACACGCAAACCGTCGCGCTCGCGTTGAGCAACTCGGCCTCGACCGGCGACTGGCGGCTGCTGTTCCTCGACCGCGACCGCTTGCGATCGGCCACCCTCGACGACGTGCAACGCGCCGCGCTCAAGCATTTCAAGCCCTCGAACCGCACGGTCGGGCTCTTCATCCCCGGGGAGCCCGACCGGACCGAGATCGAGCACGTGTCCGCGAGCAGGGTCGCGGCCATGCTCGAGGGCTACAGGGGCGACGAGGCGCGCGCCGAAGGGGAAGCGTTCGATCCGACGCCGGCGAACATCGACGCTCGGACCACGCGTGTCGACCTTCCCGGCGGGGTGAAGCTCGTCATGCTGCCGAAGGACACGCGCGGCGACACCGTCAACGCGACCATCGGCTTGCACTACGGAGACGAGGAAAGCCTGAAGGGCCGCAGGTCGACGAAGAGATTGCGTTCGTACGCGGCGTGACGGCGGACGCGCTGCGGAGCTTCCACGAGGACTTCTTCGGCGCATCGCATGCCGAGGTCATCGTGGTCGGCGACTTCGACCCGGACGAGGTGCGCAGGCTCATCGCCGAGCAGCTCGACGGCTGGCGAAGCCCGAAGCCGTTCGACGACGTGCTGAACGTCTACACGAGCCTCGCGACCGAACCGGGCAGCGAGACCTTCGATACGCCCGACAAGGAGAACGCGTTCTTTCTCGCCGGCATGCCGATCGAGATGCCCGACACGCATCCCGACTATCCCGCGCTCGTGCTCGGCAACTACATCCTCGGCTCCGGCCCCGCGTCGCGGCTCTACACCCGCATCCGCAGCCGCGAGGGCTTGAGCTACTCCGTCGGCTCGAGCTTCAGCGCCTCGCCCCGCAGCACGGCGGCGCAATTCACGGCAAATGCGATCGCGGCGCCGCAGAACGTGAGCAGGGTCGAGGAGTCATTTCGAGACGAGCTCGCGGCCGTCTTGCGCGACGGCTATACGGACGAGGAAGTCGAGGCAGCGAAGCGGAGCTGGGCGCAGGCGCGTCGCGTCGGCCGCGCGCAGGACACCGTCCTGGCGAACCAGCTCGGCCTCTTGACTCACGTCGGACGAACGATGGCGTGGGACGCGGAGCTCGAGTCCCGCGTGCAGGCGTTGACGGCCGCCGAGATTCGCGACGCGATGCGCCGGCATCTCGACCTGAACAAAATGACTTTCATGAAGGGCGGGGATTTCGCGGCCCTGCCGGCAGCTGGCGGACAGTAGAAAGGCGCCCGCGGCCCCCGGTCGACGCCGCTCGCGGTTGCGGGCGGCGGCATGGCCGCGTTTCCCGGCCGCCCGCGCTACGGGCTTCTCCTCGATGGCGAGCGGCATCCATCGATTCGCGTCGCGATCGACGAAGCGCTCGGACGTCCGTCGTTCCGTGACGAACCGAAGCTCGTGACGCTTGACCCCACTTCACACGGACGCCATTCTTCGCCCGCGTGGGTAGCCGCCTGCATGAAGCATCGTGCCAGCATCGCCGCCCTTTCAGATCGCCGCCACTGCGTGGGGGCTCCTGACGGAGCCGGAGATGGACCGACTCATCGCCGACCACACCCCGCGCCTATCCGACGCGAGGGTCGGCACCGGGCAAACCACGGCGGAAATCAGGAGATCGCACGTCGCATTCGTCGACCATCAAAGATACGAGTGGCTGTACCAACGCATCTGGCAGGCCGCGGTCGAGCTCAATCAAAAGTATTTCGACGTAGCGATTTCGGGGTTCACCGAGCGCATCCAGATCGCGCGCTACGACAGCTCCGTTCAGGGCTTCTATACGTGGCATACCGATTTCGGTGATCTTGCGCCGCACCGGAAGCTCTCGATGTCCCTCCAGCTTTCCCGGCCGGAGGACTACGAGGGCGGCGATCTCGAGCTCTTGTTCTGCGAAACGCCGCACAAGGCGGACAGGACACGAGGCGCGCTCACGATCTTCCCGAGCTTCGCCTTGCATCGCGTGACACCCGTGACGGCAGGCACGCGCTGGAGCCTGGTCGCGTGGATCTCGGGGCCGCGATGGCGATAAGAGCCCTGCGATGACGGGAGCGGATTTAGCGCGCATATCAAATGACCTTGGCAGCCTGGCCCCGCCTGCCTCCTCCGGCACCTACGACTCGGCAGCCGACGCATATCCGGCTGGCTACGAGATCGAGACATGGAACCCCCCCTAGCCGGGAGACTTAGGGCAAGGACCAATCTATCCGAGGGTAGTCTCGCTCGAGCTTCGCCTTGTACGCTGCGAACTCCTCCGCGGTCAGCGGGGTCGCACCGTCCGGGGGAATCTCGGGTGCCGGCTGGTGCTCCACCGCCGCCTCTTCGATCCGCTTGAAGTGGTCTTCGGAGGACTTCACGGCGTAATCCAACGCACCGAGCGCCCCTTCCGCGATCGTGCTGAAGAAGTCGACGACGATCTCACCCAACGGCGGCTTTGGTAATTTGTCGAGGACGATTTCGCACATCGCGAAGATGTCATCGATCAGATCCTTCGCTTGCTGGCCTTTCGTCTTGTTACTCTGATTGACCTTGTTGATCTCGTTGATTCCGTCCGCGATCTTGTCGGCGTCTTGGATCACCCCGATCGCCGTCATTACGGCGTCCCAAACTGTGCTGGCGGACTCCACGAACTCATCAAACCAGTCCGGTTCGAGGCCGGTGCGATCTACAATGTTGACGGGATCGTTCGCCGCATACGCGTAGAGGTTCAGGAGCCCGCCGCCGAACGCCAGCGGATCGCGGGTCGTCCATCGGCCGACCTCCGGGTCGTAGTCGCGATGACCGAAGCGCACGAGCCCCGTGTCGCCGTCGTAGAGCCCGCCCGCAAAGCCGAACGGCTGGAACCCCGGGTTCGAGTCGAACGTCACCCGCCCGAACGCATCGAAGTCGAGCCGCTGCACGACGGCACCGGTCGCCGCATCGACCACGAGCCGCGGGCTGCCGACGTGATTCACGATGAACCGGTACGTCGCGCCGCCCCGCAGCATGTACGCGGGCAGACTACCCTCCCCGGCATAGACGAAGCGGCTCACGACGTTGCCCGCACCGTCGAGCTCGGCGATCGGCCTGATGCCGTCCGCATAGAGCCAGCCCTGAACGAGCGTCCCGTCGACCCGCTTGCCGATGCGCCGGCCGCGGCCGTCGTAGAGGTATTCGATCTCCGTGCCGTCCGGGAGCTCCACGGACGTCATCCGGCCGAGCGGGTCGTACGTGTACGTCGTCACGTCCGCGCCGCGCACGCGCGTCGCGCGCTCGCCGTTCGGAGTGTACGTGTAGGTCGTCGTCACCCCGCCGGCGATGAACTCGAGCAGCCGGTCCTGCGCATCGTACGCGTAGCTCTCCCCCGCAGGCCCCGTCACGCGGTTGCCGTTGTCGTCGTAGGCGTAGCTCTCGACCGTGACGCCGTCCCGCTGCACACCGACGAGCCGATCCGCGTCGTCATAGAGATACGTCCACGTCGACGTGGCACCCTCCAGCGTCTCGACCCGGCGCGTGATGCGCCCCAGCGCATTGCGCTCGAACGCCATCCCGTGGAGCGAAGCACCGTTGTACGCCGCAGAGCGAGATACGATCTCGCCAAACGCATCGTGCACGAACGTCTCGACGACGCCGCCCAGCGTCGCCCCGGTCACGAGCCCGCTGTCCGCCGCGCGCGTGAGCGTGAGATCTCCCGCCGCAACGAGATAGCCATCGTCGTCGTAGGCATACGCGATCGCATCGCCATTCACCGCGAGTGATGCGACGCGGAGGCCATCGTCGTAGCTGCGCGTGACGCTGCCCGCCACGGCCCCCGTCCACGTCATGCCCGTCAGCAGCGGACCGTCCCACGTGTAGCTCAACGTGCCGTCGGGCACGGTGATGCTCTCGATCCTATCCGCCGGATCGTACGTGTAGAGGTGCTGCGCGCCGCTCGACAGGATGACCCGCTCGACTCGGCCGGCCGAGTCGTAGACGTACTCGACGCCGGTGCCGCCCGGGCGCTGCACTCTTGTGAGCGCGGCGTCCGCGTCGTACGTGAACCGGATCTCGCGCTCCTCACCGCCGATCGCGGGCGGCGCGAACGCCGCAAGCTGCCCGCGCGGCGTCCACGAGAACGTGTACGGCGATCGGCCGGGCGGCGTCACCGCGATCGTGCGGCCGGCCTCGTCGTACTCGAAGCCGACGACGCGTCCGTCCACGAGCGTGCGCGAGATCACCCGGCCGAAGGCGTCGTACGCGAAGTGCTGCGATCGGCCGAGGGGGTCCGTGATCGTCGCCACGTTTCCGTCGGCACCGTACGTGAAGCCCACGGTCCGGGCATCGGACCCGGCGCCATGCGTTATGCTTTCGATTCGCCCGTCGGCATCGTACGCGTACGAGACGGCCGCGAGACCGGGAGGCTGAACCGTCAATGGACGGCCGACGTCGTCGATCGTACGCGTCACCTGTCGTCCGGCCGGCGACGTCACCGAGAACGTGCGCGTGGCCGCGTCGTACCGGCTCGTGAGCGCTCGCGTGCCGATCGTCAACGTCTCCTCGAGCGTCAACGATGCGCGGTCGCTCTCATTGCTCGCGCTCTGCTGCGTCGAAATCTCGACCGTGAGGCCGCTCGGCGTCGTCAACGTCAGGTCGGCGACCGGTGCCGAGCGCCCGAGCAGAGCGTCCGGCTTGAGCACCCTCGTGATCACCGTGCCGTCGGGCCGCGTCACCGACTCGACGTCGTCCGCACCGAGCGTCGCAACGACGGCCGCGCCGCTCGGCCCGGTCGTCGTCCGCGTGCTGCTGCCGTCGCGCCCGCGCTCGACGACGTAGCGTGTCGTCCGTCCGAGCGGCGTCTCGACAACCGCTTCCAAGGTATTCTCCGACCGCGTGCTCGACAGCGTCTTCGCGTGGCCTTCACGGTCGACGGCCCGGATCAGCCTGCCCGCGTCGTCGTACTCGTAGGACGAAGCGTGACCGAGCGGATCGACGTTGCGCACCAGGAGCCCTTGCGCGTACTCGAAGGAACGCTCGCTCCCGTCGGGAGCGGTGATCCTCGAAAGCCAGCCGTCGCTGTCGACGGCGAGCGTCGTACGGTGGCCGTACGGGCCGACGATCGCGGTCGGATGGCCGGCGCCGTCGTGCTCGATGCGCGTCGTGCGTCCGGCGTCGTCGGTCACGGCGACGAGGCGGCCCGCGGTGTCGTACGAGAACGTGAGCTCGACGGCGCTCGTCAGTGCGTCCAGCGTACGCAAATGCCGGCCGTGCGCGTCGAACTCGTACAGCTGACGGCCATCGTCGCTCGACAAGACGTAGAACCCGGCGCCGAGGCCCGGATTGACTGGAGCGACGCGGCGGATCACCGTGCCGTCGCCGAAATAGACCAGTCCGTCGGGCCCCACGGCCACTGCATAGGGCTCGGTCAGGTCCGTCGCGAGCGCAGCGTTGCCAGCCGGGGCAGCGTTAACAACACGCTCACCAGTGCCCGCAATCGGCCATACGGTTCGTGAGCGCGGGTCGATCAGATGGATCCGCCAATTGTTCTCGTAGCCGGCAAGGTAAAGCATGCCGTCTTGTCCAACGGCGAGCCGTGTGCCGGCGACCAGATGCACCGTCGGGTCGAGGTCCCTGCGGTGATCGAACACCACCTTCAAAAGACCGTCGGCGCCGATCTCGACTACGCGGATGGTTCTCCTGTTGATCATTCCGTCAACGTAGTCGAAATCGAGCGCATAGATCGTCCCGTCCGGTCCGACCGCCACATCGAACGGGACGAGACACGCGCGGCTCGCCGGCACCCCCTCCTGACGGCACGCCGGATCCGTGTCCCTATCCGCCCCATTCGTCGCGCCGACGATCGTCGTGACGATGCCGTCCGGCGTGACCCGGGCGATCGACTGTCCCCACCCGATATCCGCGATATAGAGGGCACCGTCCGGGCCGACATCGATACCGTTCGGGTAGACGTAGAGCTCGGTCGCGACGCCTTCCAGCGCGCAGTTCGCCCAGTCGTCTCCGGGCAGGTCCGCGCACCGGTCTTCATAGTTGCCACCTGCGACGACGCGAATGAAGCCGTCGGCGTCGATGCTGTAGACACCGAAGTACCAATCGGAGTAATAGACCGTGCCGTCGGGTGCGACCGCGACATCGTAGGGGCGGCTCAAACGCGCCTCGAGCGCGGGGCCCGGGACGCCGCAATCCGCAAGCGTCTCGAGTCCGATATCCGCGTCACAGTACCCCCCGTTGCCTGCGATCCTATGCACGATTCCGTCAGGATCGAGACGGAAGATGCCGTAATCACCTGCACTCGTGTAGTACAGCGAGCCGTCGGGACCGAAATCCATTCCGTCCACGACATCGACCACCGTAACGTCCTCGAGCTGGCCCGAGCGCGCCGCCGCGCTGCGCCGGCGTCCATCTCCGAGGTAAAGCGTGCGGTTGTTCGGGTCGTATTGGTGATGGGCGCTCAGCGTCCATCCGCCAAATCCGCGCGCGCGCGTGTCGATCGCGCCGACCGAGATCGTGTAGCGCTGGCGGAGCGCGACGCTCTGCCCGTTGCGGCTGCCGAGCGGCTGTGTGGAGCCACTTGCACGCGCCCAGCTCGAGATACGATCTTGCAGCGCCTCCATGTACACGAGCGGGTAGTGGTGCGAGATCGTGACCACGGCCGTCTGAAGGCCCGAAACCGGGCGGCCGTAGACGTCGCGCCCATCCCAGTTGAACACGTAGCTCTGGTTCGGCTCGGCGTCGAAATGCGCCTCGTAGCGCCGTCCGGCGATATCGACGGTCACCGACGCGCCGCGCATGCTGGCGGGTATCGTGGCACCGGTCACCGGGATCGTGATCGGACTCCGTGCACGCCCCGGCGTCTGGTCACTCCGATAATTCAGCGTATAAGGCGTGCCGGCCACCGCGATCCGCTCGCCCAGCACCTGGTTATGACACTCGATGATCGAGCCGCTCGTTTCGCAGGACTCCTCGACGTCGTCGCTCGAGGGGTACGGCAGCATCGGCGGCACGGCGTCCGGCGGCGGCGCGTACGGCCAGTTGAGGTCCCACGGCGTGAAATGCGTGATCGGAGCGCGCCACACCGTCGCACCGGGGTCGTAAAGCGCCGCGAGCCTCGCGAGCTCGTCGCCGTCGATGCCGAGCTCGGCGAGCGCTTCCGGCGTGTCGGCCGCACCGTCCCCGTCGGTATCGAGCGAGGCGATGCCGCCGTCGTCCGCAAGCACCTCGATGACTCGCCCGTCCGGCGCGCCGATCCACTGCGCGACACGGCGGTCGTAGTAGCCGAGCGGAACCCGCGTCCCGACCGGGAAGCCCAGGAAGTTGTCGACGTAGAACGGCACCGGCCGATCGAACACGACGCTCGTCGCGCCCGCCGCGAGCGCCTCGTCGACGGAGAGCTCGACCGCATACGTGTACCCGGTCATCGTCGGCAGCTCGCCCGGCATCGCTTCGGGACCGCGCAGCCCGACGGTGTATTCCGTCACTCTGACGGTCAGCGTCGGCAGCGGAGCGGTGCTGCCGTCCGGCAGCACCATTTCGGCCGTGGTGCCCGGCTTGAACATCACGTGCGCTTGCCGCTGGCCGTCGCTGTCGATCTCGACACGGCCGCTCGCGACAACCGGCCCGACGAGCTCCGAGAGCTGCACGACCGTCGCGCTCGCATCGAGCGGAATCAGCGCGACGTCGGGCACGCGCACCCAGGACTGCCATTCCACCTCGATGCGCCGCTGCGACGGCAAAAAGCCCTCCGCTCGATACTCGACGACGAGCGGTCCGCCGCCGTTGACGACGAGGTCGAACATGCCGTCGGCGCGGCTTCGCGTCTGCCCGAGCTCCGGATGATCCTTGATCGTGACGATCGCATTCGGCAGCGCCACGCCGTCTCGCGTCGTGACTTTGCCGCGGAGAACGGCCGCCTTGAGCGGGTCGATCGCGTCCGCAGGCACATTCGTTTGAATGCGGGGCGTCGCCCGATACAGGAACTCGGTGGCATCGTACAGCTGCGTCGTGATGCTCCGATCGAGCGGCGGAGCGAGCGTCGCGGGATCGGGCGGCGGCGCCGAGCCCGGTATGCTGCTCGCATCGAGGGGATCGGAGCCCGCGGCCACCTCGTCGCCGTCGTCGTAGCCGTCGCCGTCCGTGTCGGGCTTGTGCGGGTCGGTGCCGAGCTCGGCCTCCTGCGCATCCGTGAGGCCGTCGCCGTCGGTATCGGCGTTCGGGTCTGGGGGCGCGATCGCGACGATCGCGACGGTGTCGGGGACACTCCGCTTGCGCCCGTCGAACACGACGAGCTGCGCGACGTAGACCCCTTCGACGTCGATCGTCAGGGTCGGCTTCGCCAGTGTCTCGCCGACCAGATCGGCCGCGCTTCCCGAGGGTCTCGCCAGCAACGACCACAGATAGGTCAGTGAATCTCCGTCGACGTCCGACGACGCGCTGCCGTCGAGCTCGACCGTGTCGCCCGGCTCGGCCGTGATATCCGCGCCCGCGTTCGCGACAGGCGCGGAGTTCGCGGTCGAGATCGTGACGATGTCCGGATCGCTCGCCCTGACGCCGTCGTGAACGGTCAGGGACGCAACGTACTCGCCCGCAACGTCCGCGACGAACGACGGATCGACCACGTTCGGATTCGTCAGCTGCGCGCCGGAGCCGTCCGGCCGCTCCGTCAGCGTCCACTGGTAGCTCAGGA
>CAZKNH010000031.1:0-32681 GCA_964553875.1 uncultured Gammaproteobacteria bacterium | reverse complement strand
CGACGCCCGCGAGGATCTGCACGACCTGCGGCGTGACCATGATGTAGTGGTCCCACACCGCGGCCTCGTGCCAGCGCCGCATGAAGCCCTCGGGCCAGCAGTACTGCGACGGCCAGTGCGGCTTGTTCGAGTTCGCGTGGTGATACGCCTCCTGCACCATCCGCGTCTGATACTCGGGCGTCAAGAGCGACAGGATCGTCGGCATCTGCACGTGCCGCATCCGGAACCAGTACTGGTTCCCCGGCGTGCGGCCGGGATGCATGTAGATGCCCGTCCACTCGCCCGGCACCGTCGCATACGTGTGCTGCGTCGGACCTCCGCGCCGCTTCGTCTCCTCCAGCAGCGCCTCGTAGTGCTCCTGCGCGGTCTTGAACGGATAGGGGCTCACGATCGCTTCGCGTGGATAGTCGCGATCGCAGTGGCCCCACGCCGCCGTCGCAGGTGGATTCTCGCCCATCAGGTTCGTGCGGTTTCCGCCCCAGAGATCCTCGAGTGCGGCGGGGCTGTTACAGCGGAAATAGCGCGGATCGCTCCAGAGCTCGCGATCCTTGTAGAAATCCTTCGTCGTGAAGATGTCGACGGGAAGCGGCTCGATACCCTCCGGGGTTTCGCCCGGCCTCGCGGAGCCCAAGAAGCCGTCCGGTGCACGGCGCGGATCGTCGTCGTTTCTGCGCATCGTCGCACCGGTCATGTAGTACTCGTTCAGATCGGCGATCAGCGGCGCGCCCCGCCCGACGCTTTTGAATCCCGGGTCGGTCACTTTCTGGGCAAAGGCCAACGAACAGGCCAACGACAACGCCGCAAGCGCAGGCACGCGAAGTGCGCTGTCCTTCATAGTCTCTCCCCTCTATATTCTTGTTCGAGCCCGCCGGCCGCGAACGGCCGCCGACCCGTCTCGATACTAAGGCGAAATGCTGCTTCACGCGAGCAGCAGCAACGTGCGGCGCTTGGGAAAACTTGAGCCTGTCGGTGCGTCCGACAGGCTCTGCTCGGGGACGACGGCGCTACTTCCGACGCCAGCGGCCTGCCGCATCCATGAAGTACTGACCGGGCGGCAGGCGCTCGATGATCTGGCGGCCAGCACGTGCCTGCACGGCCTCGAGCGGCGCGTCCGTCTCCGCGGCGATCTGCCGATACTCGTTCATCCGCTCGGCGTTCACTGCCGCGACGATCGCCTCGAGCGCCGGCGTCGACTCGGCGACGACGGCGACGAGCCCGTCCGGCCGCTCGCCGATCAGGCCCTGTGCCTTCGCGCTCGCGAGGTCGCTCTGCGCGAATGCCGGCATGCCGATCGCAAAGAGCGCGAGCACGATCGAGATTCTCTTCATGAACGTCGTGATCATCGGTCTTCGGCCTCGTTCGTCGCCGCATTCACATCGCTCTCTGTGAGCCCGAAGAGCTCCGGGTTGCGGCGGATCAGCGCGAGAAGCTCCTGGTCGATCTCGAGCCGCTTCTGCTCCGTGATGTTCACGTTGACGTCGAAGCGGATCGGCTCGTCGGGCGCCTGGAGCTTCACGGCGCAGCCCGACGCGAACGCCGATACGACGATCGCGGCGGCGGATCCGCGGAGAGGGCGCTTTACGGTCATCGAGAGTTCTCCTCGTTCTCGGTTCCACGCTGCTCGAAGATCTGCTCGAGCTCGGCTGCGCCCGTCAGATCGACGGCGCTTCGCAGCGCGCCGAGCAGCGGACCGCGAAAGTTGAACTTGAGCTCGATCGGATGCCCGTCGAGGAAATCGGGATTCGCGCCGCGGGCGCTCAACGTCAGCGTCTGCTCGCCGCCGTCCCGAGACTCGCCCGAGACGGCGACCGAAAGCTCGTCGTATCGGAAATTCGTCAGGACCTCGCGCAGCATCCGTGATCGTACATCGTCTCCGCGCAAGAAGTCCGGCAGATCGTTCGGCGTGTAACGCAGCACGCCGTCCGTCTCGGCCGCGAGCACGCCGTCGTCGAGACGGATGCCGCCGTCGATCAGCCTCACCGGCACGCGTCCGGACAGGACGCCGGTTCCGGCGAGGCCCTCGATCCGACCGAGCGCAAGCAACTGCGACAACTCGACATCCTCCGCTCGAAGCACGATGCCAATATCGTCGAGCGAGGCTGAATCGATCGTGAACGGCTCGGCATAGACGCGGCCGCCCGCGAAGCCGAACTCGACGCGACGAAACGCGAGCACGCCGTCCGCGCCGAGATCGAACACGGCCGTTCCGTGCTCGAGCGGCACGCCGAGGTCGACGCGCGCGATCGTCACGGTCTGCCCGGGCTCGGTCGCAGGCGGAAACAGATTCGCGAACCGCGTTTCCGTGTTGACGCCTGCGACCGCGATGCCCGCGACCGTCGCGGCGAAGTCGCGGGTGGAAAGCGTGCCGCGGCCGGTGAGCGCTCCGCGCACCCATTCCACGTCGCCTTCGAGCTCGACCACGCCCGACGCATTCGCGATGTGTTCCGCGAGAAACGGCGACAGATCGGGGACCTCCGTCGCCCCGCTCACGAAGCGCACGGGATGGAGCCGCACGCGTGCCGTCGCGCGCTCGTGCTCGTAGCGGCCCGCGGCTTCGAGCACGAACGTGCCGAGGGCGTCCGACGCGATCGCGTCGAAGGCGAGCCCGTCGCCGATCCGCTCCGCCGTGAGCTCGATGCCGACGGGCACGATCGGCGCGGGGCTTAAGAGACTTTCGAGGCGCGCGATCTCGAGCGCGGCCGAGACGAGCGCGCCGTTTTGGACCTCCGCGGAGCCGTCGAAGCCGCTCGCCGCGAGCCGGGCTTCGGGCAACGTCATGGCGCCCCCCGAAAAGCGCGCGGAGAACGTCGTGGCGGACGCATCGATCGTGCCGGCGGCGGCGAGACGCGGCCAGCGACCGTCCAGCGAACGCGTCGCTCCTCCATCGGTCGTCAAGCGCGCGCGGAGCGGCTGCTCGTCGAGCGTCAGCGTGAACGCGGTGCGGTCCGTGCCGACGTCGTGCGTCAACAAGACGCCGCCGTCACCTCCCGAGATGCAGACGGGGGTAACCTCCGCAAGGCGCATTGCCCCGATCGCGATCGCGCCCGCTCGGACGCGGACGCACTGGTCGACCGTAAGCACGATGCGTTCCGGCGCGCCTGCGACACGCCCGCGCACGTCCACGACGACGTCGTCGAGCCGCGCGGTCGAGACCTCGCCCGCGGCGCGGAGCGTACCGGTACCTGCGAGGCGCCATTCTCGTTCACCGCGCACCAGGGAGCCGTCGAAGTCGTCGACGCCGACCACGAGATCGCCCCACGGCACGTTCTGAGCGGTAAGGTCCGTGAAGTCGGCTCCGAGCTCCGCTCCGCTGCTGCGGCTCGGTTCGATTCCCGCCGCGCGCGCATCGAGCGTCAGCGCGGCGCGCGCGGCGCCGGCCCGCGCCGTGAGCCGCCCGACGAGCTCGACCTCATCGCGTGCGATCGCCCATCTGAGGAGCGGTGCTCGCCCGCCGGCCTCGACGAGCTGCAGCGTGACGGGCTCGCCGCCGAGCGAAGCCGCGAACCCGGGCACGACGCTTCGCTCCGGAACGAGCTCGGCGCGCGCGTCGTCGAGCGTGACGCGAAGCTCGTCGCGACTCCCGTCGATTTCACCCGCGACTGCGAGCACTCCGGCTCCGAAGTAACCGGGATACTCGAGCGCTCGGCCTTCGAGCTCGACCCGCCCGCGCACGCGTCCGGCGGCGTCGGCGTCGAGACCCTCGAGCTCGGCCTCGAAGTCGATGCGCCCTCGCGCAGGCGCCGCGGGGCCGAGCTCGACGCTGCCCACGAGCGATGCCGTGCGCTCGGTCGCCGTGAACGTCGTCTCTCCGTCGATCGAGACGTTCGCCGCATTGCCCGCGGGCGCGCGAACCGTGAAACGCGCGCGGCCGTCGCGCCCGCTCGCGGTGACGGTGACGGGGCCGAGCGCGATGCCTACGGCGTCGACCGAGTCGGCCTCCGCGGCGATCTCGAACGACACCGTGTCGGAGACGAGCGTCGCCGACGCGGCGCCGGTGAGACCCGCCATTCGCACGCCGCGCGCGTCGAGCTCGCCGCCGTCGATCCGAAAGCCGATGCTTGCACCGCGTCGAGCGTCGTCCGGCCGCGCCGTGACGTCTGCGAGGATGACGCGCGCAGTGCCGAGCGGCGTCGTCGCCCGAAGCTCCACGCGCCCGACGGCGATGCCGTCGGGCGGCAGCGTGTCGAGCGGTAGTGATCCGTCACCGGATGAAGCAGGGTTCCCCGGCCACACCCACTCACCGCCCGCACCGAGCTCGGCATCGACGAGCAGCCGTCGAATCGCAACGTGCTCGATGCCCCGGCGAAGCCGCGCACGGACGTCCTCCGCGACGAGCGACCCATCGGCCGTCAGGCGCACTCGGTCGAACGCGACGTCCGACCAAAACCAGGCGCCGCCGTCGACGCGAGCGTCGGGCCAGCCGGCTGCGTGAAGCTGTCTCTCGAGCAGCCGTTCGGCGACGCTTCCCGAGGCTCGCCACAGGGTGAGCCCCGCGAGCGCGGCGAGGAGCACCGACAAGAGCAGCCATCGGCGCCGCGGGGATGCGCTCATCCGCGTCGAATCCAGTCGGAAGGATCCCGGCCGCTCATGTTACAGGCGAGGGCCGAGCGCGCGATACGGGCTACTTGGACGAGTCTTCGCTATTCGATGGGCGCGCCGCGGTGTCGACGGGGCGGACGTCGCTCGCGACGATCCGCGCCTGGGGCTCGAAGCGGCGCGTGAAGGATTGGCGTTGGAGCACGTCGATCAGGTCGGTCAGGGATTCCGGTTCGTCGATCGCATCGACGTCGATCGAGCGAGGGACCGGATCCGGTTTACACGATACGTTCGTGTCAGACATCAGCGTGGAGTCCTTTCCTCGACGCCGACTAGCTGTCGGGCGCCGGCAAGATACCTGCCCTCCGCCCGGAATGCCATACGTACCCGCCGAGCGTGACGAGCGGATGAACGCTGCGTTACGCCCGGCCGGCCGCGCCCGCCGCGGTCGCGCACGCGCCGCGGCGAGCCCGTCCCGGCGGGCGCAGCTCTTACTCGAACCGCGCCTGGAACCCGACGAAAACGGACCTCGGCTCGCCGGGATTCAGGATCCGATCGCCCGGTGACGCGACGTTACGCACGGAGTGCGTGACGACATAATCCCGATCGGCGAGGTTGCGCAGCTCCGCGAACGCGCGCCACCGCTCGTTGCCCCACCCCGCCCTGAGACCGACGAGGACGTGGGAGCCGATCCGATACGTGTTCGCGAAATCGGCGAACCGGTCGCCGACGACGTCGAGCATGGGCCCGACGTGCCAGCCGTGAGCGCTGCGGTAAATCAGCTCGCCGCGCGCGAAGTAATCGGGCGCCGCGGGCAACGCGTTGCGGCCGTAATGCGGATCGTCGTCGAACCTGAACTCGTTGATCGTGATGCTTATCGTCGGCTCGAGCGTGCCGCCTGCGCGGCCGACCGGCAGCACGGCGCCGACCATCGCCTCGACGCCCGCGTGGATCGTGCGATCGACGTTCGTCGACAGGCTCGTGCCGGGCGCGTTCGGGTCTTCGACCGACAGGATCTCGTCCTCGACCTCGGCGTAGTAAATCGCGACGTCCCAGTTCCACGGGCGGCCGACGCTCGCGGTGCGCCGCGTGCCGAGCTCGACGACCTTCCCCTTCATCGGCGCGAGCGTCGCGTCCCCGCCCGCGACGTTGTCCTCGAGCTCGTAGTTCGTCGGCGGCTCGAACAACCCGCTCGCGTTGCCATAGAACGTGACATCGGCAAAATCGAGCAGGAAGCCCGCACGGGGCGTGAATCGCTCGTAACGCGCGCTCGGATGCCGACCGTCGCCCGTCGCGGCGGACGTCACGTGCACCGTGCGCTCGGCCGCCGCGAACTGTCCGCCGAGCACGAGCGTCAGACGGTCGCCGAGCGACCAGCGGTCGACCGCGAAAAGCTCCGTGAGCGTCGCCGAGTTCGCGACGTGGTCGCGCAACCCGTTCCGTTCTCCGCGAAGGTTCCGGTAGTGACCGCCGTGCACGTCGCTGTCCGCGTGGTTCAAGCCGATCAGCGTCGAGTGACGGCCCGCCGTCTGGCTGAAGCGCAACGACGCGCCCCTGTTGCGGTGCTCGGTGTCGATCAGGAGGCTGAAGACCTCGACGCCGCCGACGGTCGCCCAGACGATCGGGTGGTAAAGCGACTGCTCCTCGACCGATACGCCGAGCTCGATGCGGCGCGTGTCGTCGAGCCTCCACGTCGTCTTGTTGGCGATCCGCGTCGCTTCGACGTTCCGTTGGTAGTGCCCGTCGATCGCCGCCCGATCGGCAAGGCTCGTGTCGCGGCCGAATTCATCCCGCGTCAATGCGCCCGGCAGCTCGTGATCGTTCTCGAGCGCCGTGACGTAGAAGCGCGTCGAGAGCTTCTCCGAAGGCTGCCAGCCGAAATTCGCGTAGAGGCCGTGCCGCTCCTGCGCGCTGTGCGCGCGGTAGCCGTCGCGGCGCTTCGCCTCGAGCGTCACGAACGCGTCGAAGCCGTCACCGAGCGACCCGCCGAAGCTCGCCTGCGCGAGCGCAAAGCCGTGGCTGCCGGTGTTCACCGCGACGTCGAGCCCCGGATGATCCCTGCCCGTCGGCGACACGAAGTTGATCGCGCCGCCGAGCGTGCTCGCCCCGAGCTCGAGCGCGTTCGCGCCGCGCGCGACCGTCGCGTGCGCCGCCGCGAGCGGATCGACGATGCGATTGTGGTTGTTGCCGTCCGCCGTCGTGACCGGCATGCCGTCCTGCAGCAGCTTGATGCCGTTCAGGTCGTAGTCGGTCGCGTCGAGGTTCGAGCCGCGGCTCGAGAAGAACACGCGGTCGTTGCCGGCATGGCTCGCGGACCACACGCCCGGCACGTAGCGCAACGCATCGGCGAGCGTCGCGACGTTGCGCTCGCGCGCGAGGCTCATGTCGATGAAGCTCGCGCCGCCCGGCATACGCGCGACGCTCTCGCGATCGGCGGCGGCGCTTTCCGTGCCCGTCACGACGATCGTTTCCATTCGGCCCTCGGCGTTCGGCGCACGCTCGTCCGCGAGCGCGCCGGACGCGCACAGGGCACCGAGCACCGCGAGCGGCACTCGAGAGTAACCTTGCCTCATGTCGTCCCATCCTGATTTCGAGAAGATCCATCGGGCGGCCGGCAGGCGCACGCAGCGACGCGAAGCCCGCGAGCCGAACGGATGCGAAGAAAAGGACTGGGTCAGACGAGAGGCGGCGCGCGCGCATGGTAGTTTGACGGGAGCGTGCGCGGTATTGCGGAATCGATCTCGCCTTCCGCGAGCACGTGCTCGAGCGGAAGAAGCGGCAACGCGAGATCGGAGACGAGAACGGCGAACGCGAACGTCGTGCCGATCGGGCAGCGTTCCCACCCTTCGTGGTTCAGGTCGCGCTCGGGTTCGTCGGGCTGCGAATGGTGACCGTCCGCATGCGAGTGCGAGTCGCCCAGGACGGCCGATGTGCGCTGCTCGAGGAGCGCGGCGAGCAGCGTGCCGGCGGCTCCGCCGTGGCAGACCCGTATCGGCCCGCCGTCCGCGACCGGCGCCGGCATGAAGCCGACGGGCACGAGCGCGCGGCACAGAAAGCCGATCAGGGCCAGATTGACGAAAAGATGGCGCATGCCGCTACGCCCGGGTCGACGTCAAAGTTCCCCTATTGTAGTGCGTCTGGTGTACTCGCTCGTATTCGGATTATCCGCACCCCTCGGGGTCGATGCTCGGCCCCTGTCCCACCGACATGAATGTGCCCGGACGTTCAGGCGGCCGCAGGGCCCGGGTCGTCGTCGTCCGGACCTGGTTTCGGCGGAGGAACCTGAGCCCGCCGACGCGCAAGCGGCACGACGTTCCCGGACGCGTCCGGCGACGCACCGTTCTGATCGGCGGTCCGCCGAGAGACGGGTACGGCATCGTCCGCCGTCCTCCGGCCGCGATCGATGTCATCCCTTTCGTCTCGATACATCGTTCTCTCCCACGCTACGCGGTCGATATCGGGAAAAGCGGCTCCGCGCGAGCGTCGTGCCGCGGAGACGGCTCGACGGATCGCGACGGGTTCGTCTGCGATGGAAGTTTCCCCGGCGTGAACGATGCGCCTGCGCGCGTCCACCCGGGGCTACGCTCGTGCGAGGAGCTTGCCCGCGCTCGGTTTCAAACGACGCGAGAACGCCATGGAATGCATGACCCGATCGTCCCCAAAGCCTCTAGCGAAGTCAAACGACGGACGGCGCCTCGAGCACCGCGGCGTGCCGCCGGTCGCCGCGGGAACGATCGCGGGCTATCTCAGCTCTGGCGGGAACCTGAAGTCCGCCATGTTCGCGTCGAGCTGCACGCCCGCCGCGTTGATCAGCATCGATGTCGAGCGATAGCCCCCTACGGCGATCAGCACGTCGAAGAGCTGCCGCGTGTCGAGGCTCGCGGCGAGCGTCGTCCACGTCTCGTCGGAGACGATGTCGTCCTCGTAGAGCTCGTCCGTCGCGCGAAGCAACGCGAGCTCGATGGGGTCACCTTCCCCGCCGTCAGGGCCTGCGAGAAGCAGCGCGACGTCCTCGTCCGTCATGCCGAGCCTGCGTCCGACGCGCACATGCGCCGCGTACTCGTACTCGGAGCGGCATAGCACGCCGATCCGGATCAGCAGCATCTCGCGATGACGCGGCGACAACGTCGAGCTGCCGTTGACGTGCCCGTTGATCGCGCCGCGCACTCGGTCCGCGGGCGGGTTTCGGGCGAACGTCCGAAACACGTTCGCGCCGCCGCGGCCGTCGCTCGACTCGACCGGCGGTATCCGCGGCTCGCCGTCCACGAGCCTGATATTCGTACGCTCCGCGGCATGCACGTACGGAATGTCGGTCGGCATGCGCTCGTCGATGCCGGGCTCGAGCACCACCCCCAGCGAGTTGACCACGCCCGCTCGTCATCATCGAGCTCCGCCGTGCAGTGACGCGGGTCACTGTATCGCGAAGAAATCGTGTCAGACACCTTTTCCGCCGCCGTCTCGCAGCGTGCTAGGATCGACACCGGTCCGCCGCGCCGATAACGGGCGGCGGAAGGTTATCGAGTCGGTCGATCGGAAAGACACTGATGAAACGCGCTACCGTCCTGCTGTCGGTCCTCGCGGTGGCCGCGACCGCGTGCGTCACGAGCCCCACCGGGCGCCGGCAGCTCATGCTCGTCTCGGAAAGCCAGGCCATCGCCGCATCGCGCGAAGCGTACGTCGCACAGATCACGGAGTTCGACAAGAGCGGCAAGCTCGTCACGGATCCCGCGGTGCTGCGGCGCATCGACGAAATCACCGGCCGGCTGATCGCGCAGGCGATCATCATGCGACCGGACACGGCGGACTGGGAGTGGAGCGTCGAGGTCATCGACGAGCCGGACACGATCAACGCGTGGTGCATGGCCGGCGGCCGCATGGCGATTTACACGGGCCTCATCCAGAAGCTCGACGCGACGGACGACGAAATCGCGCAGGTCATGGGGCACGAGATCGCGCACGCGCTCGCGAATCACACCGCGGAGCGGATGTCGGTCGCGATGGCCACGAACCTCGGCGTCGCCGCGGTCGGAGTGTTGGCCGAGCGACAGGAAACGATGAGCCTTGCGGCGACGGCGGCCGCGCTCGCGATCCAGCTGCCGAACAGCCGGAGCTCCGAATCCGAGGCCGACCGCATCGGCATCGAGCTCGCGGCGAAGGCCGGCTACGACCCGAACGCCGCCGTGACGCTCTGGCAAAAGATGGAAGAGAACGCCGGCGGCGGCCCACCCGCGTTCTTGAGCACGCATCCAAGCCCCGGGCAGCGCCAGGCGACGCTCGCCGCGTTGGCGCCGGAGATGATGCAGTACTACGACCCGCGCGGAGACCATCCGGTCTATCGGATTCGACGCACCGGGCGGTGAGTCGGCGGATCGCGCAAGAAGCAGGGGGAAGTGGTGGAGCCGAGGGGGGTCGAACCCCTGACCTCCGCATTGCGAACGCGGCGCTCTCCCAGCTGAGCTACGGCCCCACGTGAGGCGCGCATTCTAGCACCGGAATCGGAAGACAGGCATACCCCGGACGCAAATTTCGAAGTCGCCGGCGCTCGACCCTTCTCCGACCCGGCGGAACGCGGACCTCGGCTCCCGACCCCCGGCGAACGGTCAGCCGATCACGGTCACGAGGACCCGGCGCCGATGCGGCGCTAACCGGTGCTCCCACACGTAAATGCCCTGCCACGTGCCGAGCGCGAGACGCCCGCCGCGAATCGGGATCGTAAGCTCCGAGTGCGTCAGCACGGAGCGCACGTGCGCAGCCATGTCGTCCGGCCCCTCGGCCCGGTGCACGAAACGCGGGTCGCCGTCCGGCACGAGGTCGGCCATGAACGTCTCGAGATCGCGGCGCACGTCCGGATCCGCGTTCTCGCAGAGCATCAGCGATGCGCTCGTATGCGCGATGAAGACGTGACAGAGCCCCGTCGCGACGCCCGCCTCGCGAACGATGCGCTCGACGTCGGCCGTCACGTCATACGTTCCGCGACCCTTCGTCGCGACGGTGATTTCCGTACCGAACACGGCCAGTCCTACGGAATCTGTGACTGCGGCCCGCCGTCGGTCTCGAGGTAGCGCTCGATGTCGTCGAGCGGCGCCGCAAGCCCATAGCGGAAACGCAAGGTCTTCACCTTACCGAACCAAGGGATGCTGACGACATAGACGTTGTCGTACTCGTCGGGCGCGATCGGCGGCACGCGTTTGCTGCCGTGAAGCTCCGCGACGAGCGGAGCGATCGTATCCGCGTGCGTCACGACGAGCACGACCTCACCCTTGTGCTCACGCAGCACGCCCTCCATGAACGTTTCGTACGCGTAGGGGTCGGCGATAGCCACCTCGATGCCGAGCCGGTCCGCTAGCGGAGCCGCGGTCTCCTGCGTCGGCGGGAAGGCGCTCGCGTAAATCGCATCGACGCCGGCGATGACGTCGACGGCCTCGAGAAAGTCCGCAAGGATCTCCGCGCGCACACGTCCCCGCGCGCTCAGCGTCGCGGCGAGCCCGGATGAAGCATCGATCGGACCCGACTCGCTCGCGACGGCGGCGACGGGCGGATCCGTGTCGGCATGCCGAACGAAGATGATCGTCGTCGTCGCCTGCGACTCGAAGAACCACGCGAGGGCGATCGCCGTGAAGACGAACGTGAGGATCGGAAACGGGCGGAGACGACGGCGGCCGCGCGCGGATGCCGGACGTTGCGACTTCGGCAGCTCCGCCATTCCCCGCCTGCCCTTCGGCCTAAGGCGTACGGCGGGTCGAACGTTCCGTCACGACCGTATATTCCGCCTCGATCAGTCGGCCTCCCGTCGCCATGCGCACCGCTTCCGAATGCCGCCGTGCGATCTTTCGCTTGAGCCACCAGAGGCGCACCGAGAACGCGGCAGCGGCAACGACCGCGAGCGCGAACACGACCGTCAGGATCACGGCCCCCATCACGACAGCGCCGATCAGCACGACGCCGAACGCGAAAAGCGACAGCACCTGGACGGCCGGATTTCTCGTTACGCCAAGGCTATACAAGCGATTGCTAAAGTTCATGCTTCAATTCTAACTCACTCTCGAGCCGAACGCTCCTGCCCGTCGAGCGGACGAAACACGCCGTCGAACCAGACGACCCACCCCTGCGCGACGAGATCGAACTGCTCCATTCGCTGGCGCACCCGCCCGTCGGCCAGCGGCGTCCACGTTGCACGGAACGCCACGACCTGCTCGGGCTCGACGTACTCGAGCGTGCCCTCCATGCGCATCTCGCCGGCCTCCGTGAGCCCGCCGGCCAGCTCGACCACCGTGCCTCCTGAACCGGTCCAGACGTGGCGCCACTGTCCTCTGCTTGGAACGAAAAAGCTCAAGCTGGTTCCGGTCGACCCGCTGATCCGCTCCCACTGCTCGAGAATCGAGCAGTCGCCGTCCCGCTTCGTGATCGTGTCGTAGCCGATCAGCGTGCCGTCGATGTCCCGGACCTCCCAACGGCCGAGCCAGAAGTCGAACTGGGACGCTTCGGGCAGCCCCCTGCACGGGTGCACGCGGGCACGGACGCTCTGCACGATTCGCTCGAAGCGCGGATCCCCGCGGAGCGGCTCGAGCGCAGGGGCCTGCTCGATCATTTCGCGCGCCCGTGTGCCGACGTGATCCGCGATCTCGAGCGCGTCGAGCGCTTCCGCGTGGCGGCCGAGCGCGGCGAGGTTGAGCGCGCGCTCGACCTCGATCATCGCCTCGGGCGCGAGCGCGGCGCGCGCCGCCTCGAGCGTCTCGAGCGCCGCTTCGTGGCGGCCGAGCTGCCGCTCGGCCTGCGCGATGCGGAGCAGGCTCATGCGATCCTCGGGGTACTCGGCGAGGAGCTCCCGGAAGCCTGCAATCGCGTCCTCCCAGCGGCCCTGCTCGAATGCAAGGTCCGCCGGATGCGCAAGCGGCGCGGGCTCGTCCTGCTGTGCCGACGCACCGATCGCCGCGCCGAGCAGGCAAAGAAGGAACGTGCTGCGAGAGAACGGGAACGGTCCTGCGGGAATCGTCATCGCCACCTCCGTCGAGCGCGTATGGTCCGGCGCGGGGTCGGGCTGCGCAAGGCGTGGCGCATCGGTGACCGGCCGGTGCGCCGGACTCGAGCCCCGCCACACGGCGTTCGCCCGCGACGGATCGACTACGCGCGCAGCGCGAAGCTGGCACAATATCGGCACGGAGAGGTGGCAGAGCGGTCGAATGCGGCGGTCTTGAAAACCGTTGGCCAGTGACCCTGGCCCGGGGGTTCGAATCCCTCCCTCTCCGCCACAGCGACGCCGACGCCCGTCCCGTCAGCTCCTCGCGTCGATGTCGATTCGTTCCGCTCCGGATCGACTGTAAAGCAAGCCGCGACACGCGCGGCGCGTCCGATTCACCGAAGCGAGGAGATTCCGATGAAAGTGATGGTGCTGGTCAAAGCCACCCCGAGCTCCGAGCGCGGCGAGCTGCCGAGCCAGGAGCTGATCACAGCGATGATGAAGTTCAACGAGGAGCTCGTCCGCGCCGGCATCATGCTCGGCGGCGACGGCTTGAAACCGAGCTCGGAGGGCGTTCGGGTCCGGTTCTCCGGAACCTCCCGGCAGGTCGTCGACGGACCGTTCACCGAGACGAAGGAGCTCGTTGCCGGCTACTGGCTCTGGGAAGTCGACTCGATGGAACAGGCGATCGAGTGGGTCAAGCGCTGCCCGAACCCGATGCCGGAAGACTCCGAGATCGAGATCAGGCCGATCTATACGAGCGAAGACTTCGGCGAGGCATTGACGCCGGAGCTCCGCGATCAGGAAGAGCGCTTACGCGCGGAGATCGAGCGCAAGAGCGCCTGAGCGTCTCCCAATCGCCCAACCTCACGGGCTGTCTGGTCGCCCGGCCGCAACAAAAAACTGGCACGGAACTTGTAGTCCCTGCAGGGCGCGCAGGATGCGCCACGGATGCTGCCGGGTGCCGGACCGCTTTCTGATCCCGGAAAGGACTCCGTCGGATCGACGAGCGGCGGTACGCATTTTGCGGGAGAAGCAAGATGTCGGGCCATACCGCCGTATTGGAGGCCGTTCGTCGCGCATTGCGGCGAAACGCCGATCGCTCGATCGTCGCCGGGTTCGCGGCGCTCGTCGCCGTCGGCGCCGCCGCTCAGGAGCCCGGCGCCGCCGGCGTCGAGGAAGAAGTGCTCGTCACGGGCTCGCGAATCGCGCGCAACACGTTCACGACGCCGGCGCCCGTCACGTCGATCGATGCCGCGCAGATCCAGGCGGTCGGCGCCACGAACCTCGGCGAATATCTCGCACGCCTCCCGCAAACGATCTCGGAGATCAACAGCTCGAGCGAGGTATTCTCGGTCAACGCGTCGGCGTTGCAGCTGACCGCGCTCCGCAACCTCGGCAGCGAGCGCACGCTCGTGCTCGTGAACGGCCAGCGCTTCGTGTCGGGCTTGAGCCCTTCCGCAGGCTATGCGGTCGATCTGAACTCGATCCCGGTTCACATGATCGAGCGCGTCGAGATCCTGACCGGCGGCACCTCGGCGGTCTACGGCTCAGATGCCGTCGCCGGCGTCGTCAACATCATCCTGCGCGACGACTTCGAAGGCGTCGAGATTTCCACTCAGGGCTATGCGCCGACCGAAGGCGATCGGGAGCGCATGGACGTCTCCGTGACGGTCGGCTCGAACTTCGACCGGGGGAACGCATGGGTCTCGTTCGGCTACTCGAACGACGAAGGCATGAAGGCGTCCGACCGCTCGTTCTCGGCGCTCGACCGCGCGTACTTCCCCGAGGAAGCGGGCGGACCGGGCTGGCTCTACCTCGGCTCGAGCTTCCCGCCGGAAGGACGTTTCGGCGACTACCTCGGCACGGGCGAGCTCTACATCGACAACTCGGGCGGCGATCCGGCGGAGGGCAACGCGTACAACCGCGCGTCCGTGCGCGATCTCGCGTCGCCGGTGCGGCGGCGCCTCGCCGCCGCGGGCGCCCGCTACGAGGTCGCGGACGGCATCACTGCCTCGCTCGACCTGACCTGGTCCGAGATCAACATCAAGACCGAATTCGAGCCCTTCCCGCTCGACCTGAACGATCACGTATGGGATACGGACCGCGGCGGCACGGGCGGCCTCGACGTCGCGACGTCCCCGCTCCTTCCGGAGCTGCTCCGCCAGAATCTGCTCGCGGACGGCATCACGAACCTCAACCAGCTCGGGCTGAACAACACCGCACGCCGGATCACGGAGTTCGGACCGCGCGGCAGCGACATCGACCGGACGACGTTGCGCGTCGCCGGCAGCCTCGACATCGAGCTCTCGGAGCTGCTCACGCTCAACGTGTTCTCGACGTGGGGCAAGACCGACGTCGAGCAGATCGACAACGTCGGCATCAACCGAGAACGGGCGCGCTTCGCGCTCGACGTCGTTCCAGGGCCCGACGGCACGCTGCAATGCGCCGACGAGACCGCCCGGCTCTTCGGCTGCGTACCGTTCAACGTGTTCGGTCCGAACACGATATCGCCCGAGGCGGTCGAGTACCTGCGCACGCCGCAGAACCTGAGCTCCGAGATCGAGCAGCTCGTGGTCGGTGCCGCGCTGTCGGGTGACACGCGCTGGTCGCTCGCGGGCGGGGAGGTCAGCTACGCCGTCGGCCTCGAGTATCGCGAGGAGCAAGGCAGCGAAATCCCGGATGCGACCGCGCAGGCGGGGATCACGACGTCGAACCGGCAATTCGCGACCGACGGCACCTACGACGTGACCGAAGCCTTCGGCGAGATTCGTCTCCCGGTGCTCGAGCGGCTGGCGTTCGAAGCCGCATTCCGCGCGGGTGACTACTCGACGGTCGGCAGCGTCAGCACGTGGAAGCTCGGCATCGACGCGCCGGCATTCGACACGCTGAGGTTCCGCGCGACCCTTTCGAAATCGGTGCGCGCACCGAACGTCGCGGACCTCTTCTCAGGGCCCGGCGAGACGTTCGAGACGATGACCGACCCATGCGCGGGCGTCGATGCGACGACCCCGGGGCGCATCGCCGAGAACTGCCGGTCGATTCCCGCGATCGCGAACCGTATCGCGACCTTCGGCGCGTTCACGCTGAGCCAGGTCGAAGCGCAGAGCACCGGCGGGTTCGATAGCGGCAACCCGAACGTCCAGGAGGAAACGGCGGATGCCTTCACGATCGGCATCGTCTGGACGCCGTCCGCGTTTCAGAATCTGTCCCTAGCCGCGGACTGGTACGACATCGAGGTCGATGACGCGATCACGTTCGTGAGCCGCAGCGACACGGCATTGCGTTGCTTCGACGTCGATCCTGCCGTCTTCGATCCCGAGTGCGGCGGCCGGCTGCGGCGCGATCCGAACGCCGGCCCGCTCATCGAGGTCAACCGCTCGCCGGTGAACGAGGAGCGCCTCGAGACGTCCGGACTCGATCTCGAGCTCTCGTACCTGATGGACGTCGGCCCCGGAAGCCTGGGCATGAGCGTCCTGTACAGCTATCTGCGCGAATACCTCGTGACGGCCATCGTCTCGGGCGACGTCAATCGGGAGGACGGCGAGATCGAGTTCCCGAAGAATCGGATGAACATCAGCCTCAACTACGCCCTCGAGCGCTTCAACGTCGACTGGCGGATCTCCGTGATCGACGAGGTGAAGGACAGCAACGAGCCGGGCTTCGAGAACATCGACGTGCTCGGCAATCCGCTTCCCGAGGATGCGAACACGTGCAGCATGCGCGTCTACAACGACGCGCGTGTCAGCTATGCGTTCTCGGACCGGATCGACGCGTTCCTCGGCGTGAACAACCTGTTCGATCGGCAGCCGTGCCTCCTCGGACAGCTGACGAAGCACGGCGACACCGGCATCAACACGAACCCCTCCGTGTACGACATCGACGGGCGCGCGTTCTACATCGGCTTCAATGCGCGGCTTTGAGGAGACGCGCGGCGGGCTCGCCCTCACGGGCGCGCCCGTCCGCCCGCGCCCGGGAGCGGCAGCGCCGTGCGGTCGACGACACGCTGCAATGCGAAGCTCGTCTCGACGTGATCGACGCACGCGAGGCTGAGAAGCGACTCGCGCAAGAACCGGTTGTAGCCGTCGAGGTCCGGGGCGACGACGCGGAGCAGGTAGTCGTAACCGCCAGACATCGCCCAGCACTCCATCACTTCGGGACAGCGGTTCACCGCGGATTCGAACTCGGCGACCTCCACCTTGCCCTCGCGCACGAGCCGGACCTCGACGAACGCGTTGACCGGAAGACCGAGGGCGGCCTGATCGAGCAGCGTCACGTACGCGCGGATGATCCCGGCCTCCTCGAGCTGCTGCACGCGCCGGGCGCATGGTGTCGGCGTCAACGACACGCGTTTCGCGAGGCTCGCGATGCTGATGCGCGCGTTCGCTTGCAGCTCGGCGAGGATCTTGAGGTCGATCGCGTCGAGACGCGGCACGTAACGCCCTCCACGCTTGGAGCCTTCCGCTACTTTATGCCGCTCGCGCGCGAAGAATCCACTCGACTCGATGCCGCCGGCGCTCGCGATTGGCCAAAACGCCTACGAGGTAAGCGCTACAGTAAGACTCATCGCCTCGGAGGCTCGTGATGGACGAACGAGCTCGAAGATTCAAGGCAAGGCTCGAGCGCGACGTGCTCCGCCACCCGGTCATCGTCGCGAACCCGTATACGCCGTGGTTCCGGCAAGGCGAGTTCGACGACGCGCACGCCCGAGTTTTCCTGATCCAGTTCTCGGTCTTCTCGAACCAGTTCCTCGTCGCGCAGCTCCTGAAGATGCTGAACGCCGACACCGTCGAGGAGATGCGCGAGTCGAAGGAGATCCTCGCGAACGAGATCGGCGTCGGCTTCACCGAAAGTCGTGTCAGGCCTCGGGCCCGAGCCGGCAGCGATGTCGAGCACGACTCTTCGGAAGTCGAGCTCGGCGATCCCGAAGGAACGATCGAAGGCGGAACGTTCCGCTTCCGCGCGGCGCACTTCGAGCTGCTCGCGCGTATGGCGCGTCAACTCGGGCTCGGTTTCGCCGACCTCGGCAAGCGCCGCCTCGGCACGCCCGCGACGCTCGACTTCTGCGACGAGCTGATCCGGCTGTACGGCGACGAGGACTACACGGTCGCGGCGGCCGCATCGTGGGCCGTCGAGAACTGGGCTGCCGCGGGCTTCTGGGACGATCTCGTCGAAGGCTGGCGCCGGTACGCCGAGCGCCGCGGCCTCGAGCGGTTCGACATCGGCTTCTTCACGTGGCACGCGAAGCTCGAGCGCAATCACGCCCGTCACACGGACGACGAGCTCGAGCACTTCCTGAAGCAGCGTCCCGTCGACGAGGAGGTCTTCGTCGAGCATGCGAGGCAAATGCTGGACGGGGTGCTCGTCTTCTGGCGCGGCCTCGACCGGCTGCGCAGGTTCTCGAGCAAAGAGGGACATCATGTCGCTTGAACGGATCGGAAAGACCGCGGACAGGCGCGCCGCGCCGACCCGCACGGTCGCGCGGTTCGGCATCCGCTACACGCGGTTCCTCGACGAGCGCGGGCGGCTCGCCGACGATGCGCCGCCGATCGCGCACGATCATGCGCGGCTCCGCGAGCTCTATCGTCAGATGCTGCTGACGCGGCTCTTCGACCGCAAGGCCGTCACGCTGCAGCGGACCGGACAGCTCGGCACGTACGCATCGAGCCTCGGACAGGAAGCGACATCGGTCGGCATCGGCGCCGCGATGGCGCGCGACGACGTGCTGCTCCCGACGTACCGCGAGACCGGTGCGATGCTCCTTCGCGGCGTCGAGATGCGAGAGCTCCTGCTCTACTGGGGCGGCGACGAGTCCGGCATGGACTACTCCGGACCGAACGCGCCGCGCGAGGACTTCCCGATCTGCGTGCCGATCGCGACGCACGCGCCGCACGCGGTCGGCGTCGCGTACGCGTTCAAGCGGAGGCAGGAGCCGCGGGTCGCGGTCTGCGTGCTCGGTGACGGCGCGACGTCGAAGGGCGACTTCTACGAGGCGCTGAACGCCGCCGCCGTCTTCGACGTGCCCGTCGTGTTCGTGATCGTCAACAACCAATGGGCGATCTCGGTTCCGCGGAGCCTGCAGTCGCGCGCCGAGACGCTCGCGCAGAAGGCGATCGCCGCCGGCATCGCCGGCGAGCAGGTCGACGGCAACGACCTGATTGCCGTGTACGACGTGACGGCGCGCGCGCTCGAGAGAGCAAGAGCGTCCGGCGGACCGCACGTGATCGAGGCGCTGACCTATCGCCTCGGCGACCACACGACGGCCGACGACGCGCGCCGCTATCGCTCCGAAGAGGAGCTCGCGCTCTGGCGCGCACGCGATCCGCTGAAGCGCATCGCGGCCTATCTGATCCGCGCGGGCGCGTTCAGCGACGACGAGGAGGCCGAGCTTCGTGCGGAGCTCGGCAGAGCGGTGGAGAAGGCCGTCGCGGATTACCTCGCGACTCCTCCCCGTCCGCCAGAATCGATGTTCGATCACCTCTTCGAGCGCCTCCCCCGCGCGCTCGAGCCGCAGCGCGAAACCGCCGCGGCGCGTGCCGGGCTCGACGGGCACGACGTGGATGCGAGGCCTTCGCACGACCGGCGGCCCGCTCACGACGCCCCGCGAGGAGACCTTCACCATGGCTGAGATCACGCTCGTCGAAGCCGTCACGCTCGCACTCGCCCACGAGATGGAGGCCGACGAGCGCGTCGTCGTGCTCGGCGAGGACGTCGGCGTCAACGGCGGTGTCTTCCGCGCGACCGCGGGCCTCTTCGAGCGCTTCGGTCCCGAGCGTGTCATCGACACACCGCTCGCGGAGACGCTGATCGCCGGCATGAGCGTCGGGCTCGCGGCGCAGGGCCTTCGCCCCGTCGCCGAAATCCAGTTCATGGGTTTCATCTATCCCGCGATCGATCAGATGCTGAATCACGCAGCCCGGCTCCGTCGTCGCACGCAGGGCCGGCTCACGTGCCCGATGGTGCTGCGCGCGCCGTTCGGCGGCGGTATCCACGCGCCCGAGCACCATTCGGAGAGCACCGAGACGCTTTTCGCGCACCTACCGGGACTTCGCGTCGTCGCGCCGTCGTCGCCCGCGCGCGCCTACGGGCTGCTGCTCGCGTCGATCCGCGACCCGGATCCCGTCGTGTTCCTCGAGCCGGAACGGATCTATCGGCTCGGCAAAGAGGCCGTCGACGACTCGGGCGAAGCGCTGCCTCTCGATGTCGCGTTCGTGCTGAGGAGCGGCAGCGACGTCACCCTCGTGTCGTGGGGCGCGTCCGTGCGCGAGACGCTGCTCGCGGCGGATCGCCTCTCGGCCGACGGAATCGACGCTGAGGTCATCGACGTCGCGACGATCGCTCCGCTCGACATGACCGCGATCCTCGAATCCGTCGAGAAAACGGGCCGCTGCGTGATCGTGCACGAGGCGGCGCACAACGTCGGCGTCGGAGCGGAGATCGCCGCACGGCTCGCCGACGAGGGCCTCATGTCGCTGCTCGCGCCCGTGAAGCGCGTGACGGGCTACGACACGGTGATGCCGCTCGCGCGCCTCGAGCGTCATTATCTGCCGAGCGTCGACGCGATCGTCGCCGCGGCCCGCGAATCGCTGGAGGCCGCATGAAGATCTTCACGCTGCCCGATCTCGGCGAGGGCCTGCAGGAGGCCGAGATCTGCGCGTGGCACGTCGCAGAGGGCGACGAGGTCGACGTCGATCAGCCGCTCCTCTCCGTCGAGACGGAGAAGGCCGTCGTCGAGATACCGAGCCCGCGCGCCGGACGGATCGCGCGGCTCTTCGTCGCGCCGGGCGACATCCTGCAGGTCGGCGATCCGCTGATCGAGTTCGCCGACGCGGGCGACGATGCGGACGAGCAGCGCGATAGCACGCAGTCCGAGCCGAAGCCCGCAAAGCGGCCGCCGCGTGAGGACGCCGCGGCCGCGCGCGGCGAGCCGGAGACCTTACCCTCCGCACGCCGTGAAGGCGTCGTCGAGCGATCGCCGGCCGACGCCGCGCAGACGTGGCGCGAAGCGGCGACCGCGGCCGGCGCTGCGACCGTCGCGAGGTCGGCGGCACGGGGCCGCGCGGCTCGCCGCAACGCCGGGTCGGTCGTCGGCCGCGTCGAGTCGCGGGACGAGGTCGCGCGCGAATCCGCGACGTCGGCCGCACGCCGCGGCGGCGTAGTCGTGCGCGCGACGCCCGCGGTGCGCGCGCTCGCGAGAAGGCTCGACGTCGACCTCGGCATCGTCACGCCGACCGGACCCAACGACACGATCACCGCGCGCGACGTCGAGCGCGTCGCAAAGCTCCTCGAGGAGGTCGGACCGATCGAACCGCTGCACGGCGTGCGCCGGACGATGGCGCGCGCGGTGACGCAGGCTCACGCCGAGGTCGCGCCCGTCACCGTGAACGACGATGCGGACCTGCACGCATGGTGGCCGCAGCGCCGCGACCTGATGGTGCGGCTGATTCTCGCGATCGCCGCGGCGGTCGAAGTGGAGCCCGCGCTGAACGCGTGGTTCGACAGCCACGCGCTCGGGCGTCGCGTGCTGTCGAAGGTCCATCTCGGCATCGCGGTCGATACCGTCGATGGGCTGTTCGTGCCGGTGCTGCGGGACGTCGGCCACCGCACGGCGGAGGATCTCGCCGAAGGGCTCGCGCGCCTGCGCCGAGACGTCGAGGCGCGCACGATCCCGCCTGAGGAGATGCGCGGCTACACGTTCACGCTGTCGAACTTCGGCACGTTCGGCGGCCGGTACGCGAACCCGATCGTGCTGCCGCCGACGGTCGCGATCCTCGGCGCCGGGCGGGTGCGCGACGAGGTCGTCGCGGTCGACGGGAAACCCGCCGTCCATCCGATCCTGCCGTTGTCGCTGACGTTCGATCATCGGGCCGTGACCGGCGGCGAGGCGACGCGCTTCCTCGCGGCCGTCATCGCGCACATCGAAGCCCCCGAGGCGAGCGCCGCATGATCGACTTCGATTTCGGCTTCGACGAAGACCTCACGATGCTCTGCGAGCACGTGCGCCGGTTCGCCGAAGAGCGGATCGCGCCGCGTGCGTCCGAGATCGATCGCAAGAACGAGTTCCCGCGGGATCTCTGGCCGGAGCTCGGCGCGCTCGGCCTTTTCGGCGTGACGCTCGAGCCCGAGCTCGGCGGCGCCGGGCTCGGTTATCTCGCGCAGGTCCTCGTCGTCGAGGAGCTCTCCCGGGCATCGGCGGCGGTCGGCCTCTCGTACGCGGTGCAGGCAAACCTCTGCGTGAACCAGATTCGCCGCTTCGGCACCGCGGAGCAGAAGCGGCGCTTCCTGCCGAAGCTCCTCGACGGATCGCACGTCGGCGCGCTCGCGATGAGCGAGGCGCACGCGGGCTCCGACGTGCTGTCGATGCGGACGACCGCGGCGCGCGACGGCGACGACTACGTCCTGAACGGCACGAAGATGTGGATCACGAACGGGCCCGAGGCCGACATGCTGATCGTCTATGCGCGCGTCGCCGGCCCCGTCGCGACCGACGAGACCGCGCATGCGGGCCGTCCGCCGATCAAGGCGTTCATCGTCGAACGCACGATGCCCGGTTTCTCCGTCGAGCCGAAGCTCGACAAGCTCGGCATGCGCGGCTCGGACACATCGGGCCTCGTGTTCGCGGACTGCCGGGTTCCTGCGACGCACGTGCTGCCCGGGGACGGCGTCGAGATCCTGATGTCCGGCCTCGATATCGAGCGCATCGTCCTCGCGGGCGGCCCCCTCGGCATCATGCGCGCGTGCTTCGACGTCGTGCTGCCCTACGTCCGCGAGCGCAGGCAGTTCGATCGTCCGATCGGCAGCTTCGAGCTGATGCAGGGCAAGCTCGCCGACATGTACACCGCGATGAACGCATCGCGCGCGTACGTTTACGCGGTCGCCGCCGCGTGCGATCGCGGCAACGCGCGCCGGCACGACGCGGCGGCCGCGATCCTCAAGGCTTCCGAGGCCGCGACGTGGGTCGCGGGCCAGGCGATCCAGGCGCTCGGCGGCAACGGCTATACGACCGAGTATCCGGCGGGCCGGCTCTGGCGCGACGCGAAGCTCTACGAGATCGGCGCGGGCACGAACGAGATCCGCCGCATGCTGATCGGCCGCGAGCTGTTCGCGGCCGGCGCGGGGGCTTAGATGACCGCGTTTCGCACGAAGATCGATCCCACGTCGGACGATTTCGCACGCAACGCCGAGATCAATCGCAAGCTCGCGGAAGACGTGAAACGGCTTGCGGACGAGATCCGAATCGGCGGGCCGGAACCGGCGCGCGTGCGGCATGCCGAGCGGGGCAAGCTCGCGGCCCGCGAAAGGATCGCGCGGCTGCTCGATCGCGGCTCGCCGTGGCTCGAGATCGGCCTGTTCGCCGCGCACGACGTCTATGACGAGCCTCTGCCGGCCGCGGGCCTGGTCGCCGGCATCGGCCGCGTGGCGGGAAAGCACGCGATGATCGTCGCGAACGACGCGACCGTGAAAGGTGGCACGTACTATCCCCTCACGGTCAAGAAACATCTACGCGCGCAGGAGGTCGCGCTCGAGAACCGGTTGCCGTGCGTCTATCTCGTCGACTCGGGCGGCGCGTATCTGCCGATGCAGGACGAGGTGTTTCCCGATCGCGAGCACTTCGGCCGGATCTTCTACAACCAGGCGCAGATGTCGGCCCGCAACATCCCGCAGGTCGCGGTCGTGCTCGGCTCGTGCACCGCAGGCGGCGCGTACGTGCCGGCGATGTGCGACGAGGCCGTGATCGTCAAGAATCAGGGCACGATCTACCTCGCAGGCCCTCCGCTCGTCAGGGCAGCGATCGGCGAGGACGTGGACGACGAGACGCTCGGCGGCGCCGACGTGCATACGCGCCTCTCCGGCGTCGCCGACCACCTCGCTGAGACCGAGGACGACGCGCTTGCGCTCGCGAGGCGCATCATCGCACGGGGCGCCTTACCGCCCGCGCGCATCGAGGCGGGCGACGCTGCCTGCGAGCCGCCGCTCTACCCTGCCGACGAGCTCTACGGCATCGTGCCGCAGGACATGCGCCGCCAATACAACGTCCGCGAGGTGCTCGCGCGGATCGTCGACGGCTCGGAGCTCGACGAGTTCAAGCAGCGCTACGGGACGACGCTCGTCTGCGCGTTCGCGCGGATCTCCGGACGGCCGGTCGGCCTTCTCGCGAACAACGGCGTGCTGTTCTCCGAATCGGCGCTCAAAGGCACGCACTTCATCGAGCTCTGCAATCGGCGCGGGCTGCCGCTCGTCTTTTTCCAGAACATCGCGGGCTTCATGGTCGGCAAGGACGCGGAGCGCCGCGGCATCGCGAAGGACGGCGCGAAGCTCGTCACGGCCGTCGCGTGCGCGCGCGTGCCGAAGATCACCGTGATCATCGGCGGCTCGTTCGGCGCCGGCAACTACGGCATGTGCGGCCGCGCATACTCGCCGCGCTTCCTTTGGACGTGGCCGAACGCGCGCATCGCCGTCATGGGCGGCGAGCAGGCCGCGATGGTGCTCGCGCGTGTCAGGCGACGCAGCGGACGGCACGCCGAAGCCGTCGACGAGGACGCGCTGAGCGGCGAGATCAAGGCGCGCTACGAGCGGCAGTCGCACGCGCTCTACGCGAGCGCGAGACTCTGGGACGACGGCATCATCGATCCGGCCGACACGCGCGACGTGCTCGCGGAATCGCTCGCGGTCGCGGCGAACGCACCGCTCCCGCCCGAGCAGCCGCTCGGCATCCTGAGGATGTGACGATGGCTGTGCCCGTCGACGCACCGACGATCCCGCCGCCGAGATCGATGCTGTTCGTGCCGGCGGACAGCGAGAAGAAGCTCGCGCACGCGCGCACGACGTCGGCGGACGCGCTGATTCTCGACCTCGAGGATTCGGTCGACGCCGCCCGAAAAGACCGTGCGCGCGCGCTCGCGGCCGAGTTCGTGCGCGACGAGCACGCGCGGCCGATCTTCGTCCGCATCAACGCGCTCGACGCTCCGGAAGCACGCGCCGATCTCGATGCGATCCTGCCCGCCCGTCCGGACGGTCTCATCGTGCCGAAGGTGCGCGCGGCGGACGACGTCGCCCGCCTCTCGGTGCTGCTCGATGCGCTCGAGCCTCGGGCCGGCATACGCGTCGGGGCGACCGCGATCGTGCCGATCGCGACCGAGACGCCGGCCGCGGTCTTCGCGCTCGGGCGCTACGCCGGCGTGAGCAGGCGCCTCGCGTACCTGACGTGGGGCGCCGAGGACTTGTCCGCTGCGCTCGGCGCCGAGACGGCCGTCGACGCCGACGGCGAGTGGCTGCCGCCGTATCAGCTCGTGCGAACGCTGTGTCTGCTCGCGGCCGCGAACGCCGGCGTCCCCGCGATCGACACCGTGCACACGGACCTCGTCGACGAGACGCGTTTGATGCGCCAGGCGCTCGCGGCGAAGCGGGACGGCTTCGTCGGCAAGCTCGCGGTCCATCCGGCGCAGGTCGACCTGCTGAACGAGGTGTTCACGCCGAGCGGCGAGGAGATCGAGCGTGCGCGCAGGATCGTCGCGGCGTTCGAGTCCATGCCCGGAACCGGCACGGTCTCGATCGACGGACGCATGCTCGACCAGCCGCATCTCGTGCGCGCGCGCCGCTTGCTCACGCTAGCCGAGCGAAGGAGGACGTTCTGATGTCGCACTTGACCAAAGTGGACCACGTGACCTACGCGTGCGCGAAGGGGACGATCGAGAAGTGGGCCTGGTTTCACATCGAGGTCGAGGGCGGAACGCTCGTCACGCGGATCGACGACGTGCGTCCGGACGACCCCGACAGCAGCATGAAGCTCTGGTGCATCGACTACGGCGGCTTCGGCATCGCGCTCGTCGAGGGCATCGACCGGCGACGGAAATCGCAGGTGACGAGGTTCGTCGAGCGGCACGGCGATCATGCGTGCCAGCACGTCGCATTCGCGTGCCGCAACCTCGAAGCGTTCCGTCGGCATCTCGTCGAGATGGGCGGTCATCCCCGCGGCACGACTCTCGTGCGCCATGACGGCTTCGGGCTCGTGAAGCAGATGTTCGCGAAGGGTTACGACGAAGGCGATGCGGCCGAGGCGACCTTCCCGGAGTACGTCGAGCGTCCGCAGCCGGGCGACGATCCCGAGACACTCCGCATCACGTTCTCCGAGGAAGCGGGCCGCGGCTTCTACGATCAGATCGAGGAAGCGATCGCGTCGGGCGACCGCGAGCCGCTCGTCGACTTCGCGAAGATGCCGCGGGACTGGCGGCCTCCGCGGCCCGCCGCAGCGAACCACGCAGCGTCGAGCTCGGACGTGTGACGCAGCGGCGATCCGCCGGAGCAGCGACTCGATGTCGCCTTCGCGCCAGCGCCGGGCGCAATCGAAGGCCGGACCGGGTTCACGGGGCGCCATGAAGGGCCTCCCGTTCGCGCCCCCGCTCGAGCCGATGCTCGCGAAGCTGACGGATGCGCTCCCGCAGGCCGAGCCTTTTCTGTACGAGCCCAAGTGGGACGGCTTCCGCGCGCTCGTCTTCCGCGGCGACGACGACGTGTTCATTCAGAGTCGTGACAAGAAGCCGCTCGACCGCTACTTCCCGGAGCTGCACGCGCTGTTTCTCGAGCGACTGCCCGAAGGCTCCGTGCTCGACGGCGAGATCGTGATCGCCGGAGCGGACGGCCTCGACTTCGACGCGCTGCAGTTGCGCCTGCATCCGGCGGAGTCCCGAGTCGAGAAGCTCGCGCGCGAGACGCCCGCCGCGTTCGTCGCGTTCGACCTGCTCGCCTGCGGCGGCCGGAGCCTGCTCTCGACGCCGCAGGCCGAGCGGCGGAGCGCGCTCGAGCGGCTGCTCGCCGACGCCGGGCCGCCGCTTTACCTGACGCCGATGACCCGCGACCGCGCCGTCGCGGCCGAATGGCTCGAGCAGTTCGAGGGCGCGGGACTCGACGGCGTCGTCGCGAAGCACGCCTACCTCACCTACGAGCCCGGCAAGCGCGCGATGCTCAAGATCAAGCACGTCCGAACCGCTGACTGCGTCGTCGCCGGATTTCGCTGGTATCGAGACACGCGCGATGCGGTCGGCTCGCTCCTGCTCGGACTCTACGACGAGCACGACGTGCTGCATCACGTCGGCGTCACCTCGTCCTTCAAGATGTCGATGCGGAAAGCGCTCGTCCACGAGCTCGCACCGCTTCGCGAGAACGCGCTCGAGCGGCACCCATGGCGGGACTGGGCCAGCTCGGACGGCACCGCGCGCATGCCGGGGGCGTCGAGCCGCTGGAGCGCCGGCAAGGATCTATCGTGGGAACCGCTACGGATCGAGCGCGTCTGCGAGGTGAAGTACGATCATCTGCAAGGTGACCGCTTCCGTCACGCGGCCGTATTCCTACGCTGGCGCCCTGACAAGCCTCCGCGGCTCTGCCGTTACGATCAGCTCGACGTCACGGCCCCTTACGCGCTCGAGCAGGTGCTCCGCGCTTCCGGGAGGCGCCGTTGAGATCCGGCCCGTCCTGGTCGACTCTCTCCGGCGCGGGCTCTTTCGGCCGATTCGCTTTCTGCTCGCCCGCCATCGGGCTTCGCGCACGTCGGCCCGGACCGACGGCGCGGCGCTTCGAAGGCTGCACGCGCGGCGGCTCGCCGTGCCGTTTCGAGTAGTGCGGGGGCCATGGAGCGTCACCTCGTCCTTCACGCTCGTGCCGGGCAACGAGCTCGAGCAGCGGTTCGAGCGAGCCGGCCGTCCCCTCCATTCCGGCGTGCAGGTCACCGACCGCACGGAATCTTGCGGGCATCACCGAGAGCGTGAAGTCGCGCGGCTCGCACTCGGCGAGCTCGTTCCAGTCGATCGGCGCGGACACGCGCGCATCGGGCGTCGGCCGGACCGAGTACGCCGCCGCGATCGTGCGGTCCTTGGCATTCTGGTTGTAGTCGACGAAAACGCCGTGTCGCTCTTCCTTCCACCATGCGCTCGTCGCGAGCTTTGGCGCCCGGCGCTCGACGTCGCGTGCGAATGCCAGCGCGGCCCGACGCACCTCGTCGAACGTCCAACGCGGCTCGATGCGCACGTAGACGTGGAGGCCGCGCTTGCCGGACGTCTTCGGCCAGCCCCGAAGCCCGAGCTCGTCGAGCGCCTCCCGGACGATGCCTCCGACCTGCCGTATTTGCGGCCACCCGACGCCCGGCGTCGGATCGAGATCGATGCGCAGCTCGTCAGGATGCTCGAGGTTCTCGGCACGCACGGGATGCGGATGAAGCTCGAGGCACGCGAGATTCGCGAGCCAGACGAGCGCAGCCGCATCGCGCGGCACGATCTCTTCGGCCGATCGCCCGGAAGGGAAGCGAAGCTCGACGACGTCGATCCAGTCGGGACGCTTCTTCGGGGCACGCTTCTGATAGAAGAATGCGCCCTCGACGCCGTTCGGATAGCGTACGAGCATGTTCGGGCGTCCCCCTGCGGCGTGCAGCGCGCCGTCGGCGACGGCCAGGTAGTAGCACACGACGTCGAGCTTCGTATGCCCGGCCGCGGGAAACAGCACCTTGCGCGGGTTCGACACGGTCACCTCGCGGCCTGCCGCTACGATCAGCTCCGTCTCGGGCGTTCTCGGCATCGCGGGGCTCCAAGTGACGACGTTTCGCCGTCCGCTTCAAGTCGCGTGCCAGACCTCGATCGCGAGCCGTATCGCGAGGCGGCCCTTGCCGCATGCGTGCTCGAGCGCTGCCCGTCGGACGCTTCGCGAACGCGCGCGACTAGCGCTTGCCATGCGTTCAAGCAAGCTTTCTTATTTTCGGTCGCGATCGCTTTTGGCGTTCCTGAAAATGTTCCACCCTGTGTTCCCGAGTACCGAGATGTCCGTGACATCCGTTTCACGAGCGACGAGTCGTCGCGACGTGATCGGCCGCAACGGCGACGGATGACTCGCCGAGAATGTGCGCTCCATCACGGCACGAACGACGTCGGATTTTTTCTTCCGCGCGTTGACTTGTTGACTAATGACGACAGTTGCCGCATGCGGAACCGCGTGCTACGGTGCTCGCGTCTGCAGGGGCAAATTCGTCGAAAGACGAAGACGCAAAGCCGCGGGCCTTACGCTCGAGCGAGAGCGATGGCAGCCGGGCTGCCAGACCAAGAGACGAATCACCACGCGAGCGCACGGATCGCGGGCGGCGCGAATTCGCCGGGTCTCTACGCCTCTGTCGACGCTCTGCTCGAGTCAAGGGAGTAACGGCAGCGTGATTTCGACCCGCTTCGCAGCTTCGTGCCTGTTGTGCCTCTTGGCAGGCTCCGCAACGAGCCTCGCGCTCGCCGCCGAATACTACGTCGCGCCGAACGGCAACGACGGCAACGCCGGTACGTCGCCCGCCGCTCCGTGGCGCACGATCGGCAAGGCGAACGCGGCGGTGAAGCCCGGCGACATCGTCTACCTGCGTAGCGGCAAGTACGTGAACGATCCGATCCGGCCGGGGCGCTCGGGGACAGCCGGCTCCGAGATCCGCTATGTCGCCTACCCCGGCGAGCAGCCCGTGCTGACGTCGAACTCGACGAGTGGGCTCAAAGTTGCGATCGACCTCACGGACCGTTCCTATGTCGTCGTCGACGGGATCGACGTCGACGGCGTGAGACCCGGTCCGAAGGCGCACGTCGATCATTTCGTCAATCTTTACAATGCGAGCTACAACACGATCTCGAACGGCACTTTTCGCTACGCGAACGGCTGGCACGGGATTCGGATCACCTACGAGGCCCATCACAACAGGCTGCTCGACAACGTCATCGATTTCGTCGGCGTCTACGACGACGGCACGGGCCACGACTACGGGGACGCGATCCAGATCCTGCGCGGCTCGCATCACAACCTGCTGCGCGGGAACGTGATCACCCGCGGCGCGCACAACCTGCTGCAGGTCGACGGGCCGAACAACGTCATCATCGAGAACGTCTTCGAGAACGACTGGAGCGAGAAGGAAGGCCCGGGTCGGGGCGGCCGGAACCTCACACTGATGGGCGAACGCAATCTCTTCGAGCGGAACGTCGTGAAGAACGCGCTCGCGTCGGCCGACGAGCCGGACAATGCCGGCATGAAGGCGGAGGGCCGATGGAACATCGTCCGCCGCAACTACATCTTCAACAACATCAACGAAGGCATCACGACGGAAACGCACAGCGACTCGAAGGCGTCGCAGAACAACCGGATCTACCACAATACGATCTACGGCAACGGCGGCCCTGCCTGGGGGCTCACCTTCTGGAACGGCGACGGGATCACCGGCAACGTCTTCAAGAACAACATCGTCCATCAGAACCGCTCGCGACGCGAGTTCGGCGACGCGGACTTCTTCTTCCGTCTCGGCTCGAACCCGATGGGTGTCGTCGGGCAGTCGGTGATCGAGGGTAATCTGATCTCGAGCGGCGCGAAGGTCGAGGTCCGGGACGGCGGCGGCGTCATGAGCTTCGAGAAGGCCGCGCAGCAGTATCCGGGCACGTTCAAGAACAACATCCTCGCGGCGCCGACGTTCGTGCGCCCTGCTCCGCAGGCGCCGGAAGATTTCGCGCTCGCGCCGGGCAGCCGAGGCATCGACGAGGCGTTGCCGTTGACGCGGACGGCGAGCGCGGGATCGGGCACGGTCGTCAAGGTCGCCGACGCATCGTACTTCTCGGATGGCTTCGGCTTGATCGCGGGCGACAGGATCCAGATCGGCGGCGGCAAGCCTGTCCGGATCACGAAGGTCGACTATGCGGCGAATACGCTGACCCTGTCCGAAAGCATCGAGTGGCCGAAGGACGCCCCGGTAACGCTCGAGTACGCAGGGAAAGGACCGGACATCGGCGCGCACGAAGCGGCGTCCGGAGCGCAGGTGCGTAAGCCGAGACCGCCGACGGCGCTGTCGGGCAGGGTTCGGTGAGCGGGGCGCGGGTGCGCCGGTTCGACTCGGACGTGGGATCCCGGTAGCGGCGTGCGCCGCGCCGAACTCGAACGCAACGAGCGGTGCGCTGATTGATCGAAGCTTCCGCGACTCGCCTCGCCGCGCGTCTCGCTGCGCGCGAGTTGACTGCACGCGCCGTCGTCGAGGCGCATCTCGAGCGCATCCGCGAGCGCGATCCCGCGATCCGCGCATGGACCGTCATCGACGCGGACGCGGCGCTCGAGCGCGCACGCATCCTGGACGATGGTCCGATCGTGGGGCCGCTGCACGGCCTGCCGGTCGGCGTCAAAGACGTCATCGACACGGCCCGCTTCGTGACCGAATACGGCTCGCCGATCTATCGCGGACACCGGCCGCCGGCGGATGCGGACTGCGTAGCCGCGGCCGAGCGCGCCGGCGCGATCGTGCTCGGCAAGACGGCCACGACGGAGTTCGCGACGTTCCAGCCGACCGCAACGCGAAATCCGCGTAACTACGCCCATACCCCCGGCGGGTCGTCGAGCGGGTCCGCGGCCGCGGTCGCCGACTTCATGGTGCCGCTCGCGCTCGGCACGCAGACGTTCGGCTCGGTGATCCGTCCCGCGAGCTATTGCGGCATCGTCGGCTACAAGCCGACGTTCGGCACGATCCCGCGTACCGGCGTGAAAACCCTCGCGGAGAGCCTCGACACGGTCGGCGTCTTCGCGCGCACCGTGCACGACGCCGCGCTCTTCGTCGGCGCGCTCACCGGAAGCGCCTCGCTGCTGTCACTGCCCGACATCGTCGAGCCGCCTTGGATCGGTATCTGCCGCACGCCAAACTGGGATGCCGTCGAGGAACCGGCCCGAGCCGCACTCGAAGCCGCGGCCCGTACGCTCGCCGGCGCCGGCGCGCTGATCTCGTTCGTCGAGCTGCCGGCGCCGTTCGTGGAGCTCGACGCCGCGAACGTCCAAATCTACGGCTATGAGCTCGCGCGCAATCTCGCATGGGAACGGCACGCGCATCCCGCGGCACTCAGCGAACGCCTGGTCGCCGACATCGATGCGGGCAGCCGCGTCGGCGCCGACCGCTACGAAAGCGCGCAAAGGCTCGCGCGTGCGTGCCGCGAAGCGTTCCCCGACGCGATGCACGGCTGCGACGTCCTGCTGACGCCGAGCACGACCGGCGAAGCGCCGCGCGGCCTCGAATCGACGGGCAGCCCGATCATGAACCGGTTGTGGACGCTGCTGCACGTGCCGACCGTGAACGTGCCGGCCGGCGTGGGCCCGAACGGGCTCCCGCTCGGTTTGCAGGTCGTCGGCCGCAGCTCGGACGACGCGCGCACGTTGGCGGTCGCCGCGTGGATCCATGCACGGCTCGACGAGGCCCGCGCCGATCGGTGATCCCCTTGTCACCTGCGCATCGGCTCGCGCTGCTGGTACGCTATGAGGATCCGGACATGAGTCCGATTCTCGATGGTTATGCCGTCCGAACGGAACGAATTCGACCTCGAGCTGCGTCACCTGCGCGTCTTCGAAGTGCTGCTCCGCGAGCACAGCCTGACGCGAGCCGCCGAGGTCCTGGGCGTCACGCAGCCGGCCCTCAGCAAGACGCTCGCCGCGCTTCGCGGCTATTTCTCCGACCCGCTTTTCGTCCGCGTCGGACAGCGAATGGAGCCGACGGCGAAGGCACTGCACGTGAGCGCCGGCGTACGGGAAATCCTCGACCAGCTGACGTCGCTGCGCACGGCCCACGTGCCGTTCCACCCCGCGGTCACGGCACGAACCTTCCGCTTCTCGAGCGTCGATTCCGGCACGATACGGCAGCTTCCCGCGCTGATCCGCGCGATGAGCGAACGCGCGCCAAAAGTGCGTCTGCAGATCGTGCCTCTCGACGTCACGCGTCTCGAATCGTCGCTCGAGTCCGGCAAGCTCGACTTCGCGACCGGATCGTTCCCCGGCTTGAGCAAGCGCATTCGCCGGCAGTTCCTCTGGTCGGTCAACTACGTCGGCGTCGCGCGCAAAGATCATCCGAGGCTCGGAGACAGACCGAGCCTTAAAGCCTTCACCGCCGAGCGGCACGTGCTCGTCTACTCGGCCGGCACGGGGCATGCGCACCTCAAGACGGAGCGCGCGATCGAGAAGGCAGTGCCGGCCGAGCGGATCGTCTGCAAGGTGCCGAGCTTCGTGAGCGCCGCGGTGCTCGTCGGCATGAGCGATCTCGTCGCGACGCTGCCGTCGGGCATGGCGGAGACGCTGGCGCCCCACATCGGGCTCAAGATCTTTCCCGTGCCGTTCAAGACGCCGTCGATCGACATCTACCAGTACTGGCACGAGCGGTTTCACCGCGACC
>CAZKNH010000030.1:31366-33077 GCA_964553875.1 uncultured Gammaproteobacteria bacterium | reverse complement strand
CGGCCAGCGGATTTTAAGTCCGCTGCGTCTACCATTCCGCCACCCGGGCGTCGCGGAATAACACTCGGCGAGGTGCCCTTCCCCGAGCGCCGAGCTCGTGCGGGATTCTAACAGGGATGAGGCCGCTGCCCTGCAAACATTCCCACGCGGACGCAGCGCGAACGAAACGGGGTGGCCCGTGGGCCACCCCTGGTGCGTTTCGTTTCCGCGGCAGATCAGATGATCTGCGACGCCTTGGCGTTCAGTTCTGCACGCCCGGCCGGTCGCGTTCCGTCTCGGAGCCCGATCGATCCGGCGACGCACCCGGTCTGTCCGCGTCCCGCTCCGAGCCGAAAGGCTCATCGCGCTCGAACGGAGAGCCGCTCTCGCGCTCCGATTGCGTGTCGAGCGGTGAACGGCCTTCGCGCTCCGACTGCGTATCGAGTGGCGATCCGCTCTCGCGCTGCGATCCGATGTCGCTCTCGGTGTCGCTGCCGCGCTCGCTTTCGCCGAGGCTTCCGCTTTCGCGGCCCGACTCGCTTCCCGGCTCGGCCCGTGCGAGGGCGGTCGGCTCGAGCACCTGATCGATCGCGTAGATCCTCAAGCTGCCCTGCTGGATGCCGGACTCGACGACGGATGCATCACCCACTCTGAGCTCGTCGCCGCTCGACGAGAGACTGACCGTCCCGCCGTCGATCGTCTGCGCTTGCCGAAGCGTACGCGCCATATTCTCGTCGACGTTGTCGGCGACGATGTGTGCACGCAAGAGACTAACGAGCTGCTCGCGGTTTTCCGGGCGCATCAGCTCGTCCTTGCTCAAGCCGGACATTTGCTCCCATGCGTCGTTCGTCGGCGCGAACACGGTGTATTGCGTCCCGCCCGTGAGCGATTCTTCCATCCCGGCCGCCTTCACGGCCTCGATGAACGTGCTCAAGTCGTCGTGCTCCTGCGCGATCTGATCCAGCTGACCGGAGCCGCCGCCGATGTCGGACGCTGCAGAGCGCGCCTCACTTTCGAGCTCGGACGCGGCTTGCCCCGCACGCTGTGACGCAGATTCTTGTGTCTCACGCTCGGTCGACAGCGGATCTCGCTGTTCGGACTGCTGCGTCTGCGGCCGATCGGCGCCTTGCTGACCGGGCTGTTGCGCGGCGGCTTGTGACGAGCCGAGCGCGAAGAGCACCGCTGCTGCGATGACTCCGAGGCCGTGCCCGCGGTCGATCTTTCTTGGCTTCATCGATTCATCTCCTAGAACGTCAAGAATCGGAATTGTTGAAAGCGAACTCCCGGGCATGTGGTCGCATGCCGGAATATAGAGAGCCGGGTGCAATCCCTGTGCCACGGGCAAGCGCCGACGATGCGGGGTAGCTACCCATGACGATCGGGATCGTCTTAGAGACGGTTTAAAACGCCAACGGGACCGGTATTGCGCGCTCGGTGGAGCTGCGCCGAGGACGATGGCGATGCGGCAGAGCGGAGGTCTATCGAGAAGGAGATGAAGTCTTAGTGGCGACACGTGCCTCCGGTGCGATTCCATCGGGGGCAACGATCGGCACTCCGGAGGAGTTTACTCATTCAAACGATACGTGCAGCGATTCCGAACGCCCGGGACCTCGATGGCCTCGCCGTTTATGAACCGGGGGCGATACCGGAACTTCTCGGCCGCCTCGATGCAGCTCTGTTCGAACACTGGATGCGAGGATTCCACGACCCGGATGTCGCGCGTGGTCCCTGC
>CAZKNH010000030.1:0-31266 GCA_964553875.1 uncultured Gammaproteobacteria bacterium | reverse complement strand
GTTCGAACACTGGATGCGAGGATTCCACGACCCGGATGTCGCGCGTGGTCCCTGCTACGACCGACCAGGTCACTGGGTGCCTGTCTGGTGGATAGAGTCGAAACGTGACGCGAATCATCGCGCTTCCACCGCCCTCTTGCATACAGTCGCCTTTGTCTGAATAGCTCCAATACTCGAACCGTCATGCGCTTCATGGCTGCCGTTCTGACGGTCTTCCTCGCTGCTTGCCAACCGAACCTCGAAGCCGAGATCGCCGAGCTTCGCATCCGAATCGAGCAGCAACAGGTCGAACTGGAACGTCTCTCGACATTCGTTGACACCCAAGCGGCTGTGCTCACCGTATGCCAAGAGACCCTTTCGAGCTTCATGGAGTACGTGGTGAACCTCAGCACGTTCGGAATGCTTCGAGAGGCGAGCGCGCAGCTCGAGAACGTTGGGCAGTGTACCGAGGCACTTGCTCGCTTCACTGAAGCGGCGAGAGCTCGAACTCAACAGCGCCTTCCGGGCAACTGAGGGTAGCACCAGTATCCCGAGAATCATGTAGGCGGGCAGCCGCGCAGCACGCGAGCCCGAATGTCAGGGGCCATAGGGAGCCGGTTCGCGCCCACTTCACGAGGCCCTCCAAAGTCGCGATGCGACTGCAAGGCCCGAAGGACGTGCTCCCGTACAGCCTCATTCTTGTGTCGAGCTTTCCCCCACCTCCGAGGGAGATCATGCAAGGCGGGGGAAGTGACAAGAGACGAGGTGATCGCGCGCTAGTCGAGTCAGGGGCGGGGCCTCCGACGTGCAACGCGATTGCGCCCGCGGACAGCGGGCATAAAAGGGGCAGCCGCCCTGCCCTCTTAGGACGCTTTGCTTTCCGTTACCGGTCGAAGATCGCGGCACGGTCACCGCTTGCGATGCAAGCAATTCACGGGTGTAAGGGTGCGCAGCGGCGCCACGCAGTGCGTCAACAGGAGCAATCTCGCAAAGGTGACCGAAGTAGAGCACGGCGACGCGATGGCTGATTCTGCGAACCACCGAAAGATCGTGCGAGATAAACAGATAAGAGAGTGAATGGTCGCTTTGCAGTCGGTCCAAGAGTCGCAGGATTTCCGCCTGCACCAGTGCATCGAGCGAAGACAAGGCTTCGTCGCATATCATCAAGGCGGGCCGGTTGACTATTGCGCGGGCGATTGCGACGCGTTGGCATTGTCCGCCCGAGAGCTCCCCTGGGAACCGTTTCCCAAAGGTGCTCGCCGGAAGCCCGACGTCGGCGAGCGCTTCTTCTGCTCGCCGCCGCCGCTCCCGTCTGCTGATGCCCCCGCCCGCACAAATAAGAGGTTCTTGTACGATATCGAGAACTCGCCACCTTGGGTTCAGCGAGGCATAGGGATCTTGAAACACCGTTTGGATCCCGACTCGCTGCTTCTGCAGTTGACGTCCCCGTAACCGCGTCAGGTCGCATCCATTGAACCACACCTGGCCGCTCTGTGGCGGCGGCATTTGCATGATGGTTCGAGCTAGCGTCGTCTTACCACAACCGGATTCCCCTACCAGACCGAGTGTCTCCCCCCGTCGAATCTGAAACGACACGCGCGAAAGTGCGGTGGCGGGAACGCCTCCGCCCCTTCGCCATCCTGCTTTTCCAAACCTCTGAACGACGTCTACGACGTCCAGGAGCGGTGGCACGGCGCCGGGAGCGGCAGTTCGCAGAACGTCTGGATTCATCGCCTGAAACCGTGGGCGATGAGCGGAGACGGACGATGCTCGCGGCAACCGCTGAGCTCGCGCCTCTTGGAGCCATTGCCGAGCTTGGGAACCGCCCACGAAACATTCTAAGTCGGCGAATTTTCGAGATCGGCAGTCAGAGAGATCACGAGCGGCCCAGGCGTCGAGCAGCGCGCGCGCATAGGGCGTCATCGGCGACTCCAGCAGCTGTCGAGTGGGCGCGTACTCGAGCGCTACACCTCGGTACATCACGAGCACATGATCTACGAATCTGGCCACCACCCCGAGGTCATGGCTGATCAGAATGATCGCCATGCCGCGCTGCTGCTGTGCTTCCTTGAGTAAGCGAAGAACCTTTGCCTGCGTAGTAACGTCGAGGCCTCTCGTAGTCTCGTCTGCGATCAGGAGCTTCGGCCGGCCGGCGAGAGCGATGGCGAGCATCACCCGCTGCTTCAAGCCGCCGGACAGCTCATGCGGATAGGCATGAAAGCGCTCCTCGGGCTCCGGCACGTCGAAGGAACGCAGGAGCTCGATCGCCTCGCGCCGTGCAGCCTGCTCTCCGATGCGCCTGTGCAAACGGATGGCTTCGCTGATTTGTCGCCCGACTTTCATGATCGGGTTCAGACCGTTCTCGGCATCCTGAAAGGCGATTCCGATCTCAGAGCCTCGATACTTCCGCAGCTCCAGTTCACCGAGCGTGAGAAGGTCCTTCCCGCAGAAACGGGCCCTGCCGGTGACTGTCGCCCGCTTGGGCAGCAGCCGCAGGAGAGCGCGGCAAGCCACTGATTTCCCCGACCCGGATTCGCCGACGATAGCCAGCGAACGGCCCGCGTCCAGGCGAAAGCTCAAGCCGCTCACGGCCCGGACAGTTTGGCTGCGCGTCTGGAACTCCACGCGGAGATGCTCGACCTCGAGCAGCGGAGTCGGAGGCGGACATCGCCGCGAGCAGTTTGGTTCGAGAGTGTCGGTGTGCTGATGGATGGCCCGCATACTCTGTTCTCGGCGCTCGACGTTTGCTCAAGGCGTACGCCAGAGCTCGCGGGCCGTCTCGCCAAGCACGTTACATGAGAGGACGGTGACGAAGAGGGCTGCGCTCGGCAGGAGCACCAACATGGGCCGCACCAATAGTACCTGCTGTCCTTGAGCAATCATGTTCCCCCAGCTCGGCTCCGGAGGCTGAATCCCCAGGCCCAGAAAGCTCAGGGCACCTTCCAGGATGATCACGATTCCCATGCCCAGTAGCGCGAAGGCGACGAGCTGCGGGGCGATGTTCGGTGCGATATGGTGAAGGAGAAGACGCGTGGGCCTGGCGCCGGAAAGCACGGCAGCAGCCACGAACGGTCGGGTTCGCAGCTGCAGCGTGGCCGATCGAGCCACTCGCGCAAAAGCGGGAACACTGAAGAAAGCCAAGGACCAGATCGTATTGAAGAGCCCGCCGCCCAGCCCCTGAGCAACGGCCAGCACCAGCATGAGCGATGGAAACGCGATGAAGGCATCCAATACGCGCATGATGAAGGCGTCGACGAGCCGACCGACGTACGCGGACAATGCGCCGAGGGCGCCGCCAAGGATGAGCCCGATTGCGTTGACGGCAAGCGCGATCTGAATCGAGGTCCTACCGCCATACAGAAGGCGGGACAGATTGTCGTTGCCGTTCATGTCCGTGCCTAGCACATGTCCCGGCGAAAAGAGCGGCAGATTCGCGTCGAGCACGCTGCCCCCGGATGGAGGAGGCAGAGACGCCAGTGTCGGAAGCACGAAAGAAGCAAACGCGATGAGCGCCAGCGTTCCGGCCGGAACGATCAAGCGTATCCACTCGGGCCGTTTAGCAAACGCGGATACGCGGTCAGCCGGATCGAGCGAAAGCACTTCAAGCCCTCGCATAGCGAATTCGCGGATCGATCAGCATATGAAGGACGTCCGTGAGAAGCGTTGCCGCCACGGTAGCTGCGGCAACGATCAGCACAATCGCTTGCACGACGGGGATGTCACGTGTATGGGCCGCCTGAATCAGAAGGTGGCCGATACCCGGCAACGAAAAGATCTGCTCGACGATGACCGTTCCGCCGAGCAGCGGGCCGAAATTGAGGCCGACGAGGGTTACCATGCCGATCAGCGAGTTCGGCAGGGCATGGCGAAGCAATATCCTCCACGGCCCGAGCCCTTTCGCTTTCGCGGTCAAGATGTAACCGGCCCCCTCGATCTGGTCGACGAGGCCGCTGCGGAGGAACCTCGAGTAGACACAGAAAAATGGCGAGCCGAGGGCGACTGCGGGAAGCACCAGTGACTGCAGGTTTCGCAATACTCCTTGCTCGAGCGGAACGAAGCCTATCGAAGGAAAGAGCCGCAAGTTGACGGAGAACACGAGGACGAGGACGATCGCCAACACGTAATTCGGCACGGAGATGCCGACCATGCTTATCGCCCGGCAGAGGCCGTCTGCCCATCCGCCAGGGTTGTGCGCCGCGAGAACGGCCGTTGTGAGTGCGAGGACGACGGACAGCGCGAGCGAAAGCACTGCGAGCTCGACTGTCACGGCTGCACGCTCGGCAATGACGTTGTTCACCGCCTGCCCGCTGGCCAAAGACCTACCCAGGTCGCCTTCCAGGACAGCAGACAGCCACTCGAAATAGCGATCAACGGCCGGCCGATCGAGGCCGAGCTCCGCCTCGTACTGTGCGATCTGCTCCGCGGACGCGTCCGTTCCGAGCAAAGAATGAGCGACGTTCCCGGGCAGGAGATCGACGACGATGAAACTGACTAGGGACACGCCGAGAACCACGGGCACGGCTGCGACTATTCGCTGAGCGAGCAGCCATACGATTCGATCGTCTCTGGCAGGCAATCTGACACGCAGCGGCTCGTGGGAACCCAGCATCGTTGTCTTCCGTGGCAAGCGAATCCTTCTTCTACGTGGCCGGTCGGCCGTTCATTGTCTCGACATGAGGCGGACGTCTTGCCAAAGCACTCCCGCGTTGATGGAAATAGGCGGAATTTGCGTCGTCAGCCCGGGACCTTCGATCCCTCGCGCAGCGATCTGCGTCGGAGCGAATGCAAACAGAAACACCCCATACGCATGCGAACTAATGTGCTCCGACACTTCCCGGTATAGTCGTTCCCGCTCCGCCGGATCGAAAGTCGCCGCGGCCCTGTCGAGCATGCGATCGAGGTCGGGATCGTGGACTCCGGTGTACGGCTGATCAGAGCGAAAGCGCAGGCTCACGCTCGGACCGGCTTCCGGATCATAGGACCCCGCCGTCTGGAGCATCGCTTCCCAGGATCCGGATAGGAACTGAGCGATGAGCGGAGCGACATCGTAGGTGACGATGGACGTTTCGATCCCCGCTTCGTTCCACTGGCTCTGCAGCGCGGTAACGACCTGCTCGGCCACGAACGATCTGAGCGTTCCCAACGTCACCCGTATTCCCCCGAGCTCTCTAATCAGCTCGCGCGCACGTTCCAGATCGTAAGTGCGATAGCCGTCGACGGTCGGCAGACGAAACACGCTTCCGGGACCGGTAAAGGTCTGGCTGGCCGGGTACCAGTTATGAAAAAGACCTGCCCGAATCGCGTCGACATCCGTCGCGTAGTAGATCGCCTCTCGCGCACGCTGGTCATCGAACGGCGGCCGAGACGTATTGAGCTGGATGACGTACGGCGAGGTCGCCGGTTGTTGCGTTACGATCAACGTCGGGTCTCTCATGGCCTGACTGATGAGCGGAGTGGACGTCATGCCTTCGAAAACGTGCGCATCTCCCGCGAGGAGTGCCTGATAGGCGGCCTGCTCCGTGCCGATCGACTGAAAGACGAGGCGATCGAGGAAAGGTTTCCCCTTCTCCCAGTAGTCAGGGTTCCGCTCCAGCACCAACCTCGTGCTCAACTGATTGGAGACGACTTTGAACGGTCCCGCCCCCACCGGCTTGATCGCGAACTCTTCTTCACCCATTTCCGCGAGCGCCGTGGGAGAGGCTATCCAGTTGATGTTGGATACCGGGAAGGCGTTCATCACCGCTGCATAGGGGCGAGAGAAGTGCAGCGCTACGGTGCGGTCGTCCAGCACGCTGACGGGATTTTCCTTGTCCCAGGGCCAGCCGCTCGGGGAGCAGGTGCACGGCTCGTTCAAGTTGCGAACGACGTTGAATCTGACGGCCTCGGCGTCGAGAGGCGTACCGTCGGTGAAACGCACTCCTTCTCGTAACCGAATGATTACGGTCCGGCCGTCTTCCTTGATCTCATAGGCCTCCGCGAGTACACCCTTGATCTCGAAGCCGTCGTTCCCTTCACTCGCCATCAGCTGAAACAGACCGCCGAAGATGGCGTTCATCTGGCTCAGGTTCGCACGCGCGGTGGTGTTCGTCGCTGGATCGAGCCCGGCCGGCCAGGAGCCGCCCCATTCGGCAGATAACAGCACGACGACTTCCGCGGCGGCGGCATTGGACGTCGCTGGGCTGGAGATAATGACGTCGCCGTCGCTGCATCCAGAAAGTATCGTGGCCAGCGTCAGGAGCTGAAGATGTGGGCGACGACGCTCCAGAATCATACGTAAGCCCCTCTTCTCCTCGTTCGCTTGGCAGCACCTTGACGCGCGCCGACTTCAGTTCGTCGAACAGAATCGCGCCTCGTTGCGATCTGCCCGAAATGTTCCTCGACTTCGTCCGCAGCGGCTCTAACTGATTCTCGGGAAGTCGCATCGATTCTCACTGCCTGCGCCTCCGCCCGCGCCACCCGCTCGATTCGCTATCACTGGCTATGGCCCTCGAACCCGTGCGAGACCGGCGGGTTTATGAGGCTCCAGAAGGCTGCAGCAATCGCGGGCCACTCGTGACGAGAACGCGCCGCAGCGCCACCGGTCGAGGGGATTTGCGGTACAGGCGAGCGAGCGCGCAGACAAGCCGCCGGCGTCAGACGTCGAGCGTCCCGTACCGACGTGCAGCGCAAGACGACCAGCGAACGCCCCGACGCTTAAAGAGCGTGTGCGCTATGCGCCTACGTTCGCGCAACTGAAGAACCAGGGTGATCGCGGACGCACCGAGCAGCCGGTAAAGGTCGATCTCCAGCACCACGTCGGCCAGTGGTCGAGAGTACGGGCTACTTAACCTGATCTCCTGCCGCCACACCGTGAGAGCGTACCAAGCCGAGGACATCAGTATGACGATCGTAAAGGGCAACGAGATTGCCGTCGTCAGCCGAGCCTGGAACACGCGATACAAGTAATAGCTGCGCGCGAGTCCTGGTACGGAGCCCAAGATAATGCCCGTTATTCCCGACGTCAGTGCAAGGTTAAGGGCTAGGACTGCCAGCAACTGACGTTTGGCCCCTTTCGTGGACAGTCTCCCCGTACGGCGCTGCACACATCGGCATCTCCACGCAGGAAATACGCTGGGATCAGCCGCTTGGAGTGGGTGGCAAAATCGGCAGGTTGGAGGCTAGGACCGGAATCGAACCGGTGTACGCGGCTTTGCAGGCCGCTGCATCACCACTCTGCCACCTAGCCTTATCGCGGGACCGGCCGGTTTGACCCGGCCGGCAATGCGAAATTTACCACAGGCCGCGCCGTTCTGCGGCCCGTTCTCTCCCCGTCAGTTGAGCTCGTCGATCTTCCAGAAGCGGGTGCCGGAAACGTCGGCCTGCGCCATGAGCCCCCGGTCGGTGAGCTGGTAGAATGCGACGCCGTCGATGAAGCTCGACGTGACGGTCACGCCATCGGTCCCCGCCGCGGCCTGGGCCGTCGTGCTCGCGTCCCAGCCGCCGCGGATGAAGCGGTCGAGATGCGCGTCCGTCTCGAACAGGATCACGAGGTCGTAGCGCTGGGCGCCGATACCGAGCCCGATCCCGCCGGTGCCCATCCGCATGTAGGTGCGCTGGCCGGTGCTCTTGTCGACCGCGACGCCTGTCCCGCCGCCGCCCGTGACGATGAAGCCCGCTTTCGTCGCCGTGAAGACGGCATAGCCGCTCGCCTTGTCATACAGCGAGCGCACGGCGGGCTGCGATGTGAAGAGCTTCTGCAACGTCGCCTCGGCGCGCTGGTCGATCTCGGCGCGCCGCTGCAGCACGCTCGGGCTCGTGGACGAGGTCGCGTCCTGCGCCAGCGCGGCTCCGACGCCGAGCCAGAGCCCGCAGAGCGCCGTCAGGACTTTCAGCATGTGCATCCGTCTCCCCTTTCGTCTCGTCGTCAAGAAGCCGTGGAGAAATATCCGGTCAGCTGATAGCCGATCAACGTCATGCCGGCCGCCATCAGCGCGACGTTCGCCGCATACGCGTGGCGAGCGAAGCTGCCCGCCGCGCGCCATAGCGAGAAGGCGACGAGGATCAGACTCAACGCGAAGAGCTGGCCGAGCTCGACGCCAATGTTGAAGGAGATCATGTTGACGACGAGGCCGTCCGGCGAGATCGCAAGATCCTGCAGCTTCGTCGCGAGCCCGAAACCGTGCGCGAGCCCGAAGACGAACACGGCCCCTTTCGTGCTCGGCTCGATTCCGAGCCGGCGGAACCCGCCGAGGTTCTCGAACGCCTTGTAGACGACCGAGAACCCGATGATCGCGTCGACGATGTACGGGTTGACGTGCAGACCGCCGAGCACGCCGAGGAGCAGGGTTGCGCTGTGCCCGATCGCGAACAGCGTCACATAAAGCGCGACGTCCTTCAGGCGATACAGAAAGAAGATGACGCCCGCCAGAAACAGCAGGTGGTCGTACCCGGTGACCATGTGCTTTGCGCCGAGGTACATGTACGGCCCGACGTGTGCGCCGCTTGCGCGGAGCAGGAACGCCTGGTCGTCGCCCGTGATGCCGTGCGCGAGCACGCTCGGCGCGGCGAGCACGCACGAGAACAGCAGCAGGCTCGCGAGCTTACGGCGGCGCAGCGGGTCTTGGTCCCTCATCGCGGCCGATTGTAACGCAAGGTTTGGGAACGCGTGCGCTTTCGGCCTTGATTCCGGCGGCCTGAAGCCCCAACGTTCCCCGCAGGTTCCCGGCGCGCGCCGCCTAGCGAGAGCGGTATGGAGTACAAGGATTACTACAAGATCATGGGCGTCTCCCGCAACGCCACTCAGGACGAGATCAAGCGGGCCTATCGCCGTCTCGCGCGCAAGTACCATCCGGACGTCAGCAAGGAACCGAACGCGGAGGAGCGCTTCAAGGAGGTCGGAGAAGCTTACGAGGTGCTGAGCGACCCCGAGAAGCGGGCCGCCTATGACTCGCTCGGCTCGAACTGGAGGGCGGGACAGCAGTTTCGACCGCCGCCCGACTGGCACGAGCATTTCCATTTCGGCGGCGGAGCGCGTACCGGCGGCGCCCGCAGTTTCAGCGACTTCTTCGAGACCCTGTTCGGCGAAGGCTTCGGTCCGGGCCGAACGCGGTCGTTCACGTTCTCGACTCGCGGCGAGGACTACCAGACGACCATCACCCTGTCGCTCGAGGAGGCCTACCGCGGGACGACGAAGACGCTGACGGTCGAGATTCCCGAGCTCGATGCCTCCGGCCGACTCGTGCACCGCACGCGAACGTTGAACGTGCGCATCCCGCCCGGCGTCACGGACGGGCGGCGGATTCGCCTACCCGCGCAGGGCGGTGCCGCAGTGGGCGGCGGCGAGCGCGGCGATCTCTACGCGATCGTCCGGCTTGCGCCTCACCCGTTCTTCAAGCCGGAGGGCCGTGATATCCACCTGGATCTTCCGGTGCTACCGTGGGAGGCGGCGCTCGGCGCGAGCGTGCTCGTCCCGACTCTCGGCGGCACCGTCGAGCTCAAGATCCCGCGCGGATCCCAGACCGGCCAGAAGTTGAGGCTCCGGGGCCGCGGCCTCCCCGGCTCGCCGCCCGGCGACCAGCTCGTGACGCTTCAAGTCGTCGCGCCGGCTGCGGAAACGCCCGAGATCGAATCGCTGTACCGGCGGCTCGCGGACGCGGTGCGAACGAACCCGCGCGCTCATCTCGGCGTCGGCACGACCACTGCGAAAGAACCCTCCTAGTACGTTCAAGGGTTCCCGGCTTGACGTGATTCAAATCACAAGATAGCTTGAGCGGCCTCACCCCGGAGGGAAGCATGCGACAGATAAAATCGGGCCTGATTGCGGCCTTTCTCGTCTGTGTTCCGGCCGCTTCCATCGTGGCCCAAGACGACCAAGAAAACGCCGAGCAGCAACAGCAGGCGCAAGGGGGACCGGCCTCCGTCGAAGAGTACGCGGCGCTTTTGCGCGACATCAGGGGGCTCGAGATCTACAACAGCTTGCTCGAAACGCAGATCGCGGACCAGGAGGCGCAGGTCCAGCAATTGCGCGAGGCGATCGAGCAGGTGCCCGAGCTCGAGCGGCAGATTCCTGCACTGCTCGTCAACATGGTCGAAGCGCTCGATCAGTTCGTCGAGCTCGACATCCCGTTCGCGCTCGAGGAGCGCCGGGAGCGCGTCAACACGCTGAAGCAGCTCGTCGCACAGGGCGACGTGTCGTACGGCGAGAAGTTCCGCCGAATCATGGAGGCCTGGACGGTCGAGACTGAATACGGACGTGAGTACGTCTCGGATCGCGGGCCGCTCGAGATCGACGGGCAGCTTCTTCCGGAGGTCGAATTCCTGCGCCTCGGCCGGGTCGGCTACTACTACATGACGCCGGACGGCCAGCAGATGGGCGCGTGGGATCAGCGGACGCGGCGCTGGGTGGCGTTGCCGACGACGTACCGCAACTCGCTCCGGCAGACCATCCGGATGGCGAACAACCAGGTGGCGCCGTCGATCGTGCTGCTGCCGATCATTCCGCCGCAGACGCAGTAGTCCGCAGCATTTCCGAGATTGGGCCGTTGGCCTCCGCGGGGGCCTCTGATTCTCGACGAGTCAGAGGCCCTTGTCGTTTTCGGCTTCCCGGCTCACGACCACGAGACGCAATACGATGCCCGACGAGCGGTCGCAGTTGGACATGACGGGCGGCGACGCGATCGTCGCCGCGCTCGATGCGAACGGCGTGCGAACCGTGTTCGGGCTGCCTGGCGCGCAGATCTACCCGCTATTCGACGCGATCGCACGGCGCGGTCTCACGCTCTACGTCCCGCGCCACGAGCAGGCGGCCGGATACATGGCGATGGGCTACGCGAAGTCGACCGGGCGGCCCGCGGTGTGCTGCGTCGTGCCCGGTCCCGGGGTGCTGAATGCCTCCGCCGCGCTCTGCACCGCGATGGGCAACTGCTCGCCGGTCGTCTGCGTGACCGGGCAGGTGCCGTCGGAGTATCTCGGCAAGGGCCGAGGACACTTGCACGAGCTCGCCGATCAGCTCGCGACGCTCGGAAGCCTCGTCAAGCACGCGGCGCGTATCGAGCGGCCGAGCGACGCGTCGGCTGCCGTGAACGAAGCGCTCGCCTGGGCGCTAGGCGGGCGGCCGGGCCCGGTCGCGATCGAGATGTGCTGGGATCGGATGGCGGAGCGCGGGCCCGCCGGCTCCTTCACGAAGGCGGTTCCCCCGCGTCCGCCGGAGCCCGATCCGGACGCGGTCGCGGATGCCGTCGAGCTGATTGCCCACGCGCGCCGGCCGCTCTTGATGTGCGGTGCCGGAGCGCAGCACGCGGCGGAAGAGGTGCGAGCGCTCGCGGAGCTCCTGAACGCGCCGGTCACGGCCTTCCGCAGCGGCCGCGGCGTCGTGCCCGAGGACCATCCGCTCGGGATCGGTGCGGTTGCCGCGCGTGAGCTCTGGGACGACGTCGACCTGCTCATTGGGATCGGCAGCCGGCTCGAGATGCCGTACATGCGCTGGCGAGACATGCTGCGCTACGAGTCGCGTCCGGCCGGACCGAGGCTGATTCGGATCGATATCGATGCGGCCGAGATGAGCCGCCTCCATCCGGACGTCGCGATCGTCGCGGACGCCGCCGAGGCCTGCCGTCTGCTCGTCGATCGGCTCGCGTCGCGCGTGCGCCCGAACCGCGCACGGACGGACGAGATCGCCGCGGCGCGGGCGACGGCGCATCGGCTCTTCGACGCGTTGCTGCAACCGCAGGCCGCATACCTCGCCGCGATTCGCGATGTTTTGCCGCGCGACGGCTTTCTCGTTCCCGAGGTATCGCAGGTCGGCTTTGCGACCTACACGGGCGCGTGGCCGGTCCTCGCCCCGCGCACCTACGTCACGGAGGGCTTCCAGGGCACGCTCGGGTTCGGGTTCCCCACGGCGCTCGGCGTGAAGGTCGCCCACCCCGAACGCGCTGTCGTCTCGGTGACCGGCGACGGCGGCTTCATGTTCGGCATGCAAGAGCTCGCGACGGCCGCAGAATACGGGCTCGGCGTCGTTACGCTGCTATTCAACAACGACGCGTTCGGGAACGTGCTGCGCGATCAGCGGACGCTTTACGACGGACGCGTGATCGGCGCGACGCGCCGCAATCCGGATTTCGTCGCGCTCGCTGAGAGCTTCGGAGTCCCGGCCTGCCGCGTCGCGAGTCCCGAAGAGCTCAAGCCGAAGCTCGAGCGGGCCCTCGCGGACGGCGCGCCGGCGCTGATCGAGATCCGAACGGATCCGAGCCGCGAGAGCTCGCCGTGGCCGTTGATCCACATGACCCGCAAGCCGTCCGCGTTGCTGGCATGACGACGACCGACGGCTCGCGGGCGGGAGCGCCGCCGCCCTGACGTGACGGGGCCCGAGGCGGTTCCGCGACCCGTGAATCTCAGCGGCGAACCATCAGCTCCTCGTCCTGCTCGGCGATCGTGCCCTTCGCAAGCGCCGTACGAATTTCGTATCGCTGGTTCGGCTCGAGCTTGACCTCCGTCTCGAACGGCTTGTAGCCCGGCAACGTGATTTTCAGCCGATACGTTCCCGCGCGGAGCCGCATGCCGCGGCCGCCGTTGAAGCGGTCGACGTGCCCCGCGTATCGATCGTTGACGAACACGGCGGCGTCCTTCGGCGCGACGTCGAGCACAATGCTCGCGGTCTGCTCTTTCGCCGGAAACTCGAGCGCGGCGCGCTCCTGCATCGACAGGCGAAAGGCATAGCGCTCACCCGGCTCGAGCGTCACCTCGCGCCGCACGTCCTCGTAACCGACGAGCTTGAACAGCAGCTCGTGACGCCCCGGCAGCAGCGCGAGGCGTGACTTGCCACGGAGCTGACGCACGTGTCCGACGTATTGCCCGTCGACCCAGACGCCCGCGTTACGCTCGGCACGGCCCGCCGCGTTGATCTCGACCTCCGCGAGCATCGGATTCGCCGCGAACGCCGCGCTCATCGCGCCGAGCACCAGCGCGGCGGCAGCAATGAGTCGATGTGCGCCTCTCTTCATGTCCTCTCCTCCGTACGTGCTGCGCGGCGCGTACGGTAGCGGCTCGCCGACAGAATGAGAAGGATCGGAGCCAAGCTTCGACGAATCGGCGCGAAAGCCAAGACTTGCACTGTCGCCATTCGACGACGATCCGACGTGAACCGTGGCACGGCTATTGCTCGACTCACGCGAGGACGGCGACGACGAGGAGGCCGCATGAAAAGGAAACCAGCGAACCTGCCGCGAGGCCGGTCGATGCATCCCGAGGAGCGCGCGGTCGAGCGGGATGCGGCGGGCGAGTCGTGGCTGACGAAGATCTTACGGCACGCGCGGCTCACCAAGGGTCGTCCCGCTCCGGACAGGAACGGAGCGCCGCGGCGCTGAAGCTTCGTCAGCGGCGCCTCAGAAAATCAGCATCGCGAGCAAGAGGAGGATCACGATCGCGGCGCCGATCGCGACGAGCGTGCCGAGCGCGAATGGGGAGGTTTGCGGATGACCGGGGCGCCCGCTCATCGCGTCGGTCGCGGAAAGACCGAGCATGCCGCGGCCGCTTTCGGCCCGCTCGATCTCGATCTCGAGATCCGCGGCACGCGCCGGCGTGCCGGCGGCCTCGTCGTCGGTGCCGAGCGGCGCGGCGGCGGGCTCCACTGCCGTGCTGGTCCCAGGCGTGCGACCGCTTGCGCGCGCGGCCAGCATCTCCGTGCTCGTGGCTTCCTTCGGCGGCCCTTTGGACGAGTCGCCGCGTTGCGCGCCGTGCTTCGCCCTGTTCTTCCGGCGGAACGCGTGGTGGCGGTTCCGATGGCGCCGCCGTCCTCCGCTGTCAGTCACCTTCGTTTCAACGACGCGTGAACTTGTTGAACGTGCTGAGCTCGCCGTCGGCGGTCCGCTCCTGATACAGGAACGAAAGCTTGTTCTCGTCGAACTTCCGGAAGAACTCCTCCCACTCGATCGGTTCGAGATTCTCGTCGTTCTCGTCGTCGTACCCCGGGAACGAAATTCGGAGCAGCCCGACGTCCTTGCCCTTCCCCGTCGACTTCACGTGAGCGGGCTGCCCGCCGCGCTCCTCGACCCACTTACGGATCTCGTCGTGGTTCGTCGTTCGCTTCGAGTCGCTCATTGCTTCGCACTCCTGAAGCCAATGTGCGCAGGGAGCAAGATCTATGCCACGCGCCCGCGTTCGCCGAGCGCTTCGGGCTGCATGGATGACGACAGAAATGAGCCTCGTACGGCGTTCGGACCGCCTGCCCCGACGGCTCACGAACGGCTCGCCGGCGCCGCTCGCCGGCGCTCCCGGGCCGTGATCTCGCGGGCAAGGCTCGCGAACGCGTCCTGGGCGCGCTCGAGCAGCGCTTTGCGATCCGGCGGCCAGGGCGAGCGCACGATCTCGAGCGGACCCCGTCCGCACGGTGTCCAGCGCAGCGCGTGACGCCGGCCGGAGGCCTCGACGAAGAGCGAGATCGCGGGCACGCCGAGCGCGGCGGCGATGTGTTGACCCGCCGAGTCGTAGCCGATGAACGCATCCGAGTGAGCGATCGTAGCGACGAACGCGTCGACGTTCGCTTCCCACGTCAGCACGTCGGCGGGGCGGCACGCGAGCCCGTCCAAGTCGCAGCCGGACGGCAGATGCGTGATGCCGACGCCGCGGTCCGCGAGCCGTCGGCAGAGTCGATACGTTTCGTCGACCTCGTCGGGGTTCGCGCCGCGCGCGAGGAGCACGCCGCAGCCGCCTTGCACGAGCCACTCGACGAGCTCCGTCTCGAACTCGATCCCGGCGCGCTTCTTCTCGTTGCCGCCGGCGCCGAAGTGGACGGAGACGAACGGCCGTGTGCCCGCGCAGAGACCGCGCAGCGCACGCGCCCACGCGGCCTCGCGCTCGGCGACGCCGAGGCGACAGTCGCCGCCTTGCGCGAGCCCGAACGTCTCGTTCATCCAGCGACAGACGAGCACGCCGAGCGGATCGGTCGAGTGCACACCGTAGTAGCGGCTCGGGAAATGAAAGTAGCGGGCATCCTCGATCGGGCGCAGGAGGCCGAGCTGCGTGAGGCGCGAGTCGGGATCGATCAGCACGATCTCTTCCGGTGCGTGCGACGTGCTGAGCGCGCGGACCGCGTCGAGCAGTGCGGACCAGGCGTTCAAACGCTCTGCGAGAAAATCGCCGCGCCCGTACGGCACCTTGACGTGAATGACGCGAGCGAAGCTTCGCGCGACGACCGCCGCGGCGTCGGTGCCGACGAACGCGATCTCGGCGTTCGGAAACGCGGCCTCGGCATGGCGCAGCAGCGGCATCGAGATCGCGACATCGGCGCCGAGCGTGAGCCGCGACAGCACGATCACCGCACGTATCCTCGCCCGCTCGGCGGCGTCCGGCCGCTGCGGCGTCGGCGTCCGCAGCAGATCGCGCTCGGTGCGAAGGCCCGCGGCGTTCAATGCGTCGTCGAGCCGCCTGCACTGCGGCTTGCGCCTCGCGACGTCGACGACTTGGGCGAAGAGCCGCCGATACGTATCCGCGCCGCGCTGCGTGAACCCGTCGCAGAGCGGCTCGACGATGCGCTCGAACAGCACGCGCGTCCCTTCGGCGGCGATCCGCGGATCGGACGCGAGCGCGAGCTCGGCGAGCCGCTCGACGCTCGAGCGCAGCGGCGCCCGCCGCCGCGAGTGATGTCTCCAGAACGATGCAACGGCCTCTTCGAGCATTGGCACGGCCGTGCCCCTCGGCAGCGGCAGGCCTGGTGCGGCGCGCGGTCTCTCAAGCATCAGCGTCCTCCGATCGCTGCGCCGGCGACGGCGCGGGTTGCTCGAGCAGCGCGAGGGCCGCGCGTGCGACGTCGTGCGGCGTGAACGGCAGACATTCGTGCCCGCGCGGGCAGTCGAATGCGTAACACGGGGCGCAATCCGTGGATCTGTGGAGCACGGCGTGCGGGCCGTGACGCGGCGTCCACTGCGCGACGAGGTCCGTGCCCGAGAACGGCACGACGACGGGCACCCGCAGCGCATCCGCGAGGTGCATCACCGACGTGTGACTCGTCAGCACCACGGCGGCGCGCGCGACGAGCGCGGCGAGCTCAGGCACGCTCGTCCTGCCGCCGAGATCGATCGCCCGCGCGCCGATGCGCTCCGCAAGACGCGCGGCGTCGTTCGCATCGCGCGCGTGCGCGGTGATCACCACCCGGAGCCCTGCGGCTTCGGCGATCGCGCGGGCGGCGTCGGCACCGCGATTCGGATCGTAGGTGCGCGCGGCGGCGCTCGCCCACGGATTCCACAGGAGATAGGGCTCGCCGCGGTGACCTTGCGCCGCGAGCTTCTCCGCCGCGCGCCGGTCCGCTTCGGGCGGCACGCGGATCTCGAGCGCGCCGTCGTCGATCGGGAAACCGAGCGCTCCGACGAGCGCGAGGTTGCGCTCGGCCTGGTGACGCTCGAAAGGCCCGAACGGCGTTCGATGCGTCAGCAGCGTGCTCTCTTCACGGGATGCGCCTGCGCGGAGCGGAATCCCGGCGAGCCACGCCATGCATGCGGCGGGATGCGGACTCTGGCTGAAGCTCGTCAGGATCAGCGCGCCGTCGAACGCCCGCGCCTTGATCGCATCGATCAGCGCGTGCTCGCGGGCGGGATCGAACGCGAGCCTCCCGAGGTCCTGCCACAGCACGCGCCAGCAGACGACGTCGTCGATCCAAGGCAAGAGCGGCGCGGCCTCGGCGCCGGACGGGCTCGCGAGCAGCGTCAGCTCGGCGTCGGGCAGCGCGCGCCGTATCGCGCGTAACGCGGGCCCAGTCATCACGACGTCGCCGATGTTGTCCGCGCGGATCACGAGGAGCCGCCGCGCTTCGAGCCACGGGTTCGTTCCGTCGCGGCTGCGCACCCGGCGCGAGGATCTTGGGCGCTCACTCACGACGCGCTCCCTGCGCCGAGCAATCGCTCTGCGCCGACGTCGCGGCGCGGAATCGTCGTCGGCAGCTCCTGATGATAGGCGCCCGACGGCATCACGCCGCAACCGCCGTGTACCTTCATCAGCTCGAGCTGCGCGAGCACGTCCTCGCCGCAGTGCTCGGCCGGCAGACGGCGCCAGAACGAGAAGCCGCCGACGGCGCGAAGCTTCTCCGTGTCGTACAGCACGCATGCCGACGCCCACGCGACCTTGTAGAGCAACGGCCGCTCGGGCGTCGCGCCGAGCCGCCGCTGAACGTGGTAGAGATTCGCGGCGCTGTGGAGCTTCACGCGCTCCCATTCGGGCGAGCCGGGAAGCACGACCTCGGGCCGAACGGGTCCGTCCCAGAGCTCGAAGCGCTGCTCGTCCGGACGGACGTCGTCGACGTAGCTCAACCCGATCACCGAAGCGCCGACGAATCCGCAGCGCTCCCGCCGGATCACGCGGACGAGAAGCTCGATCACGTAGGGCTCGAGGATCACGTCGTCGTCGAGGCAAAGCGCATACGGGGCCGTCGCCAGATCGAGCAGGAACTGGCGCTGCTGCGCGATACCTCGCCGCGGCAGGTTCTCGAGCAGCTCGACCTTGCAGCCGTGGCTTTCGAGCACGCGTGCGATCGCCTTCACCTCCGCGCTCTCGATCGATCGCGCGCGGTCGGTCTGGTCGGAAACGACGACGCGGAACGGCCGCATCGTCTGCGCGCACAGACTCGTCAGCGTGACCGCGAGCGCGGTAGGACGTCCGTAAGTCGGGATCAGCACGTCGACGATCACCTTGTACCCTCCGCGACGGACGCGTGCCGCGCGTCCGCATCGAACATGGGTGCGTCGATCGAGACCTCTTGTGTGCCGTGCCGCGTCCGCGGCTCGGCTCGAACGAGCTCGAGCGCGGCCTCGACGATCTGCTGCGGCGTCACGCCCGTGAGGCACAGGTTGTGACGCTCCGGGCAGACGCTCCGATAACACGGCGCGCACGGCACGTCCCGGAAGAGCACTCTGCTCGGCACGAGCCACGGTGTGTGCTGAGGATTCGTCAACGCGTAGAGATCGACGACCGGCGTACCGACCGCGGCCGCGATGTGCACCGGTCCCGTGTTGTTCGAGATCAGGAGCGGCGCGCAACGGATCAGCGCCGCAAGCTCCGCGAGCGAGAGCTCGCCGCCGAGCGAGAAGGTCCGGGCCGGTGCCGCCGCGCGGACGCGCTCGATCAGCGGAATCTCGTCGCGTGAGCCGGTCAGAACGAAGCGCCAGCCGTGCTCCGACGCGAGCGTCCTGACGACCGCGCCGAAGCGCTCGGACGGATAGCGCCGCGACGGCGCGCTCGCGCCGGGATGAAGCACCGCCCAACTCGTGTGCGTGTCGAGCCCGAGCGCGGCGAGGCGCTCGGCGACGCGCGTCGCGGCCGCATCCGGCACCGCGATGCGCATCCGCCTGTCCGTCGCGCGCCATCCGACCGCAGCGACCAGATCGAGCTGACGCTCGACCTCGTGACGCACGCCCCGGTCGGGCTCGCGCTCGGGAATCCAGTCGGTGAGGAGCTGATACGGGTTCTCGCGGCAATGCGCGAGCCGGCGGGGAATGTCCGCGAGATAGCAGAGCATCGCGGCCGGCAGCGGATTCTGGCTGTACACCGTGAAGATCACGGCGGCATCGAAGCGGCCCGCGGCGAGCCGGCGGATCATCCGCCGGTCGAGTCCCGCATCCGCCCGAGTCTCTGTCGCCTTGACCCACGGCGCGTCGTAGACGATCACGTCGTCGACGTCGGGCGCGAGGCGCGCCGCGTCCGCGCCGCCGGACGATGTGAGCAGTGTGATGTGCCGCTCGGGGCACGCCGCTTTCGCCGCATGAAGCGCCGGCGTCGTCATCAGCACATCGCCCATCGCGTCGAGCCGCACCGCGAGGAGCCGCCGGACAGCGGCCCAGTCCCGAATCCTCGCGTCGTCGTGCGGCTTCGCGCTCATCGGTCAGCTGCCGTTCGCTTGCGCGGCGGTGCGCTGCTCGCTTCCGCCGGCCGGCCCCGTCGCGTCGAGTGCGACGATCACCTCCGCCGCTTCATCGAGATCGGCGGCGACGTGGTGCGGAAGACGTGCCCGCGACATCCGCCACTCGGACTCGTTGCCCGCATCGATCAGGATCGTGCGGCAGCCCGCGCGGCGGCCCGCCTCGATGTCGTCGAGGATGTCGCCGATCAGCCAGGACGCGGAGAGATCGACCCCGAGCTCGCGCGCGGCACGGACGATGAGCCCCGGCGCCGGCTTACGGCAGTCGCAAACCCGTCGATAACGTGCGACCGCCCCGTGAGGATCGTGCGGACAGTAATAGAAGCCGGCGAGCCCGACGCCGAGCGCGGCCAGGCGGTCCGTGAGCGCCTGGCCGACGGCCGCGACCGCCGCCTCGTCGAACATCCCGCGCGCGACACCGGCCTGATTCGACACGATCGCGATCGCAAAGCCCGCGGCCGCAAGCCGCGGCACGGCGCGCTCGGCGCCGGGCGCGAATCTTATCCGTGCGACGTCGACGTTGTACGGGATGTTCTCGATCAACGTACCGTCCTTGTCGACGAACACCGCACGCTTCGGCGACGCTCGCTCGGTCAAGGCCACGACGTCTCGCGCTCGGGGAGGACCATCAGCTCCGGGATCACGGTGCCCGCGGGCTGCGTCAGCACGAAGCGGACGGCCGCGGCGACGCTCGCCGGGTCCTGCAGCACGCTCTCGTCGATTCCGGGGAAGCGATCGAGCAGGAACGGCGTGCGCATGCCGCCCGCGATCAGCGCGGTCACCTTGATCCGATGCTCGCGTCCCTCGACGTGCAGCGCGTGGCTCAGTCCGAGCAGGCCCCACTTGCTCGCGTGATACGCGGCCGCGTTCGCCCACGCGCGCCGTGCGGCCGTCGACACGATGTTCACGATGTGGCCGCCCTGCCCCTGTCGCCGCATCGCGTCGAACGCGAGCTTCGACATCACGAAGGGCCCGCGCAGGTTCACGGCGAGCACGCGGTCCCATTCGTCGACGGACAGATCGAGCACGGACTTCGTGACGTCGATCCCTGCGTTGTTGATGACCACGTCTAACCGCCCCTGCTCTGCGACCGCGGACGCGATCGCGTCGCGCGCGTCGCGCTCGTCGCTCACGTCGAGCTTTCGGCTCGACGCGGCGAAGCCGAGGGCGCGAAGCGCGTCGGCCCCTGCGGCCGCACGGTCCTCGTCGACATCGGAGACGATCACCGCGGCGCCGGCCTCGGACAGGTTGCGGCTGATCGCGGCGCCGAGCCCGCTGCCGCCGCCGGTCACGAGCACGACCTTGCCGTTCAGCGCGCCCTGCTTCGTCTCGACGGTGTCGTCGTCGACCTTCGCCGCGTCACGAACGATCATTCGGGCTTCCTCCTCGGGTGAACGCTGAGCTTCGTGATCGGGGCCCGGCCGTCGCGGGGCACGGCGGCGTCACGCGCGTCGGACGACGGCGCGCGCGGCAACGGATCGCCGCCCCGCGGCTTCGACGTCGCCTGTTGACGATATGCCGCTCCGCCGACGTGAGAGCCGCCGGCCGAAAGCGCGGCGCCGCTTCCGTAGCTGACCTGCGGCGTGCTCAGCATCCGAGCCAGCACGTCCTCGTAGACCGCTTCGACCGCGAGCGCGACGTCCCGCCACGTGAAGTGACGCAGCACGCGCGCGCGCCCGGCGCGTCCCATCGCCGCGCGCAGCGCCGGGTTCTCGTGGAGCGCCGCGAGGCACCGCGCGAGCGCATCCGGGTCGGCCGGCGGAATCAGGCAGCCGGTCATCCCGTCGACGACCGTGTACTTGACGCCGCCGACTCGACTGCCGATGACGGGCACGGCGCACGCCATCGCCTCGAGCGGGGTGATGCCGAACGGTTCGTACCACGGCAGCGTGACGAACACGTCGGCCGCGCTGAAGTAGTAGCGCAGCATTTGACGATCGCGACGGCCGCTGAACAGAACCTTGTCGGCGATCCTCTCGTCCGCGGCGATCCGCATCAGGCGAGCGATCTCCGGCGTGCGTTCGGGATTCGGCTCGTGCCCGTCGCCGCCGACGATGAGGAGCCGCGCGTCGACGCCGCTCGAACGCACGAAGCGCGCAAAGCCCTCGATTGCGGTCGCGATGCCCTTCCGCGGTACGAGCCGGCCGAGCTGCAGCACGATGAAGACGTCCTGGGGCAGACCGAGCCGCGTGCGGGCAAGCGTTTTCGGCACCGGCGCGAGCTCGTCGGGGTCGAAACCGCACGGCACCACGCTGATCCGATCGGGATCGGCCGCGTAGTAGGTCAAGAGATCCGCGCGGTCCTGCGGGCACTCGGCGATGATCCGGTCCGCCGAGCAGGCGATCCGCTCCTCGAGCTGAAACCGGCAATCCGGGAATCTGTCGGCCGAGCCCTGATGGACGCGGCGGATCCGCCCGAGCGCGTGGAACGTGATCACGAACGGGATGTCGAGCGCACGCTTCACGTCGGCGGCCGTGAGCCCGGACATCCAGAAATTCGCGTGCAGCAGATCGTAACGCCGCCGCCGGCATGCGCGCCGCACGAAGCGCGTGAACGCGTCCATGTGCGGCAGCAACTCCTCCTTCGGGATCGGCTGGGGCGGCCCGGCGGGCACGTGAATCACCCGTGCTCCCGGATGCCATGCGACGACCTCGGGCTGGTCCGGCGAGTCGCGGCGAGTGAAGACGTCGACCTTGAGACCTCGATCCGCGAGGCATCGCGTCAGGTGAGCGACGTAGACGTTCTGCCCGCCCGCATCGGCGCTGCCGAGCGCGGCGAGCGGCGACGCGTGGTCGCTGATCATCGCGATTCTAAGCATGAACGGACTGCCTCCTTGCCTGCGCGGGATTGACGCTCGCTGCGCGCCCTCTTTGCGCCGCGTGCTCGAAGGCGGCGTTCCAGTCCCGCACGAAGCGGCGCATAGCGAAGCGCCGCGTCGCCGCGCGCCGTGCACCGGCACCGAGCCGTGCCGCTTCGTTTCGATCGTCGAGCAGTCGACGCATGCCCCCGACGAGCGCGTCGACGTGCGTGTCCACGTAGCCCGACACACCGTTCTCGACGACGGTCGCCATCTCGGTCGTCGCGAGCGCGACCACCGGCAAGCCGACGCTCATCGCTTCGCAGACGGCGAGCCCGAGGCTCGTGTACCGAATGGGATTGAACAAGAACCGGTAGCGCGCCATCACGTAGGGCAGCTCGTGATGACCGATCTCGCCGAGCCCGCCGATCGCCTCGGAGCCGATCCCGACGACGTCGATCGGGATCTTCGCGCGGACCGCCTCGAGCACGTCCGCGCCAAGCCGCCGGCCGCGCGTCGGCAGACCGTTCACGACCACGAGACCACGTTCGATCTCGCCCGTATAACGAGCGTCGTCCGGCACGCTGACACCGTGCTCGACGATTCGGGTCGGCGTTCGGCCGTTGTCCCACATCAGCGCGTTGAACGCGGTCACGTGAACGAGCAGGCCGTCCGGCTCGTCGAACGGGTGGCGCGTGTCCGTCGGGCTCTCGCGCGGCGGGTCGTGCTCGAGATAGATCTGCGGCAGACGCTTCTGGGCATCGGAGAGGATCGCGCGATCCTCGACGTAGTTCTTGCGTGACTGGAACAGGATCAGATCGAGATCGAGACCGCCGACGTCGTCGGCAGGCACGTCGATGACGTTCTCAGGCCACGGTAACCCGGGCAGTCTGCCGCCGTAGCCCTCGGGCCGCCCTTCCTTGACCGGAAGATAGAAACGGTGCGGCGCCCGCGACAGATAGAACAAGTAATTGCCGTGAACGTGCCACGTCAGGATGTTCAGTGCTCGCATTCGACGCTCCGGTTACGTTTCGTCGGCCGCGCCGAGCGGCTTCGATGGTCATCGGGCACGACGCCGACTGCCGCGAGGAGCGTGAGATGCCTCTCGACGTCGTCGCAGAGCACGGGCAACCGCACTGCCGGCAACAGCACCGCTCCCGCGAACTCGGCCTCGGCGCCCGCGCGATACGGAATGCCCGCGAGGTAACACAGGTACGCGGGCAGGTACGGCGCGGCGCCCTGCTCGGCGAGCACGAACGCCGCCTGCGCCCGGCATGCCGCGAGCGAATCGATCGCGCGCTGCGCATCGATCGCTGCCCCGTCGTCGATCCCGTTCCGGCCGGGCGTCGGGTAGACGAGTGTGCCTTCGGCGTTGCACCAGTCGGCCTGCGCGTCGTGCGGGCAAAGGAGCCAGAGACGCGCGTCGAGCGACCGCCGAAGCGCTTCGGCCGCGTAGAGGTACGCCGGGAGTCCTGCGTCGGTGCCCGCATAGGCGGCGACGACGGCATCGACGTCGCGCCATTTTTCGGAGCCCTGTCGCTGTTTACCCGTCATGAGCCCCCGTCATCACGTGGAACGCTTCGTCGAGCACCTCCCGCGCGAGCGGCACGTCGCCGATCGAGCGTCTCATCGCGACGAGCGGCCGATCTGCCGCAAGGCTGCGCGCGACGACGGGCCGATGCCGCTCGCGGTCGAGCGGAGCCCATCGTTCCGGGTCCGACGCGAGGAACACGACGACGCTCGGCGTGCCGAGGGCCGCGGCGAGATGTGAGATCCCGGTGTCGTTCGTGACGAGCAGTGCCGCACGCTCGAGAAGCGCGGCGGCCACGCCGAGCGAGGTTTCGCCTGAGGCGTTCACCGCGGGGCTCCGCATCGCTCTCGCAACGGCGCGCGCCGTGCCGCGCTCGGCGGCCGTTCCGGTCAGCACGATGCGGTAGCCTTTCGACGCGAGCGTATCGCCGACGGTTGCGAAGCGTTCAGTCGGCCAACGGCGCGCAGGATCTCTCGCGCCGGCATGAAGGCAAACGAAAGGCTCGTCGACGAGATCGCGGAGCAACGGGTGCTCGCAGAGCGCCGCGCGGTCCTCCTCGTGCACGGGGAACGCGACGTCGTCATCCTCGGAAGAGCAGCCGAGCGCGCGCGTGAGGTAAAGGCAGCGTCGAACTTCTGATCCGTGCTGCGGATACGGAAAGAATCGCCCGGCTGGACGCGGACGCGTCGTGTCGTAGAGACCCGCTGCAACGCGGGCGCCGAGCATCGTCGTGAACGCGTTACTCGCCGTGCCGCTGCCGTGCATCTGGATCGCGAGATCGAACGGCGCCGCACGCACGGCCGCGACGAAGCGCACGAGCGCCTCGCGCGAATAGGGCTGCTCCGGTATGCCGGGAAATCCCGGGAAAGGCACGAGTGAATCGAGCAGCGCGCCGAACCGCTCGATCATCCAAAGGCACGCAGGTAAGCCGATCAGCGAGATGTGCGCATTCGGATGTTTGCGCCGCAATGCGATCAGCGCCGGCACCGCACAGAGCATGTCTCCGAGGCCGTGCAAAGCTCTGACGACTGCGATGCGCGTGCACACGTCACTTCGCTCGTACGTTGCCGCGCCGCGCCTTCCAGGCCCAAGGCGACGAACTCATGCCGATGCCCCTCCGTGTGCAGCCGGGCGCAAGGCCGACTCACTGCGGGTCGCTTCAATGCAAGCATCGTGCCCGTGGAAAGCGCGTTTTTCGCTACGCGATGCGGGAGAAAAATCCGTGTCGACACCTACCGGCTGCAAACCGGTTTCTTCAATCGGAGCTTCGAAATTGCGTGATGACGCTGCGAGGCGAAATCGTCGTTGCTGCGCCTGCTCGGACCACTCACAGCGAAGGCGTGCGCGTATCGCGTTCCTCTTCGGCGCGGGTCTGACAGTCGATGCAGAGCGGAGTCTCCGGGATGGCGCGCAGCCGCTCCTCGGCGATCGGCTCCCCGCAGGAACGGCAGATGCCATAGCTCCCGGCTCGGATCCGCGCGAGCGCGTATTCGACCGCACGCAGCTCGTCCACGTCGCGACTGATCTCGGAGAGATTGAGGTCGATCAGAAGATCCGCGACCGAGCGGTCGTCCGCATCGGCGGCTTGCTGAATCAGATCCGAGAAGCGTTGATCCTCGTGCTTCTCGAGCTCTCGGCGAATGTCGTCGAGCAGCTCGTCGCGGCGCCGCTCGAGCCGAGACTCGAACTCGTCGATGTCGATGTCCTGACGTTCTGCCATCGTGTCGGCTCCGTTCGGCACCTCGTCCCGATGCGGCTTGGCTGCCGCCGTTCGCCGACGCGTTTTGCAAGTTCCATACCGCGGCTCAACGCTGCGCGAGGACGTCGATCATCGCGCGCGCGATGATCGGCTGCTCATCGACCGGCACGACGTAGACCTGCACGCTCGAGCGTTCCGTCGAGATCCTCGCCGCGTGGCCGGCGCAAGCCGCATTTGCGACGCTGTCGAGCTCGACGCCGAGCCAAGCGAGGGGACGCAGGATGCGCTCGCGGATCTCGGCTGAGTTCTCGCCGATGCCGCCGCCGAACGCGATCGCATCGAGCCCGCCGAGCACGGCCGCGTAGGCGCCGACGTACTTGCGAATGCGCGTGCAGAACGCTTCGAGCGCGAGCTTCGCCGCCGCGTGTCCTTCCGCCTCGCGCTCGAGCAGCTCACGAACATCGTCCGAGATACCCGAGAGCCCCTGCAGGCCGGCGCGGCGATTGAGCCCCTCCTCGAGATCCTTCCATCCGTAACCGTTGCGAGCGAGGTGGAGCAGCACGCCGGGATCGATGTCGCCGCTTCGCGTGCCCATGACGAGCCCCTCGAGAGGCGTGAAGCCCATGCTCGTGTCGACGGGGCGGCCGTCGAGAAGCGCCGCGGCAGAGCAGCCCTGCCCGAGGTGCAGCGTGACGGCGCGCGGTCCGGCTCTCCTTTCGCGAAGCACTTCCGAGAGGTGCTGATGAGCGATGCCGTGGAAACCGTAACGGCGTATCGCATGCGCGTCGCTCCACTCGGCCGGGATAGCGTAGCGGCGCGCCGTCTCGGGCAGGTCGCGGAAGAAGGCGGTATCGAAAGCGGCGATGATCGGGAGATCCGGGAAGCGCTCCCCGACCGCTTCCATCACTGCGAGCGCGAGCGGATTGTGCAGCGGCGCAAGCGGCGCGAGCGACTTGAGCGCGTCGAACACGGAAAGCGTCACGCGCACCGGGGAGGAGAAGCGCTCGCCCCCATGCACGACGCGATGCCCGGTCGCCGCGAGATCCTCCGCGCGGAGCGCCGGTCCGTCGCGCTCGTCGAACAGGTGCGCGAGCACGATCTCTGCCGCAGCGCGAACGTCGGTGATCCGTTCGCGCTGCTGGCGGCGTTCTCCGCATTCGAAGCTCGAGCGCTCGCGGCCGATATCGCGCACGGCGCCGCCGATCACCCGTCGCGGGCCGTCCCGGTCTGCTGCGAAGACGTCGAACTTCAGAGAGGAGCTGCCGGCATTCAGCACCAGCAACAGGTTGCCGCTCAGGCTCGCTGCTCGTTCCGCCACGTCCACTCCCGGACCTCCGGCAGATCCTCGCCGTGACGGTAGATGTATTGCTTGTGCTCGATCAGCTTGTCCCGCATTGCCTGCTTCGCGTATGCAGCCACGGGCCCGAGCTTGGGCACTCGATCGATGACGTCCGAGACGAGGTTGAAGCGATCGATATCGTTGAGCACGCACATGTCGAACGGGGTCGTCGTCGTTCCCTCTTCCTTGTAGCCCCGCACGTGCAGGTTCGGATGATTCGTCCGCCGGTAGGTCAGCCGGTGGATCAGCCACGGATAGCCGTGGTACGCGAAGATGATCGGCTTGTCCCGCGTGAAGATCGTGTCGAAGTCGCGATCGGAGAGCCCGTGCGGGTGTTCAGTCGCGGGCTGCAGCGTCATCAGATCGACGACGTTGACGACGCGCACTTTGAGGTCCGGAAAGAGCTCCCGCAAGAGCCCGACGGCCGCGAGCGTCTCCATCGTCGGGACGTCGCCGCAGCATGCCATCACGACATCCGGCTCCGCTCCGTGGTCGTTGCTCGCCCAGGACCAGATGCCTACGCCGGCCGCGCAATGCTTGATCGCCGCGTCCATGTCGAGGTACTGCGGCTGGAGCTGCTTGCCGGCGACGATCACGTTGACGAAGTTGCGCGACCGCAGGCACTGGTCCGCGACGCAGAGCAGCGTGTTGGCGTCGGGCGGCAGATAGACACGGACGATCTCCGCCTTCTTGTTCACGACGTGATCGATGAAGCCTGGATCCTGATGGCTGAAGCCGTTGTGGTCCTGCCGCCAGACGTGGGACGTCAGCAGGTAGTTCAATGACGCGATCGGCCGGCGCCAAGGGATCTCCTTCGCGACCTTTAGCCACTTCGCGTGCTGGTTGAACATCGAGTCGACGATATGGATGAAGGCTTCGTAGCACGAGAAGAAGCCGTGGCGGCCGGTCAACAGATAACCTTCGAGCCAGCCCTGACACAGGTGCTCGGACAGCACCTCGAAGACACGGCCGTCGGGCGACAGATGCTCGTCGCGCGGGTCGAGCTTGCCGATGTAGCGCTTCGCCGTCACCTCGTAGATCGCCTGCAGACGATTCGAAGCCGTCTCGTCGGGACCGAAGACGAGGAAGTTGCGCGACTCGAGGTTCCGCTTCATGACGTCGCGGAGATACACGCCGAGCACCCTCGTCGCCTCCTTCTTCGTGACGCCGGGCTCCGGCACGTCGACCGCGTAGTCCCGAAAGTCGGGCAGACGCAGGTCCTTCAGCAACAGCCCGCCGTTCGCGTGCGGATTCGCCCCCATTCTGCGCGGGCCTTCGGGCGCGAGCTCGCGCAGCTCAGGCACCGGCCGTCCGTGCTCGTCGAAGAGCTCCTGAGGCCGATAGCTCCGCATCCAGGCTTCGAGCTGCGCGAGATGCTCGGGATTCTCGTGGAGCTCCGCGAGCGGTACCTGATGAGATCGCCACGTGCCTTCGACCGGCTCGCCGTCGACGGTTTCGGGCCCGGTCCAGCCTTTCGGCGTGCGCAAGACGAGCATTGGCCAGATCGGCCGCTCGGCGACGGGGCGACGCCGCGCGTCGGACTTGATCTCGGCGATCCGGTCGAAGAGCCGGTCGAGCGTGTCCGCCATGTCCTCGTGCAGCGCGCTCGCGTCGTCTCCTTCGACGAACGCGGGCTCGTAACCGTAGCCGCGGAAGAGTTGCTCGAGCTCGTGCTTCGGCATCCGGGCGAACAAGCTGGGATTCGCGATTTTCCAGCCGTTGAGATGCAGGATCGGCAGCACGGCGCCGTCCGTCGCGGGATTCAGGAACTTGTTCGAATGCCAGCTCGACGCGAGCGCACCGGTTTCCGCCTCGCCGTCGCCAATGACGCAGGCGACCGTAAGGTCCGGGTTGTCGAACGCGGCGCCGTACGCGTGCGCGAGCGAGTAACCGAGCTCGCCGCCCTCGTTGATCGATCCTGGCGTCTCGGGCGCCGTGTGGCTCGGGATGCCGCCGGGGAACGAGAACTGCCGGAAAAGGATCCGCATCCCCTCCTCGTCGAGCGAGACCTCAGGGTAGAGCTCGCTGTACGTCCCTTCGAGCCACGTGTTCGCGACGAGCGCGGGCCCGCCATGTCCCGGTCCCGTTACGAAGATCATGTCGATATCGCGCTCTCGAATGATCCGATTCAGGTGGACGTAGATGAAATTGAGACCGGGCGTCGTGCCCCAGTGCCCGAGGAGCCGCGGCTTCACATGCTCGATCCTGAGCGGCTCCTTCAATAGCGGATTGTCGAGCAGATAGATCTGACCCACGGACAGGTAATTCGCCGCCCGCCAGTACGCGTCCATCTTGCGAAGCAGGGCGGCGCGGGCGTCCCGCTCATTCGAGTGCATCGTCCCGATCGCTTGCGCGCGTTGTGCCATCGAACGATCCCCTAATCTCGTGTCTCGCCGTGACCGGCCTAAAAGGCAAGAAGTATGCCTCGTGCCCGGCGGCTCGGCGTCTTTCCGGCAGTGCGAGTTGCACAATCGATACACTCTACGCGGACAATGCCCGGGTTTGTCGGGGCGTCCCAACGCTCTGTTGGCGAACGACTTGGCATGCAACTTGCTTGGCACTTCCAGGCTCGACTTCGACACCCACACATGCACAGATCCGACAGTCGAGCGGCGGCATGTCGCTCGACGCGTATCTCAGCGGTCGAGCCGGCAGGCGACGCGGAGACGCTCTTCGACTCCAGCAGTCGCATCGGCCGGCTCATGCGTACCCGCGACTGGTCGGCAACGTCGCTCGGTCCGGCCGAATCGTGGCCGGAGTGCCTGAAGACGCCTCTGCGTCTGATGCTCGCGAGCTCCACGCCGACCTTCATCTGGTGGGGACCGGAGCTCGTCTACCTGCACAATGACGCCTGCGCTCGGCTCTTCGGGCGGCAACGGGCGCTCGGGAGGCCGGCCGCAGAGATTCGCGAGCAAATCTGGGACGCGATCGGGGCCGAGGTCTGCGACGTGCTCGAGTCGAACGCGGCGGTCTCGGCGGAAGAACGCCGCGTGCTCGTCGGACGCGGGGACCGCGAGCGTGAGATCTACTGTTCCTTCTCGTTGACGCCGATACGGGACGAGTCGGGAAGCGCGGTCGGCGTGTTCGGCACGAGCACCGACCAGACCGCCGCCGTTCTCGCGCGCCGGCGGCTTTCCGCGCTGAGCCATCTGCGCGACGTCGCGAAGGCCGATACGCTGCGCAGGGCCGCCGAATGGTCCGCCGCGGCGCTTGCCGCGGACGTACGCGACGTTCCCTTCGCGCTCGTCTATTTCGTCGACGAGTCCGAGCGCGTTGCGCTCGCGGGCTCGGCAGGTTCTCTGCCGACGAACTTCGAGACGGCATGCGCTCGGACGGCCCGTGCATCGTTGCCGTGGCAGCTCGAACCGCGCGAAAGCAGTGATTTCCCACGTGTGGAAACGCTTCCGCCGGAAATCGCAAGCGCCGCGCCGGATGCCGCCGGCGCTGCGGTGCTGCCGCTCCGCTTTCGAACGCCCGGCGTTCGCGAAGCCTACCTCGTCGTCGGGATCGCGAAGCAGCGGCCGGTCGACGACGAGTACCGCGCGTTCCTGAACGCAGCCGCAAGCCTCGTTTCGGCCGGGCTCGCCGCCGCGGCGCTGCACGACGACGTGCAAAGCCAAGACGACGACGAGCGGACGAACGAATTTCTTGCGATGCTCGCGCACGAGCTCCGCAACCCCCTCGCGCCGATCCGGAGCGCGGCCGAGCTTCTCGCCTATGTCGACAGCAACCCGATGTCGCTGCCGCATGCGCGCGCGATCATCCAAAGACAGCTTGCGCAGCTCGTCAGGCTCGTCGACGACCTGCTCGACGTGAGCCGGATCAGCCGCGGCACGCTCGAGCTGAAACGCGCCCCGCTCGACTTACGATCGGCGATCGCGAGCGCCGTCGAGAGCGTACGTCCCCTCATCGACGGCAGTCGCCACCAGCTCCGCGTGCAGATGCCGGGAACGGCGCTTCCGCTCGACGGTGATCAAGCGCGCCTCACGCAGGCGCTCGCAAACCTGTTGACGAACGCCGCGCAATACACGAACCCCGGCGGGCATATCGACGTCGGAGTCGACGCGAACGGCCGGGAGGCACGCATCCACATCGCCGACGACGGCATCGGCATCGACCCCGAGTTTTTGCCGCGCGCGTTCGAGATGTTTACGCAAGGTGAGCAGCGGAGCGGCGAGCCGCGCCGCGGGCTCGGCATCGGGCTCGCCGTCGCGCGACGTCTGATAGAGCTGCACGGCGGCACGATCACCGCGGCGAGCCCGGGCAGGAACCGGGGCAGCGAGTTCATCGTGACGCTGCCGCTTTCGGGCACGCGGCCGAAAGCGCGGCGCCCGAGCGGCAACGGCGCGCAGCTGCCTCGACGCCGGATCCTCGTGGCGGACGACAACGCCGACGCCGCATCTGCGATGGCGGAGATCCTCGGCGTCATCGGTCACGACGTGCGCACGGCCGTAGACGGCCTCGAGGCGATCGAGGTCGCCGAGCGCTTCCGCCCGGACCTGATCCTGCTCGACATCGGCATGCCGCGCGTCGACGGGTACGAAGCATGCCGCCGCATCCGGCAGCGCGCGTGGGGGCGGCACGTGCCGATCTATGCGGTCACGGGCTGGGGCCAGGCGTCCGATCGCCGCCGGACGCGCGAGGCAGGCTTCACCGCGCATCTCGTGAAGCCCGTGTCGATCGACGCGATCAAGGCGTTGATCGCGGCACAAGAGATCCGCTAAGGCGACCTCACCGCGCCGGTTGCACGCGTAACGCGGCGCCGCCGCTCGAGCATACGCGCGGCTCAGACGCCGTTCCGCTCGAGCTGCAACCGGCGTCGCCCGAGGTCGCGCGGTGCGATCACCGTGAAACGCGATCCGCGCCCGACCACCGAGTCGACCTCGAGCGTGCAGTCGAGAACCTGCGCGAGCTGTTGGACGATGACAAGACCGAGCCCGCCCTGCGGCGAAGACGCGGACTGCGACGGATACGAGGGGCTGCCGCCCAGGCGTTCGCGATCCGCGCCGCGCTCGGAAGCGCCGAGCAGCGACGCGGCGCGCAG
>CAZKNH010000029.1:29741-33294 GCA_964553875.1 uncultured Gammaproteobacteria bacterium | reverse complement strand
GTGCGAGGACTACCGCGCCGGCGCGTCGATCGACCTCGAGCACGACGAGGCGGACCTCGACAAGCGTATCCAGTGCCCGCTGCACATCCTGTGGGCGCAGGGCGGTGCGATGGAGCGGCTCTACGACGTGCTCGCGATCTGGAAGGAGCGCGGGACGAACGTGACCGGACGCGCGATGCCCGGCGGTCACAACATGCAGGAGGGGGCGCCGGACGAGGTGCTCGCGGAGCTCAGGCGGTTCCTGCTGAGCTGATCGGTCAAGCGTTTCCGCAAAACTTTTTCAGCGACAGCGGTGCTTCCATTCGAGGAAGCACCCGCCGCCCGAACGCGCGTAGTATTATTAGCCGCCGCGGCCGGTAGCCGAGTCATTTGGCGTCCGGCCGCTTCGATAACCGATTTCTCGCCCGCAGCTTCCGGCGAAATCGGGTATCGATCTTCGAAACAGCCCGTCGCGCTGTCCTTACGCTCACGAAGGTCCTGCACTTCATCCTCGAACAAGCGCCAGAAGTCGACTGCGACCGGCTCCAACTCGTTCGTTTCGTGACGATAGCGCGCGATCAACCTTCAGGCGTGGCACAGTAAACGTCAGCGTCTCCAACGATCGCAAGTATCGGGGCAGCCTTGAGTCCAGTGTCAGCCTGAAACTTCTCGGCTACGACATCCAAACGCATCCAGGGTTGACTCTCGGGAGCCGCCGTGTAGGTGTGTATCGCGTATAGGAATGACCAAAGTGGTCCTACATCAAACGGTCTCGGACGCGGCCATACAGCTTCCTTCGCCTCGATGTAGACACCGGGAAAGCGTCCCGTGACGTGAGCTACGAACTCGGGCGGATATGAAATGCCCACGCGCCTTGCGATCGCTTCGAGCTGGGTACGCGTGCATGACTTTCCCGCCATGGGAAACTGACCCCTGTGGCGCTGGTTCTCCCTGAGTGGGTTGTTGGGAATGGCTAAGGCAGCGGCACCTCTGGGCTGTCCGCCGCCCGCGCCTGACGGAACGACGCCGTGGGCTCCGGCGTTCGTACCTGCTCGAGCCAGAACACGCCGTCGTAAGGTCCGCTGTTGCCGCGCGTGCCGACGAAATCGATGTCGCCGTCCCCGTCCATGTCGCGCTCGACGAACATGTCGAACATGCCGCGCTGGCGGCGCGAGAAGTCGTGGCGAACCCACGTCCCGTCGCCCTCGTTCTGGTACCACGCGAGCCGTCCGAGCGCGCCCAGAGGTGTCGGATCGTCCCGATCTCGCGGGCTCAAGCTGTAGCCGCCGGTCATGAGATCCGGGTCTCCGTCGCCGTCGATGTCCGCGATCCTGAGGCCCACGACCGAGTCCGGCGCGTAGGAGTCGATGCGATGCTGGCGCCACGGCGACGTCGGCATCTCGGGCTGCTCGAGCCAGACGAGCTCTGGTCCGACGATCCGCGCGGGGTTGAACGTCACGATGTCGAGTCGGCCGTCGCCCGACAGGTCGACGAATTCCATGTGGAAACCGTGCACCGGGATCAGTGATTCCGCGGGGTCCGCGGGGGCGAGCGCGACGTCGTGCATCGTGAAGTGAAACTCGCCGTCGCGGCTCTGATTCTCGAACCAGACGATGCGCTGCTCCGCGACACTGCCGCCGATGATGTCGGTGTCGCCGTCGCCGTCGAGATCGACCGTGTGCGAGTTGATCGGCCACGTGATCTCTGTGAGCACATGCTCTACCCACGTGTCGTCGAGCGGGTCGCCCACGATCTCGAAGAAGGAGATCGGCGTCGGATCCTGATCGACGGTCGGTGCTTGCGCGCCCTTGTTCGGCGACACGACCTCGAGGCGGCCGTCAGCGTTCAGGTCCGCTAGGAACACGCGGATGAACGAGCCGCGATCGCGCGTTACGGACGGGATCAGCCGTTGCCAGTCCGCGGTGCGAGCCGCAGGGCCGCCCGGGTTCTCGAAATAGATCAGGTGCGCGAGCTCGCACGCGACGATCACGTCGAGGTCTCCGTCGCCGTCGAGGTCGCCGATCGCGACGTCCTCCGCGGCGGCCGCCTCCGTGCCTTCGGCGAGCGTCACGAGGATCCAGCGGTCGGGATCGTCCGTGCCGAACGCGATCCTCACGTAGCCCTCGGGTTCGCCGCCGTAAACGTCATCCGCCTCGTGAACGGAGACGATGTCCTCGCGGCCGTCGCCGTCGAGATCCGCGATCGCGAGACCGTCGCTGCCGCGAAGCGGAATGCCTCCGAGCGCTTCGTCGTCGATGAGGTGCTCGCGCCACGAGATGTAGCGGCCGTCTGCGGCCCGTGCGGTGGTCGGCCGGTCCGCGAGCGTGTCGGCGATCGCGGCGTGCTGCGGCAGAGCGATCGCAGCGGCGGTGAGGGCGAGAGCGGGAAATGTTCTGCTCATGACGACTTTCCCTCCTGCAGGTCGGCGGTAAGGCGCCGCGCGTCGGTCAGTGTACCCGAAACCGCAACTATCGCCGGGCGCGCCCTGTGCGCACTCCGTGCGAGGAAGCGGCGCTCGGGGTGCCGATTTCTGCGGCCCAGCGCCGCTCCTTCGACCTCGACGGCGGACGCTCGCGCCACGTACACTCGAACGGCCCTTGCGGGCCATCGACAACGAATAACGAATCAGGACGAGCGGGAAGAAATCATGATCGGAAAGACAGCAACGGGTTGCGTGCTGCTGCTCGTGGCGGGAGCGGCCGCCGCGCAGGCGCCGAATCCCCCGGATCAGGTGGACGCCGTATGCAGCCGTGCCGACCTGCAAGCGGCGGCCGAAAGCTACGTCGAGGCGCAGAAGTCGGGCGACGTCTCGAAGATGAAGCTCGCGTCGAATGCCGTGTTCCTCGAGAACATGTCGCCTGTCGATCGCGACGCCGGGCTATGGAACACGGCGCTGCCGATCGCGCTGTCGCGAAGCTTCGTCGACGAGACGCGCTGCAAGACGTTCACGGAGATCATCGTCACGGAGGGCGGCCACCCGTACGTCATCGGCACCCGGCTTTACGTCGACAAAGGCGAGATTATCCGCGTCGACAGCCTCGTGACCGACGAAGGCGACTGGCTCTTCAACGCGAACGCGTACCTGAAGTACTCGAGCGCCGAGGATTGGAGCCCGTTGCCGGCCGAGCGGCGCACGCCCGCGCAGGACCTGATCAATGCGGCGAACGCTTACCTCGATCTCTTCTCCGACAAGTTCGTCGAGGTACCGTGGGGCATTCCGTGCGCACGGCTCGAAGGCGGCGCTTACTCGGACCGGAACGGGGACCCGAACGCGACGTGCGAGGTCGGCATTCCGAGGGGCGTGCTTTATATCGTCAACCGCGACTACCTCGTCGACGAGGAGCACGGCGTCGTGAACGTCTTCTGCCGGTTCGGCAGCAGCACGACCGGCATGCCGGATGCGCACACGTTCCGTCTCGTCGACGGCAAGCTGAGATACGTGCACACGTTGAGCGTGAACCTGAACCCTGACGCGCCGTCGCCGCAGGCGGACGACAACGGCGCGATTCTGCGCTAGCCCACGAATCGGGGTCAGAGCCCTTTCCCGAAAATTCGGGTCAGACCCCGTTTCGCA
>CAZKNH010000029.1:0-29641 GCA_964553875.1 uncultured Gammaproteobacteria bacterium | reverse complement strand
GGGTCTGACCCCGATTTTCAGGTCCGGGCGCCGAGGCGGGCGAGCATCAGCGACAGCTCTTCCGGGCTGATGTAGAAGTGCTCGCAGACGCGGCCCCACAGCATCGCCGTCGGGACGTTGCGGTCGCCCCGTTCCTTCTGCGCCTCGTGCAGCACGTGCAGGACGATCCGCTCCTTGCGGGTCAGGCCGTCACGGACGTCGGGCAGGATGTCGTCGATGCGCCCCACGCCGCTACGATACAAGAAATTCGTGTCAGACACCTTTTTCGCATGAAAAGGTGTCTGACACGAATTTCGTTGCGGGGCGCTTCGTCCGTGCGGGATGATGACCGCGCCCGAATCTCGGGAGGAACAACGACAAGCATCGAGGAGGGGGACCATGAACGGAATGACCAAATGGATCTGCGGCGCGTTCGCGGCGCTCGCCGTGGCGGCCGCGCACGCACAGGTCGCGCGCGATGGTGCGCAAGGCGCGGAGGCGCGCGGCACGCTCGAGCGCATCACCGTGCACGGCGCGTCGCTCGAGGGGAATCTGTCCGGGGACGATCCGAACCGCGAGGTCTTCGTCTACCTGCCGCCGAGCTACGGGTCGCAGCCGGAGCGCCGTTATCCCGTCGTCTACTTCCTGCACGGCTACGGTGCCAACGCGGAGATCTATGCGAATTTCCTCGGCCTGCCGGACGCGATGGATCAGGCGATCGCGAACGGTGCGCGCGAGATGATCGTCGTGCTGCCGGACGCGAACACCGTCTACAACGGCAGCATGTATTCGAGCTCGCCGACGAACGGCGACTGGGAGGGGTTCATCGCGAACGACCTCGTCGCGTACATCGACGAGCACTACCGGACGATTCCGCGTCCCGAAAGCCGCGGGCTCGCCGGTCACTCGATGGGCGGCTATGGGACGTTACGCATCGGCATGAAGCGAGCGGGCGTATTCGGCGCGCTGTACGCGATGAGCTCGTGCTGCCTGATGAACAACCCGCCGCCGAAGGAGGCGGTCGAGGCGCAGATCGAGCGTACGAAGAACGGCCGGCCGACGGATGGCGCTCGCGGCTTCGCGAACGCGCTGCTCGCGCAGGCGGCCGCGTGGGCGCCGAATCCGCAGAATCCGCCGCTCTATTTCGATTGGCCGTACAAGGACGGCGAGCGTCAACCGCTCGTCGAGGCGAAGTGGATCGCGAACTCGCCGCTCGTGCTCGTCGATCAGTTCGTGCCGAGCCTTACGAGCTATCGCGCGATCTATATCGACGTCGGCGATAAGGACACTCTGCACGCGACGAACGTGCAGCTATCCGAGGCGTTGAACCGGCTCGGCGTCGAGCACACGTTCGAGGTCTACGACGGCGATCACGGTAACCGCGTCGCGCAGCGCTTCCGCGAGAACGTGATGACGTTCTTTGCGGAGCACCTCGAGTAAGGGGCCGAACGAACGGCACCGCTCGCTGTCCGGCGAGCGGTGCCTTACTTCATGCGCGCTGCAGGGCGCGCGATCGCTTCAGCGGGAGCCGCCGCTGCCCGCGTACGCGATCCGATAGATCACGCTGGCGTCGTCGTCGCTGAGGAGCAGAGAGCCGTCGCCGAGCTGCACGAGGCTCGACGGACGACCCCAAGGCTCCCCGGCATCCGTGATGAAGCCGACGAGGAAATCGACGTACTCGCCGGTGGGCTCCCCGTTCTCGATCGGCAGCCGCACGACCTTGTGCCCAGTACGGTCCGCGCGGTTCCACGAGCCGTGGAACACGACGAACGCGTCGCCGACGTACTCGTCGGGGAACGCTGCGTTGCCCGAGCTCGGCATGTAGAACAGGAAGCCGACGGCGGCCGAATGCGCGCGGAACGGAACGTCCGGCGTCAGCGTCTTGCCCGCGAGGTCGGGACGCTTTCCGGCGTGGCGCGGGTCCTCGTTGTCGCCCATGTAATACCATGGCCAGCCGTAGAATCCGCCTTCCTGCACGCGCGTCGAGTAATCCGGGACGAGCTCGTCGCCGAGTCCGTCCCGCTCGTTGACCGTGCACCAGACGTCGCCGTTCTCCGGATTCATGCCGAGCGCGACGCAGTTCCGGATCCCCGTCGCGTAAATCTTCCCTTCGGGTGCGACGACGTTTCCGTCGGAGCCGACGTCGAAAACGAGCACGGCCGCGCGTCTCGTCTCGTCGCCCCATGCGGCGCCGATGCCGTGTTCCGCCTCCCATGCCTCGATGCCGCCGGGCGGCATGTCGGGGATGCCCTCCGCGACGTTCGACTCGGAGCCGACCGACACGAACATGCGCCGCCCGTCAGGCGAGAAGACGAGGTCACGTGTGTAATGGCCGCGGCCCGTCGGCGAAAGCTCGGGGACGACGACCTCGGGCTCGCCCGATGCGGTCGTGTCTCCCGCCCGGTACCGATAGCGGACGACGCGGTTGTTCTCCGCCACGTACAACCATTCCGGGTTCTCGGCCGGGTAGAACTGCATGCCGAACGGCTGCGTCAGTCCCTCCGCGTATATTCCGACGCTCTCCGCCGTCGTCCCGTCCGCGGACGGGCGCAGCACCCTGATCCGGCCCGGGCGCGTCTCGGCGACGAACACGTCGCCGTTCGGCGCGACACGCATCACGCGCGGCCGCTCGACGTCGCGCGTGTAGACGTCGACCATGAACCCTTCGGGCACCGCAAGCTCGGCGTCGTCCGGCCGCGGGACGATGCGCGGGAAGTTCACGTTCGAGCCCGTCGCGAACGGCTCGGGCAGCGACGAGACATCGATCCGATGCACGCGGCCCGGCGCGTCCCGTTTCCAATCGGGACCTGCATCCTGGGCAGCCGCGATGCACGGCACGAGCATCGCGGCGGTGACGGACAGAATGACGGCCGAAAGCGCGGAATATCGCTGCGACATGGTGTCCCCCGGGGCGGTTCGTTCGACTCGTTTGCGGCATTTTCGCACGAAACCGAGCGAGGGCGCCTTTCCGGTCGCGAGGGCCGGCCGGCGCGGCCGGCCCTCGACACGCACTAGCCGAGGAACGGCACGCCGCTGAGCGCCTGCACGAACGTGAACGCGACGAACCCGACGTAGCCGATCGCGGCGACGACTATCGCGGTGCGCGCGTTCGGCCGCCCGAGCGCGACGGCGAGCGCGCCGAGCGCGGGCAGCGCCTGCTGCGCATGGAGCGCGAAGAAGTGTGCGACGCGCAGGTCTCCGCCGGTCCGCGACCAGCCGAGGAGCGGCAGCCCGCCGACATCGGTCGGGACGCCGCCGACCCAATGTCCGCCGCTCGCGCCGAGATACCCTGCCGTGATCAGCGTCGCGCCGAACGCGATGACTGCACCCGCGACGAGCCCGTAGCGCATCGCCGGAGCGATCGGCACGGTGCGTTGCCGCGCGATCATGATGCCCTGCACGAGAATCGCCGCGATCAGCACGACCGCGCCGATGCCGGCGAGCCGAAACGTCGCAATCCAGAACAGGGAGTCGTAGTTGAAGTGCGACGGCACGCCGTTCGCCGCGGCGAGCAGGAGCCAGCTCATCTCGTAGAGACCGACGACGAGCGGCGCGACGATCACGAAGCGGCCCGCGCGCGTCCGCTGCGACTCTCGCGGCAGGTAGCCGAAGGCCCACGCGAGCGTCGCATAGTACACGGCGAGCGATATGAAGAATTTCGTCGGCTTGATCCACACGTCGATGCCGTTCACGGTGCGCGCGTCGAACGGCATCAGGGCGAGCGTGACCGCCGCGCCGATGAGCGAGATCAGCGCGGCGGTCGCGAGCTGCGGTTGACGCTCGCGAACCACCGCGAAGGGTCTGGGCCGCCTCCCAAGGATCGAGCTCTCTTCTTGTGCGTCGGCTCGTCCCGGTGAGTTGCGGGTTGCGCTAAATGTCGTTTCGAGAAGAGCACCCATGTTCCGCCTCCGAATGTAGACAGTGTCTAGTTAACAGCGACGACCGTACGCCTTAAACTAGACACTGTCAAGTAGGCATCCTCGGGGACGGAAGTGGGCACATCCAAGACGAAGACCAGGCGTTCGACCGACGCCTCGACCGAGCAGACGTCGCGCAAGACCAACGCGAGTCGGCCGAAGGCCGGGGGCGCGCCGCGCGCGTCCAAGAAGACGCGCGGCGCGGCCAGCTCAGCCGGCACCGGCGCCAAATCACGCCGCGCGACCGGCAGCTCGCGCGGTCGGGCCGGTCATCCGCGCGACGAGGCCGCTCGGGCCCCGGGCAGGACCGCCGCGCCGGCTCGGGCAGCCAGGCGGCAACGCGACGCCGCCCCGTATCACCACGGGGACCTGCGGCGCGCGTTGCTCGCGGCGACCGAAGAGCTCCTCGAATCCGGGGGCGTGGATGCCTTCACGCTGCGCGAGGTCGCGAGACGTGCCGGCGTGTCGCACGGCGCGCCGGCCCACCATTTCGGCGACGTGCAGGGGCTCCTGTCCGAGTTCACGGCCGAATCGTTCGCGCAGCTTGCGGCCGCGATGCGGCGCCGGCGCGCGGAAGCTCCGGAAGGTGCGTTCGCGCAGCTCCGCGCGAGCGGTATCGCGTACGTCGAGTACGCGGTCACGCATCGCGCACGCTTCCAGCTGATGTTCCGCAGCGATCGGCTCGACTGGAATCGCGCGTCGCTCGCGATGTCGTCCGCGGACGCGTTCGGGCAGTTCGTCGAATGCATGAACCGCGTGTGCCGGGAGGCTGGTGCACCGCCCGAGCTCGACGCGGACAAGATCGCGCTCGCGTGGTCGACCGTGCACGGATTCGCGACGCTTCTGATCGATAACCGGATGTTCGCCGAGATCGTCTCGGGCGGCGAGCTTGCCCGTGCGCTCGACGCGCTAGGACGAGTGCTCGACTCGATGCGGCCGGCGTTGGAGCGGCAGGGGTAATCGCGGGCGGCGATGCTGCATGCGCGCGTGCTGCACGAAGTCGTGATGTTCCGGCTCGGAAACGTACGTGCCATGTGCCCGCTCGGATGCCGCGGCGGGGCGAGACCGCCGCTGTGACGCGTAGCGTTGAAGCGCGGTATCCACCGCCGCCGTCCCGAATTGTCGCCGCCCTCGGCCCCTGCTAACGTGGCTTCTGATCACTCCGGGGGGAGACGATCATGGCCGACAAGAAACGTCACGAGAAAAAGGCCGATCCTGCACGCGAGAAGGGCTTGAGCCGGCGAGAATTCGTCACGAGCGGCGCGGCGGGCTTCGGGGCCGCGGCGCTCCTCGGCGGCGGATCCGCCGGGGCGCAGAGCAGCCCGGCGAGCGCGGCGGACATCGAATGGGACTACGAGGTCGACGTCGTCGTCGCGGGCGCCGGATGCGCCGGGCTCACCGCCGCGATCCGCGCACGTGATCTCGGCGCGAGCGTGCTCGTCGTCGAGCAGAACTTCGACGTCGGCGGCCGGATGCTGCACAGCGGCTCGTTCATCTCGTTGGGCGGCGGCGATCCGGTGCAGCTCCGCGACATGAAGGGCGAAAGCGACCCGGAAGGTTTCATCACGATGCCGCCGGTTGAAGACCCGGAGGAGCTCGACGACAGCGTCGAGCTCCTGTTCAAGGACATCACGGATTGGTCGATCGTCGATCGCAAAGGCGCGACGCCTTACCGCTACAACGAGCCCGAGATGGTGCGCGCGTGGGCCGAGAACTGTCCGGCGACCCGCGAGTTCCTGATGCAGAACTACGTCCGCTTCGCGCGCATCAACGGCACGCATGCCGGCGGCGGCATGTCGCGCGCTCGGGGCTGCGTCTGTTTCCTGATGCTCGGCGACAAGACCGACATCAAGGCCGGCACGATCACGGCGGAGGACGCGGGCCTCGCGGATCCCGAGCGGACGAGCCCGTTCGCGCCGGTGCAGATGAACATCGCGTCGCGCTTCGTAGGTCCCGGTGCGGTCAGCAACGGCGTCGCGCTCGCGCGACCGCTCGAGTTCTCGGCGCGCGAGAAGGGCGTTCAGTTCATGTTGAACCGCCATTTCGACGAGCTGATCCGCGAGCAGCCGTTCGCGGGCCGCGTTTTGGGCATCAAGGCGCATTACTCGCCGCGCTTCGATCCGGAGACGGGGCGGCGCCTCGAAAGCTATTGGCAGAACGGCAACATCGACGAGCGGCGGGAAGTCGTTTACATCCGCGCGCGCAAGGCCGTGATCCTCGCGAGCGGCGGACACGCCGGGAATCCGGAGCTTCGCAGCATGTTCTATCCGGCGTTTCGCGAGCCCTTGTTTCCGACGAGCGGCTTCGCGCTGCTCGGGCCGCACGCGCAGGACGGCAGCGCGCTGATCGCGGGTTTGAAGATCGGCGCGAACCTCGCCGGAATGCAGCAGAATCCTTCCGGCCTCACGTATCACATCTCGACGCGTCTCGGCACGCGCGACGCGTATACCGGCATGATGCCGGGACACCCGACGTTCCCGTTTCGCGGCTCGACCGGGCTCGACGTCGGCAACGCCGGCTTCGAGGAATTCATCGCGGTGAACCAGGTCGGCAAGCGGTTCTTCAATGAGGTGCGCCTGCCGCTCCGCGCGGGCGGCGGCCAGTATCCGGGCGGCGGCATCGCGCCGAGCCGCGGCGTCGAGCACAAGCCGGGTGACTGGCGCAACTGCCGGCACGAATGGTTGCAGACGACCTACAGCTATGACCACGGCCTCGAGGCGGCGCTCGCGATCAACGAGGGCTCGGAGCCGCCGCACTACTACTCGGGACCGCTCTGGGCGATCTTCGACCAGGCGGCCGTCGAGCGCACCGGCTGGGAGCTGCGCTATCCGTACGTCACTGACAACGGCTACTTCTTCAAGGCCGATACGATCGAGGAGCTCGCGCGGAAGATCGAGGCCGGCAACGAGTTTCAGCGCGTGCCGCTCAAGTACCTCGCGGAGACCGTTGCGAACTGGAACCGCTACGTCGACGAGGGTGCGGATCCGGAGTTCGAGCGCGAGGCCGACGCGCCGATGCATCGGATCGATAAGCCGCCGTTCTATGCGCTCTCGATCATGGCGATCTGGCACGACTCGTACGGCGGGCTGCGCTGCAACGGCAAGCAGCAGGTCATCGACCTGCACGGGCAGGTGATCCCCGGCCTTTACGCCGGCGGCGAGGCCGTCGGCGGCTTCAACAAGCACGGCTTGGGCAAGGGTCACGTGCACGGCTTCATCGCTGGAACGCACGCGGCACAGGAGCCTGCGGCGTGAGCATCGTCGCGGCGACACACGGGAACGCGGTGACGCGAGGGAGCCGCTACACGCCGTCGACACTGCGTGCGTCGATCGACCCGACGATCTCGTCGTCACCGAGCGAGCGTCCGTTGATCGAAACGTCGTGAGCGGCGACATGAGCTCCGGAAGCGAAAACGACACGCCGAAGCGCCACTCGAGGAGCATCGTCGTCTGGGACGTGCCGAGCGCGATCGAGCGCGGTGCGAGGTTCCGCGTCAACGTCGGCATCAAGTGCTGCGCCGATTGCCCGCCCGATACCTGGGTCTTCGGCATTCGCGACCACGACGGGCACGTCGTCGCGTCGCGGCGCGTCGGCTCCGAGCCTTGGCCCGGCACGGCTGCGTTGTTCCATGCCGAAGCCGAGCTCGAAGCGCCCGATTCGGAAGGGCTCTTCACGTGGGAAGCGTTTGCGCCTGCGATCGACGACGACGCGGCACACGGCGAAGCGTGCGCGACGTTCGGCGTTCGGGTCGTGCGCGCGCCCGAGCACCGGTTGACCGTCGTCGCGATCGACAAGGAAAGCCGGTCGCCGGTCGCAGGCGCGAAGGTCGTCGTGCATCCGTACCGTGCGACGACCGACGAGCGCGGCGTCGCCGAGCTGCGCGTGCCGAAGGGGGCGTTCCGCCTCTTCGTCAGCGGCCGCCATTACTTCCCGTTTCGGTACGACGGCGACGCGGCGGAAGACCTGACCCTCACGGCCGAGCTCGTAGTCGATCTCGGCCCGAGCGACGCGGAGCTCTGGTCTTGATCGCGCGGCTCGCGCTCGTGCTCGTCGCCGTTGCCGGGCCGCTGCAGGCGGACGAGCCGTCGACGCGGACCGACCGTGCGCCCGACGGGTCGATCTGGGCCGGCGTCTTCACGGACGCGCAGGCCGAGCGCGGCCGCGAGCTCTACCCCGGACCCTGCGGCAAGTGCCACGGCAAGCGGCTCGACGGCGCGCCCGACGACCCGGACATGTTCTCGACGAAACCGATCGCCGGGCCGAAATTCCTGCGCGGCTGGGACGGCCGCTCGCTCGCCGTGCTGTTCGAGTATCTGCGCGCGGCGATGCCGGAGAACAACCCGGGTTTCCTGTCGGATCGTGAATACGCGGACCTGATCGCGTACATGCTCGCGGTCAGCGGCGCGCCGTCCGGCGACGCGGAGCTGCCGCCGGACCCGAGCGCATTGGCCGCCGTCGCGATTCGCAAAGCGCCGGACTGAGCCTGGTCTGTCGAGCGTCGTCCCGGGCGCCTCAGCGCCCGGTCGGAATATCGACCGGCGCCTCCCGTCGCAGGAACTTCCATTCGCCGTTTTCGCGAACGAATCGATCGTCGTAATGACCGAGGAAGACGAGCCTCGGCGCGCCGTCTTCGCCCGGCGTGATGTAGAGCCAGTGAGTCCGCGCCGACGCGCGGTCGCCGTCGATCTCGATCTGCTCGTTCGTCATGATGTGGAACGTCCCCGAGCCTTCCGGGCGCGGGTTGTGCCCGATCGTCCGGTCCATCAGCTCGAAGATCGCGTCCGGGCCTTTCGCCGAGCCGAGCCCGCCGATCCACTCGCCGTTCGTCGCGAAAAGGCTCGCGAGGGTTCGATAGTCCCGATGATCGTGCGCGACGCCGTACGCGAGGATCAGCGCGCGTATCGCCTCGCGATCCTCGAGGACCTGGACACGCGCGGCGAGCGTTTCGACGTCGGCCGGCGCCGTCGTCTGCTGCGCATGTGCGCCAAGCGTCATCGTTGCGGCGAGCGTTGCGGCCGCGAGCCGGGCAAAGCGAGCGGTCATTGTGTTCTCTCCTGCAAACCCGATGCACGATGAGCTTACGCGTGGCCGAGGTCGAGCGGAAATGCGGCGGCGGAAGGCGCGTAGGCATGTGCACTCTGGAGGCCGAGTCGATCGCGCCGGCCGGCGCAAGGGAGCGTGGAGTGTTAGCGAATGCGGAATGATCTTAGCGATTCCCGCCAGTCTGTCGCGGCGCCGCCCACTCGCGCTTTCCGCCTCGGAAACGTTCCCGGTCGAGAAATTCCTTTCTGATCATGGCCTTGCTGCGGGGGCGGCCGTCGACCGAATGCTGGCACACGAATTGCCATTCAGGACGAGCCCACGGAGGGCGCGTAACAACAAGACGGAAGCAGGGGACTGAAACGACGCGCGTCGCACGAGCGGCGCGAGCGCAGATCTGACCGGGGACCATGCCCGCCGCAGCGGGCATCCGAGTGGAGAACCAACGATGACGACCGGACATTCCCGAGAGGGCAGGCCGTGGCTGCCGTGATCGTCGCCGAGCGCGTGACGCACGCTTACAAGGGCGGCACCGTCGCGCTCGACGACGTGAGCCTCGAGATCGGCACCGGGCTCTTCGGCCTGCTCGGATCGAACGGCGCGGGCAAGAGCACGTTGATGCGGATCCTCTGCACGCTGCTCGTGCCGACGCAGGGCCGCGTGACCATCGACGGGCTCGACGTCGTGGCCGACCGGCGCAGCGTACGTCGCCTGCTGGGCTATCTGCCGCAGGAGTGGAGCGCGTGGCGCCTGCAGACCGTCAACGAAGTGCTCGACACGTTGGCCGCGCTATCGGGCCTCGCCGACGCGAAGAACCGCAAGCGGCGTATCGCCGAGGTGCTCGATGCCGTCGGTCTCGCGAAGGTCGCCAACCGCAAGGTCAAGCAGCTTTCTGGCGGCATGGTGCGGCGCCTCGGCGTCGCGCAGGCGCTCGTGCACGACCCGAAGGTGCTCGTCGTCGACGAGCCGACGGTCGGGCTCGATCCCGAGGAGCGCTTGCGCTTCCGGCAGCTGATGGCCGAGCTCGGTCGAGACCGCGCGATCGTGCTGTCGACTCACATCGTCGCCGATCTCGGCGCCGCATGCTCGGACCTCGCGGTCTTGCATCGCGGCAAGGTCGAGTTCCGCGGCTCGCCGACGGAGCTCGTCCGTCGCGCGGCCGGCAAGGTCGTCGAGATCGCGGTGCCCGAGGCGTCGGAAGCCGAGGTCGCCGAGCGGCTCGAGGTCGTCGCGCGCGAATCGGCGAACGGCCGCGTGGCGCTGCGCGGCGTGGTCAGGGACGGGCAGGTCCCGGACGGCGCACGCGCCGTCGAGGACGTGACCCTCGAGGAGGCGTATCTCGCGTTCATGGTGGAGCGCGGCCGTCACATCGACGAGCTCGATATCGACGTCGCTGCGTGATCCGGGCCCGACCTTTTTGCAATCAGGAGAACGGCCATCATCAACCTCAACCACATTCGCGCGGTCGCCCGCATGGAAGGGCGTCACACGCGCCGCCTCGTGCGGTACTGGATGTTCATGTCGGGCGCGTACCTCGTGGGCCTCGCCGCGTACTTCTACTACGGCACGCTGCACGCGCTCTTCTCGTCGATGTCGGCGACCGTCGGCATGATCGGCCCGCGCTATCTGATGGGGGCGATAGCCGTCTATTACCTTGCGAGCTTCGTGTTCGGCATCGTGTTCCTCGGCTATGACGTGCGGGCCCGCGACGTCCGCGAGGGCATCGTCGAGGTGCTCGATTCGCGGCCGCTGACGAATCTCGAGCTCGTCGCCGGACGGTTCCTCGCCCTCTTTCTGGCCGGGTGGGTGCCGATGGTCAGCCTCGCGGTGCTGATCCAGGGGCTCGGATGGCTGTTGCCGCTGCTCGGGTCGCCGGTCGGACGCACCGTCGAACCGCTGTCGCTCATCAATTTCACCGTGCTGATGGGCGCGCCCGTGATCGCGTTCTCGATCGCGCTCGTTTTCGTCGTCACGCTGCTCGTGCGGAATCGGCTCGTCGCTGCGCTGGTCTCGACCGCCGCGCTCGTCGCGATGCTCTGGGCGCTCTTCACGATTCCGGTGACGCACACGCCGTGGATCGATTTTCTCGGCATGACGTCGGCGGGCAGCGCGTCGGACCTCGTTCCGATGCTCGCGATGCCTGATGCGGTTCCGCAGCGCATCGGCGTCCTCCTCGTTGCGCTCGGGCTCGTTGGCATCGCGGCCGTGATCCATCCGCGGCTCGACGGCGGCAGCCGCCTGCGGCCCGCGGCCGCGTCGCTCGCGCTCGTGCTCGCAGGCGCGGTGCTGGTCGGGCTCACGGCCGAGATGCGGATCGGCCAGGCCGAACGGCTCGACGCGTGGCGTGCCGCCCACGAGGCCCGACGCGACGAACCGATCGCGGACATCGTCTCGATCGGGGGCACGGTCGACATCGATCCCGGCCGTGCCGTTGTCGCCGATCTCGTCGTGGACCTCGAGGCGCCTGCCGATCGTCGCTCGAGCCGCGTGCTGCTGACGCTGAACCCCGGTCTCGTCGTCGACGACGTGCGCTCGGCCGGCGGCGCGACGCTCGCGTTTACGCACCGCGACGGCCTGCTCGACATCGAGCTCGACCGCCCGCTCGCGCCGGGTGAGCGGACCGCGCTGACGCTCCGCTACGCCGGGAAGCCCGACACCGCGTTCGCGTACCTCGACTCCGCGATCCGGATGGAGCGGCTCAATGCGAACCAATCGCAGATCGGAATCCTCGGCTACGAGGCGGGCATCTTCGACCGGCGCTACGTCGCGCTGATGCCCGGGATTCACTGGCTGCCCGCCTCCGGCGTCGACGTCGGCCGCGACGATCCGCGGCGCCGGCGAACGGACTACTTCGACGTCGCGATCGACGTCACGCTGCCGCCGACGTGGCTTGCCGCAGGGCCCGGCAAGCGCGAGCTCGTGCGCGCGTCGGACGATGGGGTCACGTTCCGGTTCGCGCCGTCCGTCAGCGTGCCGGAGGTGGCGCTCGTCGCCGGCGAGCTCGAAAGCTTCTCGACGGAGATTCGCGGCATCACGTTCGAGGCGCTCGTGCACCCGAGGCACACGCACAACTTCGAGGTTCTCGCCAACGCCCGCGCGGAGATCGAGCAGTGGATCGCCGACCGTCTCGACGCCGCCGCGGACGCCGGGCTCGACTACCCGTTCGATGCGTTCACGGTCGTCGAGGTCCCGAACCGGCTGCGCGGCTTCACCGGCGGCTGGCGTCTCGATACCGCGTTTGCGCCGCCCGGCATGATGCTGCTGCGCGAGACGAGCTTCCCGACGGCACGCTTCGACTTCGACGTCCGGACGGTGTTCGGCAACTTCGATCCCGACGCTCAGGAAGGCGGCACGGCCCGCGTCGCCCGCGATCGCGTCGTTACGTTCTTCAACAACGATCTCGCCGGCGGCAACGTGTTCACCGGCGCGGCCCGCTCGTTCTTCGCGCACCGCACGTCGGCGTTCGGGCCGGAAGCGATCGCGCTCGATGTCGTGCTCGAGGATCTCGCGACGCTGCTCGTCTCCGGGCAGCGCGGCTATTTCTCGGCGCATCTCTTCACGAACATCAACCAGACGACGGCAGCCGTCATGAACGCGATGCAAGGGGCCGGCAGTATCGCGAATGCGATGATCGCGAGCCGGACGACGCAGCCGGACGTGTGGAACGTCACGCTCGACGTGCCGTTGTCCGAGATCGATCCGTGGAACGATCCGCAGAGGACGATCGACGTCCTTGCGCTCAAGGGCGGCGAGATGGCCCAGGCGATCTACGATACGCTCGGCCCGCGCGCCGTCGGCACGCTGCTCGCCGCTCTGCTCGAGCGTCGCGCGGGCGGCTCGTTCACGCTGGCGGATCTCGTCGCGGCCGGCGCCGACGTCGACGCGGCTCTCGGCGCGATGCTCACCGAATGGGTCGACGGCACGGGGCTTGCGGGCTTCGTCGCGCAGCGCGTCGAGGTGTATCGGCTGCCGGACGAAGGCAACGGCGACAGCCGCTATCAGCTGCTCGTGCGCATCGCGAATCCGGAGCCCGTCGTCGGCTTCGCGCGGGTCGCCTGGACGATGGAGCGCGGCGGTCAGCGCGCGTTCGGCGAGCCCGTCCGGATCGGCGGCGGCTCGGCGATCGAGTACGGCGTCGTGCTCTCGCAGCCGCCGGCGGTCGTGTACGTGCACCCGTATCTTTCGTTGAACCGCGGCGACTTCATGGCCGGGCTCCCTGACACCATGGAGATTCGCAGCCGGAACACCGAGCCGTTCAACGGCGTCCGCGAAGTGCCGATCGACGAGATCGCGGACGAGCGGATCGTCGCGGACGATCTCGACGAAGGTTTCACGGTCGTCGACGACGAGGCTCCCGCCGACATGCGCCTCGCCGGCCGCGGCGCGCCGGCCGCGGGCCTCGACAGCGGCCTCCCGATCGCGATCGGGGCTCGCCCGCCGAGCGCGTGGAGCCGCAGGGCCAACGAGACGGCCTGGGGACGATACCGGCACACGTTCGCGTACGTCGGCGCGGGCGAGGGCAAGCGCCGTGCGATCATGCCGGTTTCCATCCCGTCCGCCGGCCTCTGGGAGCTCGAGATCCACCTGCCGTTCATGCAGATCCTGCCGGCGCCGAGCCGCGGCACGTGGCAGCTCGACATCGTGACGGCCGACGGACGCGAGACGGTGAGCTACGATGCGACCGTCGCGAACGTCGGATGGAATCTCGTCGGCCAGTACCGGCTTCCGGCCGGAGAGGTGCGCGTCGAGATCAGCGATCGGACCGACGGCCGCATGGTGGTCGCCGACGCGATCGGCTGGACGCCCGTGAGGACCGATCGCGCAACGAGCGACGCGGACCCGAGTCTATGACGATGCACTACCTGGCTCGAAGCAGAAACGCTTTCGTCGTGCTCGCGAGCGCGCTCGTCGCTGCGTGCGCGCCGCAGGCCGGCGAGCAAACGGTCGAGTTCCGCGTGCCGGTCACGGTGGAGGAGGTCGGTGTCGCGACGCTCGAGGATCGGATCGTCACGACCGGGACGCTGCGCACGCCCGAGATCGTCACGTTGAGCGCGCTCGACACCGGCGTGCTCGAGATCAACCGCGGGCCTTCCGGCTACCGCTACGCCGAGGGCGACCTCGTCAGGGCCGGCGACGAGGTCGCGCGTATCGTCGGCGAGGACGTGCGGATCGCGGCACGCATGGCGGCCGCGCAGCGCAGCTACGAGGCCGCGCGCGCCGAGCTCGAAGCGAATCGGGATCTGCTCGAGCGCGGGCTCATCAATCAGACGGCGTTCAACAACGTCGCGAGCGCGTTCGAGGACGCGAAGCTCGAGCTCGAGCGCGCGCGACGCACCGAGGAGCGCAACATCCTGATCACGCCGATCGACGGCGTGATCCTGAGGCTCGCGCGGAACGAGGACGGTCAGCTCCTCGCGAACGGGCAGCTCGTGAATCCGAACCAGATGATCGCGCAGATCGCGCCGCTCGATCCGCTGATCGCGGACGTCGATCTCGTCGGCCGCGACATCGCCGCGGTGCGCATCGGGCTCGAGGCGCGTGTCCGTTATCACGCGTGGCCGCACCAGGAGTTCACCGGCAAGGTGCTGCGGCTCGCGCCGACCGTCGACCCGCGCACGCGTGCGCTGCGCGCCGAGGTCGAGGTCGACAATGACGAGCGCGTGCTGCGGCCGGGCATGTTCGTGGAGGTCGTGCTGATCGGCGAGCGTCGCGAGAACGTGCCCGTCGTGCCGCGGCGCGCACTGACCGATCGCGGCGGCCGACGCGTCGTCTTCGTGCTGCGCGGGCAGCGCGTCGAGCAGCGCACGGTCGAGATCGGGCTTGGCGACGACGAGCACGTCGAGATCAGGCAGGGCGTCGAGCCCGGCGACCGCGTCGTCGTGCGCGGGCTCGAGACGCTGACGGATCAGATGCCGGTCCGCGTCTCGGGGCCGTGAGAAGAAGAATCGTCTCCGTGCCGCTCGTGTCAGACATATGTTTCCGTAGGAAAGATGTGTCTGACACGAACCACGGAAAAAGGTGTCTGACACAGCGTCCGCTACCCGCATGTCCGAAGCGCTAGCCCGAATCGCCGTTCGCCGCCCGGTGGCGGTCACCGTGTTCGCGGCCGCGATCGTCGTGCTCGGGTGGGTCTCATGGCGCGGCCTGCCGCTCGATCTCCTGCCCGACATCGAGAGCCCGACCGTGCTCGTCTCGGTCAGCGCCGGCGAGCGTCCGGCCGTCGAGATGGAGCGGCTCTACGGCGAGCGCATCGAGCAGCTGCTCTTCACCGTGCGGGGCCTCCGGGCGATCGACCAGATCGCGCGCACCGGCGAGCTCGTCACGCGCGTGACCTTCGACTGGGACGCCGACATCGATCTCGCGCTCGTCGACGTGAACAAGGCCGTCGCACCGATCGCGGCGGATACCGACGTCGACGAGGTCCGCGTGCGGCGCTTCGATCCGCGGCAGCTCCCGGTGCTCGTGCTCGGGCTCGTGCCGGCAGACGGGCGGCAGATGGATCTCGCGGAGCTCCGCCGCATCGCCGAGCGCCGGATCGCGCCGGGCCTCGAGCAGCTCCGCGGCGTCGCGGAGGTCAGGGTGACCGGAGGACGCGAGAAGCAGGTCGAGGTGCGTCTCGACCGCATGCGCCTCGACGCGTACGGGCTCACGATCGACGAGGTCCGAAACCGCATCAGGACGACGAACGCCGACGTGAACGCGGGCACGGTCGTGCAGGGCGATCGTGTGTTCCTCGTGCGCGGCCTCGCGCGCTTCGCCGGTCCCGACGACGTCGCGAGGACGGTCGTCCGCTACGAGGAGACGGCGTCGCAAGGCGCGGTGCCGATTCACGTCGCCGATCTCGGCGACGTCGTGCTCGCCGATGCGGAGATCACGCACGTCGTGCGCGTCGACGGCATGGAGGGCGTCGGTCTCTCGATCTACAAGGAAGCGGGCGCGAACACCGTCGCGGTCTCGCGGCTCGTGCGCGATACGCTCGAGCGTCTCGCGTCGGACTTGCCCGGGATCGACATCAGGACGGTCGCGGACGAGGCCGCGCTGATCGAGGACGCGATCGCCGACGTCGAGAGCGCGGCGCTCGTCGGCATCGCGCTCGCGATCGCGGTGCTCTTCGTGTTCCTGCGGAGCCTGGGCCCGATCGTGATCGTCGCCACCGCGATCCCCGTCTCGCTGCTCGCGACGGTGTTCGCGATGAGCTTCGCCGGTCACAGCCTGAACCTGATGACCCTGGGCGGCCTCGCGCTCGGCGCCGGCATGCTCGTCGACAACGCGATCGTCGTGATGGAGAGCATCTTCAGACGGCGCGCGCAGGGAGACGGGCCGGCCGACGCGGCCGCGAAGGGCGCGGGCGTCGTCGGCGGCGCGATCGTCGCGAGCACGTTGACGACGTGCGTCGTGTTCCTGCCGGTCGTGCTGATCGAGGGCATCGCGGCGCGGCTCGTCGCCGGGATCGCGTTCACGGTCCTGCTGTCGCTCCTCGCGTCGCTCGCGGTCGCGATCTGGCTGATCCCGGCGCTCGCGGCGTGGCTCTTGCCGCGCGACCGCACGCACGACGTCGATCCCGGCAACTCGCGCGTCGAAGCCGTCGTCTACGCGCTGCTCGGCCGGCCTTGGACGGTCGTCACGTGCGCGGTCGTATTGTCCGCCGTTGCCGCCGCGTCGCTCCTGCGGCTCGGGACCGAGCTTCTGCCGCCGGCCGATCCGCGGCAGTTCAGCGTGCGGATCGTCGGGCCGCCGGGCCAGCGCGTCGAGTCGACGGCCGAGATGGTGTCCGTCATCGAGGCCGTGCTCGCCGAGGCCGCCGGGGACGATCTCCGCGCGATGCTATCCGAGGTCGGCCGCCTGCCGAACGACGATCGTCTGATTCGCGAGCAGCAGACGGAGGAGAACACCGCGGAGGTGAGACTTCTGCTCGCGGCAGGCGGCCAAGGGGGCAGCGCAGTCGTGCAGAAGGCGGTGCCGGCCGTCGAGGCGCTCCATGGCGTCGAGGCGTCGTGGGAGGTCGGCAGCACGGCGCTGTCGCGTGCGCTCGGCACCGCCGGCCCTCCGATCGTCGTCGAGATCGCGGGCGAGTCGATCGAAGACCTCCGCCGCGCCGCCGAGCTCATACGCGAGCGGCTCGCCGCAGAGCCTCTGCTCTGGAACGTCCAGACGTCGTTCGAAGGTGCGCCGCCCGAGATGCGCGTGACGCTGAAGCGCGCGCTCGCCGACGGGCTCGGCGTCGACCTCGACATGGTCGGCGCGGTGCTCGAGGCGTCGCTCGACGGGCTCACCGCGACGACGATGACGATCGGCGACGAGGAGTACGACGTCGTGCTGCGGCTCCCCACCGTCGAACCGGACGCGCTCCTCGCGCTGCCGTTTCGCACGCGCGACGGGTATCGCGTCACGGTCGGCGACGTGGCCCGGCTCGACGAGGTCGAGGGCGCGCGCGAGATCTTCCGTCGGAATCAGCGGCGCATCGCGCGCGTCACGGCGCGGATCGCACCCGGCGTGTCGGCGCCGGAGGCACGTGCCGCGGCGCTCGCGGCCGTCACGGCCGCGGAGCTGCCGCCGGGTCTCACGGCCGAGCTTGCCGGCGAGGAGCAGGAGCGCGCGCGCACGACACGGGAGCTCGGCTGGGCGGCGATGCTCGCGTTGCTTCTCGTGTTCATGGTCCTCGCCGGAACGTTCGAGTCGCTGCTCCATCCGCTCACGATCCTCGCGGCGATTCCGCTGTCGCTGATCGGTGTCGCGGTCGCGCTCGTCCCGACCGGCGCGCCGATCGGCGTGATGGCGATGCTCGGCCTGATCGTGCTCGCCGGCATCGCCGTCAACGACGCGATCCTGCTCGCCGATGCGGCGCGGCGGCAGATCGCGGACGGCGTCGAGCGGCGGCGCGCGCTCGCGCGCGCGGCGTCGATCCGGCTGCGGCCGATCATCATGACGACGGCGACGACGGTGCTGGCGCTCGTACCCCTCGCGATCGGGACGGGCGACGCGGCCGAGCTTCGCGCGCCGCTCGCGCTCACGATCATCGGCGGGCTCGTCGCGTCGACGCTCGGCTCGCTGTTCGTGATCCCGTGCGTCTATCTCGTGCTCGACCGGATCGGCTTCCGGTCCCGCCACGCAACGTAGGCTCGGCCATGGGGCTCGACGTCATTGCGCTGCCCGTTCGACGGCCGATCGCGACGTCGATGTTCTTTCTCGCGCTCGCGCTGCTCGGGCTCTTCGCGTGGTACCGGATCCCGATCGAGCTGATGCCGGCGCTTCGCGGCGAGCAGCTCGTCGTGTCGTTCGCGCGCCCGGGCTCCGAGCCCGACGTCGTCGAGCGCGAGATCCTGCTGCCGCTCGAGGCGCGCGTCGGCGAGCTGCCGGGGCTCAAGGAAACGTGGGGCGAGGTCAACGGCGCGAGCGGCCGGCTGACCCTCGAGTTCGACCGCGGCACGAACGTCCGCGTGCGCGAGCTCGAGCTCACGAGCATCGCCGCGGAGCTCGCGCGGACGCAACCCCAAGGTACGTTCATCAACGTCTCGTCTCAGGATCTCACGGCGTTCAGCCGCTTCGCGATGATCATCCACGTGACGGGCGGCGCGGACCCGAATGCGCTGCGCGATCTCGTCGATCAGCGGATCGCGCCGCGCGTCGCTTCGGTGCCCGGCGTGAGCCAGGTGCTCGCGACGGGCGGCGCGCCTCGCGAGGTCACGGTGTGGATCGACCCCGAGCGCTGCGCGGCGCTCGGCATCCGCCCGGAGGCGGTCACGACGCTGCTCGGCCGATCCGTGCAGCGGCTCCGCTATCTCGGCGGCACCGAGCGGGACGGCCGCCGCTGGCAGGTCATGCTCGACGGGCGCCCCAGCGGCGTCGCGTCGCTCGGCGAGCTCAGGATCGATCCCACGCGGCCGGTGCTGTTGCGTCACGTCGCCGACATCGAGATCACGACCGCGCGCGTCGACAGCGCGTTCCGGATCAACGGCGCCGATGCGACCGGGCTCATCGTTTTTCAGGAGGAAGGCGAGAACCTCGTGCGGCTCGGACGCGCGCTGCGCGAGCGCGTCGAGGAGCTCCGCGCGGAATGGGCGCCCTACGGCGTCGACTTCCGGATCGGTTTCGACGCGGCGGAGACGGTGGAGGAGCAGCTCGATCGGCTGAAGCGGCTCGCGTTCTCGGGCTTCGTGATCGCGCTCGCGGTGCTTTACCTGTTCCTGCGCGAGGTCCGCGCAGTCGCGGTCGTCGCGGTCGCGGTGCCGATGAGCCTGCTCGTCGCGGGTGCGATGCTCTACCTCGGCGGCTACACGCTGAACCTCATCACGCTGCTCGGGCTCGCCGTCGGCATCGGCATGCTCGTCGACAACAGCATCGTCGTCTTCGAGGCCGTGCAGCGTTTCCTCGAGCGCGGGCTGGCGGCGGAGTCCGCCGCGATCGCGGGGATCAAGCGGACCGTCCGCGCGATGCTCGCAGCGAGCGCGACGAACGCCGTCGTTTTCCTGCCGGCCGTATTTCTCGTCGACGACGGCTTCATTCGCGGCGCGCTCGAGCTCGTCGCGGTCGCGATCCTGCTTCCGCTGTTCGCGTCGCTCGTCGTGGCGGTCGGCCTGGTGCCGCTCCTCGCCGCGAAGCTCGCCGCGCCGGCCGCGGCTGCGCGGCTCGCGCGGCGCGCCGAATGGCGGCGGGAGCACGGCGGCAAGGTGCCGCCGCAGCGTGCCCGCGCGCTCTTGTCCGCGCTCCTCATGTCCGCGCTGCGGCGGCCCGCGCCGTGGCTCGTCGGCGTCACGGTCTCGATCGTGCTGACGATCGTGATCGCGCTGCCGTGGGTCCTCGTCGGCAGCCTCGCGCAACAGGCCGAGCAGGCCGACCAGGTGAGCCTCGAGATCGAGCTCGCGGGGAGCCGCTCGCTCGACGCAGCCGCCTCGGTCTTCGCGCGAATGGAGCAGGCGGTGCTCGCCCTCGACGGCATCGAGCTCGTCGAAAGCTCGTTCCGGGAAGTCGGCGGCACGCTGACGGTGCACCTCGACCCCGATGCACGCGGCGCGGGCGGCGCGACGGCCGGACGCGTGCGCGAAGAGGTACGGAAGGCGGCCGAAGGGCTCGACGGCGTCGAGGTCCGCGCGGTGAGCCTCGGCGACGGCGGCGGATCCGGCGGCGGACGAAACGGCGGCTCCGGCGGCGCGCTCGGCGCGGCCGCGTCCGAAGTCCGTGTGTCGGGACCGGACATGGTGCAGATCAACCTGATCGCGCGCGAGATCGAGGCGCGCCTCGAGTCGATTCCCGACGTCGAGGAGGCGTGGATCTCGGGCGGCACGGGTCAGGACGAGCTGCGCGTCGAGCCGCTCCGCACGGCGCTTGCCGCATATCGGCTCAATCCGGAGGACGTGCTGAACGCACTGAACGTCTTCCGGCGCGAAGGCGTCGAGCTGTCGGTCGGATTCACGCTCGCCGACGGGCGCGAGCTGCCGTTGACGGTGCGCCGGCCCGAGATCGTCGCGTACGACGCGATCGCGTCGATCGAGGCGCTCAGGCTGGCAACGGACGAAGGCGCGTTACCGCTCGGCATGGTCACGACGGCGAGCCGTGTGCCGGCGCCGCCCGCGATCGCACATCACAACGGGCGGCGCGAGCTTGCGGTGAGCTACAGCCTCGCAAGCTCCGCGCCTTTGCAGGGACCCGAGCGGCTCCGGCTCGAGGCGGCAATCGAGGACGCGGTGCGGACCGTCTACCGGCCGAGCGGATACACCGTCGAGTCGGTCGCGGACGAGGGCACCGATTGGTTCCGGCTGATTTTCGTGCCGGTCCTGCTGCTGCTCTACGCCGTGCTCGCGATCACGTTCGAGTCGTTCACGCTGCCGATCCTCGTGCTCGTCTCCGTGCCGCTGACCGTGCTCGGCGCGACGTGGTCGCTCGTGCTCGCCGGCGTCGGCGCCGGCATCTACGCGCTCGTCGGCGTGATCGCGCTGCTCGGGCTCACGGTCAATCCCGCGATCCTGCTCGTCGACCGCATGCAGCAGCGCGTGCTCGCGAGCGGCGCGAGCGGCGGGGCGGCCGCGATCGCCGCGGTCCGCGAGCGCACGCGGCCCGTGCTGATGACGAGCTGCACGACGATCGCGGGCTTATGGCCGCTCGCGCTGTCGACCGGCGAGGAGCTCGAGATCTGGCCGCCGTTCGCGACCGTCGTCATGGGCGGACTCGCGACGTCGACCGTGCTGACGCTGCTCGTGATTCCGGTCGGCTTCGTGCTGCTGACGCGCATCGATCGCATCTTCGGGAAGCTTGGTCCGTGGATCGTGCTCGGCTGGATCGGAGCGACGGCGGCCGTCGTCGTGCCGCTGATCGTCTCGGGGCAACTGACCACGCTGACGTGGCAGATCGTCACGACCGTGCTCGTCGCCGCGGTGTTCCTGTGGCTCGCGGTGTCGATCTTCCACCGGGCTCCGAGGCTCGCGTTCGACACCAATGCGACGGCGCTCGAAGCCCGCTACCTCTCGAAGGTGTACGGCCGGGCGGGGCCGGTCAAGCGCGCATGGCGGCTCGGCCGCGACGGCGGCGACCGCGTCGCGCGCACGCGGCGCGATGCCAGCGAGCGGGCGTTGACGTTCGGTATGCTCCTCGCGGGCCCGCTCTACATGACGCTCTTCCTCGACTCGATGACGTGGCGGCTGCTCTTCGCCTATCTCGCCGCGGCGTTCGCGGCGCGTGCGGTGATCGAGCTCCGTTACATGGTGCTGCTGCGGAACGGCGTGCACGAGGCGCGGGAAACGCAGGGCTCTCTGTTCGATTCGATCGTTCTGACGCTCGCGCCGTGGACCATGCTCGCGGCGTTCGCGTACGCGTATACGCTGCAGCCGGCCGTCGACGGCACGCGGCAGGCCCTGCCTCCGGTCGCCGTCGTGCTGCTCGCGGGCCTCACGCTGACCGTGCAGCTCGGCCGTCGCACCGCGCGCCGCGCCGCGCGTGCGGGGGGCGCGCATGTACCGACCGAGGTCGGGCGCATGCGCGCGGCATGGCGAAAGACCTGTGACGCGGTATTCGGTCTCGATCTGCCGCAAGCCGAGATCGAGGCGCTCGCGACGACGAGCTTCGCGGCGAGGCAGGGCATGATCGGCATCCTCGGACCGAACGGTGCCGGCAAGACGACGCTGCTTCGGATGCTCGCGGGCGTGCTCGATCCGACCGCGGGGGCGATCCACTACAGCGGCATGCCGAAGCACCGCGTCGGCAGCTATGTGAGCCGATGGGTCGGCTATCTCCCGCAGGAGTTCGGGCTGCCGAATCACCTGACTGCTCGCGAGTATCTCGACTACTTCGCGCTTCTCTACGACGTCGGCGATCGACGGGAACGGCGCGAGCGTGTCGATGCGCTCCTCGCCGAGGTCGGCTTGAGCGAGCGCCAGCACGAGAAGATCGGTGCGTTCTCGGGCGGCATGCGGCAGCGCGTCGCGGTCGCGCGCACGTTGCTCCGCGAGCCGCCGATCATCATCGTCGACGAGCCGACCGTCGGGCTCGACCCGCGCGAGCGGATCCGCTTCCGGAACCTCTTGTCGCGGCTCGCCGAAGGACGCGTCGTGCTGTTCTCGACGCACGTCGTCGAGGACGTCGCGGTGTCGTGCCGGCGCGTGATCGTGCTCCGCCGCGGCCGCATCGTCTACGACGGCGCGCCTGCGGAGCTCGCGGCGCTCGCGGCAGGGAAAACATGGGAGGTTCGCGCGGCGGCCGGCGAGCGGATCGAGCTGCCGCATTCGTGCAAGGTCGTCGATCAGGTGCCCGACGCGGGCGGCGGTGTGCGGATGCGCGTGCTGTCCCCGGCACGGCCGCATCCCGCCGCGAACGCGGTCGAGCCCGTGATCGAGGACGGTTATCTCGAGCTCATGACGAGTGGAGCCGGGCGCGATGCATGAGCATGTTATGAAGAAGAAGGCTTCCATGGTCTCGAGCGGCGTTCGTGCCGCGGCGGTGAGGGCCGCACGGGCTTTGGGCGATGTGGTCCATCTCCTCGAGCTGTCGCTGCGGCTCCAGCTCGGCAAGCGCTATTTCGTCGTGCCGCTGCTCGCGCTCTCGTGGCCCGCGTATCAGGCACTGACGCTCGTCGCCGGATGGCGCGACGAGAGCTTCGATGCGAGCGACGCGCAGAACGAGCTGATCGGCTTTCCGCTCGCCGTGCTCGGCATCGGTCTCGGCGTCCGCATCATCGCAGCCGAGATCGAGCAGCGGACGCTCGAGGTCACTTACACGGTTCCGGGCGGCGCGGCACGGGTCTGGATCTCGAAGCTCGCCGCCGCGGCGGCGGTGCTGCTCGCCGCCGAGACGCTCCTCGCGATCGTGACGGTGCTCTTCTTCACGTCGTATCCGCCGGCCGCGCTCTACGGTGCGTTTCAAAGCGCGGTGCTTTGTCTCGTCGCCGCCGCGGGTCTCGGCGCGCTCCTCAAGAGCGAGATCACGGCCGCGCTCGTCTCGGGCGTGCTGCTCGTCGGGAACGGCTTCGTGACCGGATTCGGCGGCATGCCGAGCCGCTGGTCGCCGTTCTTCAATCCGCTCACGGTCGACGATGCGAGCGCCGCAGACGTGCTCGCGTGGACGGTGCAGAACCGGATCGGCGTCGCGCTCGCGGTCGTAGCGCTCGTCGCGCTGTCGTGCGCCAGGGCCGAACGAAGGGAGAAGCTGCTCAAGGTGTAGCGCGGGGACGGAAGAGAGAACGAGATCGAAACGCGAGCGCGGGCAACCGTCGAAGCCTGCGCCGTGATCTCTGACGCGATCGCAACGACGATCGCGCATCAAAAGAAGCAGGGATTCGATGGTCCACGATCGACAACACTGTCGGACGCGGGAGCGTCACGTGACTTCGCTTCGGAGGATGCCGATAATTTCGCGCGCCCGAATACGGGCGGGAGGTGAATGAAGATGACTTGGTGGGCATGGATCATTCTCGGGGTCGTGCTGCTCAGTGCCGAGCTCCTCGCGATAGACGCGCAGTTCTATCTCGTGTTCCTCGGTATCTCCGCGATCCTCGTCGGCGTCGCAGGAAGCCTGGGGCCCGATCTGCCGCCGTGGATCGAATGGCTTTCGTTCGCCGCGCTTTCCGTCCTGACGATGTTCACGGTTCGGCGGCAGCTTTATGAGAAAGTGCGGGGCAGGCCGCTCGGCACGGTCGAGAGCGACGTCGGCGGACTCGTCGCGCTCCCGGAGGAGCTCGCACCGGGCAAGTCGTGCCGGGCCGAGTATCGCGGTTCGTTATGGACGGCAGTGAACGTCGGAAGCCGGCCGATTCCGGCGGGCGCGGAAGCGCGCATCGAGGCGGTCGACGGGCTCACGCTGCGCGTGCGTAGCGTCGTCGGCGAAGATTAGCGGTTGAGTATTCGGCCACCAAGGAGAGGCTTATGGATCAGTACGCGTTCTGGGTAGTCATCGCACTCACGATCCTCGTGATCATCGTGATTGCGAAGACCGCGGTCGTCGTGCCGCAGCAAAGCGCCTACATCGTCGAGATGCTCGGCAAGTACAGCCGCACGCTGCAGGCCGGCTTTCACATTCTCATTCCGTTCGTCGAGCGCGTCGCGTACAAGCACACGTTGAAGGAACAGGCGATCGACATTCCCGAGCAGGTGTGCATCACGAAGGACAACGTCCAGGTCGGCATCGACGGCGTGCTCTACCTGCGCGTTCTCGATCCCGTTCGCGCGTCGTACGGGATCTCGGACTACGTCTTCGCGATCTCGCAGCTCGCGCAGACGACGCTGCGCAGCGAGATCGGCAAGATCGACCTCGACCGCACGTTCGAGGAACGCGCGTCGATCAATGCGAACGTCGTGACGGAGCTCGACAAGGCGTCCGAGCCGTGGGGTGTGAAGGTGCTGCGCTACGAGATCAGGAACATCAACCCGCCTGCGGACGTGCTGCAAGCGATGGAGAAGCAGATGCGCGCGGAGCGGGAGAAGCGCGCGCTGATCCTGACCTCCGAGGGCGAGCGCGACGCGAAGATCAACCAGGCCGAGGGCGAGAAGCAGCGGATCATCAAGGCGTCCGAGGCCGCGCGGGAGCAGCAGATCAACGAAGCGGCCGGCGAAGCCGAGGCGATCCTCGCCGTCGCGAAGGCGACCGCGGAGGGGCTTCGCATGGTCGCGGAGGCCGTGAGCGGCAAGGGCGGGCTCGAGGCGATGCAGCTGCGCATCGCGGAGGACTACGTGCGGCAGTTCGGCCACCTCGCGAAGAGCGCGAACACGCTCGTCGTGCCCGCGAATTTGAGCGACGTCGCCGGTATGATCGCGCTCGCGACGCGGATCTTCGGCGACGGCAGGACGCCCGGGCCCGAGCATCCGCCGACCATGATGATGCCGAGAGCGACGGGCGTGTCGGGCCAGGGCGCCGGTTGACGGGCAGCGCGTCGACCGTGGGGCGTCAGCCGCCGAGGTAGTCGCGCTTGCCGAGCGGCACGCCGTCGTGGCGCAGGATCAGGTAGGCCGTCGTGTAATGGAAATAGAAGTTCGGCACGACGTGCGTGAGGAGATAGTCCTTGCCTTTGAAGGCTAGCGTCGCGTTCGGATACTTGAGCTCGATGTCGCGCGTCTCCCACCCGTGGAAATCTTCCCGGCGGAACGACTCCAGGTGGTCACGCGTCCGCGCGATGCGGCGGTGGAGGTCCGCGAAGGTCTGCTCGTTGTCCTCCCACTTCGGCGGCTCCTGTCCGGCCAGTCGGCTCGCGCAGCCCTTCGCCTGATCGGACATGATCTGGATCTGCTTCACGAACGGCAGCATGTCGGGCGCGAGGCGATCGTGCAGGAATACCTGCAGGTCGATTTTTCTCGCGTCCGCGTCCGCCTCCGCCTTGGTCAGGATCTTGTCGAGATTCCCGAGCATCGCGGAGAACGTCATGAGCTGATCGTAGACGTCGATGGTCATACCGACTCCTTAAACGTGTGGATACCGCCGGCGTCCCCTCGGCCGGCTGCCGCGCTATCTTAGTCACGGGCTCGACGCGCACATAGCGTGACTTCCGTCCTTCCGGAGGGGTGAACGGGTCCCCCGCCGGGCCGCTGGCGCGAAAAGGGGATGGCGCTCGCCGCGGCGAGCGCATCGCGGAGACGTACTGGGATTGCAGCACGAGCTCGCTGCCGCGCCCTGGTCCTTTGCCGGGCGCAGTCAGCCCGCCGCCGTGTCCATGTCCGGCTTCAGCACGACCTTGATGCACTCGTCCCGCTTCTTCAGGAACAGATCGTAGGCCGCCGGGCCCTCCTCGAGCGGCAGCGTGTGCGTGATCACGAAGCTCGGGTCGATCTCGCCGTTCCGGATTCGCTCGAGCAGCGGCCGCATGTAGCGGTGCACGTGCGTCTGTCCCGTCTTGATCGTCAGCGCCTTGTTCATCAGCGCCCCCAGCGGAATCTTGTCGGCGAGCCCGCCGTAGACGCCGGCAATCGAGACCGTGCCGCCTTTACGGCATGCGCGAATCGCCTGACGCAACGCGATGGGCCGCTCGGTCTCGAGCATCATCGCTTGCTTCACGCGGTCGTATGCGTACTCGAGCGCGGGTCCGTGCGCCTCCATGCCGACCGCATCGATGCACGCATCGGGGCCGAGCCCGCCCGTCATGTCGAGCAGCGCGTCGTAGACGTCGACGTCCTCGAAGTTCAACGTTTCCGCGCCGGCCTTTTCCGCGGCCATCTCGAGCCGCGCCGGGACGCGGTCGATGCCGATCACGCGTTCGGCGCCGAGGAGATACGCGCTCTTGATCGCGAAAAGCCCGACGGGCCCGCAACCCCAGACGGCGACCGTATCTCCCGGCTCGATTCCGCATTGCTCGGCGGCCATGTAACCGGTCGGCAGGATATCGGACAGGAACAGCACCTGCTCGTCGGTCATCCCGTCCGGGACCTTCAGATGGTCGACGTCCGCGAACGGGACGCGCGCATACTCCGCCTGCCCGCCGGCATAACCGCCCATCAGATGCGAATACCCGTAGATACCGGCCGGCGAGTGACCGAACATCCGCGCCGCCATCGGCGCGTTCGGGTTCGAGTTCTCGCAGAGCGAGTAGAGCTCCTTCGAGCAGAACTGGCACGACCCGCACGCGATCGGGAACGGCACGACGATGCGATCGCCGACCTCGAGATTCCGAACCTCGGGGCCGACCTCGACGACCTCGCCCATGAACTCGTGCCCGACGATGTCGCCCTTCTCCATCGCCGGGATGAAGCCGTCGTAGAAGTGGAGATCCGAGCCGCAGATCGCGGTCGACGTGATCTTGACGATCGCGTCGCGCGGATTGAGCACGTGCGGCATCGGCACGTCCTCGACGCGAACGTCATGCTTGCCGTACCAACAGATCGCTTTCATGTGCGTTCCTCGTAGGCGCGGACGGGCGCGGACGGCTTATTGCCGCGAGCGCGCGTGCGGTGCGCGTGCTGCGCGAGCCCGGATGTCGGCGCGCAGCGGACTCGAACGTCGGCGCGAAGCGCGGGATCAGATGCCCGTGCGCAGCCAGTCGTCATACCGACGCGACGTGCTTCGCGTGCGCCCGGCGGGCTGCCCCTCGGTGCGGGCGACCTCGCCGGTCTCGAGCAGCTGCTTCACGCGGAGCAGCGCCATCTCCGTCTGCTTTCCGGGCGAGACGCCGAAGAGCTTGGCGACTGCGTCGCCCACGGCGCCGCCCGGCATGTCGTACCCGAGCTCGACGCGCACGACGGTGCCTCGTCCGCCCGGCGCGGGCTCGAACCGCACGTGTCCCGTGTTCGGCACGTCGGCGCCCGGCAGCGAGCGCCACGCGATCGTCGTGGGCGGCACCTCCTCGACGATCTCCGCGTCCCATTCCACGTGCCGCCCGGCAGGGCCTTTCACGATCCAGTGCGACCGGCCGCCGTCGCGGACTTCGACGGACTCGACGTGCGGCATGAAGCGCGGGAAATTCCCGAAGTCACGCCAGAAGGCGTACACGTCGTCGAGCGGTCGGTTGATCGTGATGCTCTTGCGTGTCTGTTCACGCTCGATTTCGACGTCGCCGGTCTCCTCGGTCGAAACCTCTTTTCGCCGTCTCGAGCGCGCCGCCTCGCCGCGCCGCTCGGACATGCGCGACGCGCACCATGCATCGAGCGCGGTCACGCCGGCTACCGCTGCGAGCGCGATCGAGACGCGGGAGCCGTCGTTGTGCTCGTCCGACAGCGCGGCGCCGAGCGCGGCGAGATCGAGCGCGTCTCCCGCGACGCGCGACCAGAGCCATCCCGCGCCGTCGTCGGACTGCAGTATGCCGATCCCGCAAGCGATCTCGCGGAGGCCCATGATCGGCAGCAGATGGTGATGTTCCTCGGCAAGGCCGATTGCGTCGCCGAGTCGGCGCGGTGCGAGCAGCTCGACGGCGCCGAGACCGATGCCGAGCCACCCGAGCCCGCGCGAGAGTTGGTACTCGTCCATTAGTCAGTCTCCTCGAGAGCACTATGTCGGCATGCGACGGCAGAGAGCTATCGGGCCTGTTGCCCTGCTGCGGTTCGCTGCTGCTGTTCGTCGCCAAGCACTCGTTCTCGGCCTTCGTCGGCACAGACCTTGCACCCTCAACGCGTTTCCGCGACGAGGCATACCTCGATGTGTCGGTCCGTTCCGATGTCACCGTGCCTGCGAGCTCACGGACCGCACCGCGGATCCCGGTGTGCTCGATCGAGCCGCCGTTCGCTCGCGCTCGGTGACGGGGCGGGTTGAAGCGTCGGCCGCGAGCGAGTCATGCGTCCGTTCTGGTTGCGGCCGTGGTTCTGGCACCGGCACGAGCGCGGAGAAGACGCGCGCGTCGACAGCGTGTTCAGGGCGTCCTTGTCGTCTCCGGGGCTTCTCGTCGGCACGTTGTTCTTCGCGTTCTCGTTGACGCCGAGCCTGTTGCCGCGCGCGGCGCTGATGCAGGGCATCGTTTCCGGCGTTTCGTTGAGCGCGGGTTACGGGCTCGGGGTCTTAGGCGAAGCGGTCTGGCGTTACCTCGAGCTGCCGGTGCCGAAGGGGCGGGTGCTCTCGATCGTTCACGGTGTCGCGTGGACGGCGTGCATCGTCACGGCGGCCGTCTTCCTGCTCAAGGCGTCGGATTGGCAGGACTCGATTCGCGCGCTGATGGAGATGCCGCCGGCCGAAGGCACGCGGCCGTTCACGGTCGGCGCCTCGGCCCTCGCGCTCGCCGCCGTCGTGCTGATCGTCGCACGGCTCTTCCGGCTCACGTACCGGATCTCGGCTCGCTTCCTCGCTCGCTTCGTGCCGCCGCGCGTTTCGACGCTCCTCGGCATCGTCGTTGCCGCCGCCGCGTTCTGGTCGGTGATCGACGGCGTCTTGTTCCGCTGGCTGCTGCGTGCCGCCGATAGCTCGTTCCAGCAACTCGACGCGATGATCGATCCCGAAGCGGCGCCGCCCGGTGATCCGCTCCGAAGCGGCGGATCAGGTTCGCCGCTCGACTGGCAAGATCTCGGCCGTCAGGGGCGGGCGTTCATCTCGTCGGGGCCGACGCTCGAGGACTTGCGCGACTTCTTCGGCGACGACGACGTGGAGGCGCCGATCCGCGTTTACGTCGGTCTCAACTCCGCGGAGACCGTCGAGGAGCGTTCGCGGCTCGCGCTCGCCGAGCTCGAGCGGACGGGCGCGTTCGAGCGCTCGGTGCTCGTCGTGATCACGCCGACCGGAACCGGCTGGGTCGATCCGGGGGCAATCGACACGGTCGAGTACGTGCATCGCGGCGACATCGCGAGCGTCGCCGTGCAGTACTCGTACCTCGAGAGCGC